>NZ_JCALDB010000004.1:0-215868 GCF_059812645.1 Mycobacterium sp. NGS45 | reverse complement strand
GTTGCGCACCTTCTGGACCGACTGGACCGATCGCCAACTACCCGACGGCACCATCATCTGGACCAGCCCCACCGGCCACCAATACCGAACAATTCCGGGCTGCCGTCTGCCGCTGCCGGACTTCGACACCACCACCCCGGCGCCGACCAACTATCAGCCTCCGCCGACCACCCCCAGCCAGGGTGACCGCGGCCTCAGGATGCCCACGCGTCGACGCACCCGTGCCGCCGAAACCGCCCAACGCCGCAAAACCGAACGCGCCCACAACAACGCCACCCGCAAAAAACACCGAACACCACCGCCCAAAGAACCAACCCAAGACCAACGACCAGGACTGGAACAGGAAGCAGGACTGGAACAGGACCTGCCGGCTGAGCAGAACCCGAACACCCAGGCCGACAAAGACACCCGAAGCCCCAACGTCAGCAACGACCCCAACAAACCACCGTTCTAAACGAAGGCGTCCCGATGGAAGTGCGACGAAATATCAGCGCCGATAGGCAGGCAGCTTTTGGCCCAGTTCGGCGAACAGTGTGTGGTTCAACCGGAACGCAAGCTTCACTTCGTCGACCACCCGTGCGGTGTCGGCGGCGTCCAGATCGAGACCATCCAGTTTGGCGCGGTACGCGTCCTTGTAAGGCTTTGCCCGCAAGGGGAATTCATAGAAATTCAGCCCGGCACCACCGAGCTCGAAGGTGCGATCCAGAATGCGGCCGATGGCTTGCCCGCCGGACAGGTCACCCAGATACCGGGCGTAGTGATGAGCGATCAGATCGCCGCCCCAGCTGCGACCTGCAATACGGTCGCGATAGGCCGCCGCGGCCGGAGAATCGACTTCGCGCGACACCCCCGGTGCCCAATGGTCTAGATCCGCATCGATCGCCGCCACCCGCTCCAGCGCCGGGTCGTACACGGCCGCCACCAACGGGTCATTCCGATGATCGCGCACCGCCTCCTCCATGGCCGCATAGATCAGCCGCAACCGGAGCAGATAATCGACGTAACCCTGCTCGTTGACCCGGCCGTCGAGCAGCTCGGAAACGAACTTCGAATTCTCGGCATCGTCATGCTCGGCAGCCGAACCCGTCTTCATCGCCACCGACAGCGAGTCGGTCGCTTCCGGTACAGAGGTGGCAGCAACAGTCATACGCGCTCCGTGTCGTCTATCGAGGAACTTCGAGTGACAAAGCGTCAGAACGATACTGACAACTCGTCAAAACCTAACACGATTTCGTCGGCAACTGCTGCCTACCCTGGCGCGGCCGGACCTACACGCCGAGCCCGCCGGCAACCCGGCTTCGATTGAGTTCGGCACACTGAACCGCGCTCGGCGGAAGACCGACGGCACGCAGCACGAAGGCCTCGACGGCATCCGATGCCAAATGTCGCGGCGCCAAGCAGGCGTGGATCAACGACATGGTCACCGCGGGTTCGTCGACGACGAAATCCCCTGCCGCGACGCCATCGGCCAAGATCTCGCGCAGTACGGCTTCGATCGCCACCACATGATCGCGGATGGCCAGCCGGGTCTCCTCGGACAACGCGCTGTACAGCTGGTTCCCCAGTCCGATGTGGAACTGCTGGCCGGCACCGAGCTGATGGCGCACATAAACGGCCAGCCGGTCCGCGGGCGCCTGGACACCGGCCAGCGCGGCGCGTAGCCCGTCGATGTAGCGCGCGGTCTCATCCGAAGCGAACGCCACCACGACGGCCTCTTTGTCAGCGAAGTGGTGGTAGATCGCAGTGCGCCCGATCCCGGCCGCGGCCGCCAACTTGGCCATCGTGATGGCATCGAAGCTGTGCTCGGCCATCAGCGCCGCGAACGCGTCGAAAACACGACGCCGAACCTGCTCGCGGTGCTCCTCGACCGAGGAAGCGCTGATCCTGGGCACGCCGCGACTCTAGTCCGGCACCTCAGCGACGGCGTCAGGCCATCTGTTCGACCTGGGTCCGGCTACGCGCCGGGTCCGACCCGAGCACATAGCTCGGCGACGTCGGTTTGGCCAGCCGCCCCGCGCGGACCCGCTGCCGAGCCTGCTGGAACTCCGGCAGCGGTCCCATCGCCAGATGGACGCCGTTGATCACCGACCACACCGACGCCTGCCGCAAGGTCCGCTCGATCGGGTTGGGCGTGCGGTGCATGACCATCGCAGCAGCCCAACTGGGCATGGTGTCGCGGACCGCCCAGTCCAAGAAGTCACCCCCGGGCGGACCCGCCGGCCCGTTGGCTCCGCCCAGGTTGGAATTGGTGGCCATGGCGGCGCCGTAGGTGAGCGCCAGCTTGGGCAGATAGGACTTCAGGCAGTCCAGCGTGTCGGCCTTGGTCTCCGGCAGATCCGTCCCACCCAGGGCATGACCCACCTTGACGAACTCCCGGTAATACCGGTCGATCTTCTTGCCCCGCAACGGATTCGGATGGTAGTACTCATGCGCGGTGCCAATCCCCCACACCACCGTCGCGTAGTTCCAACGCAGCCATTCCGGGTCGTCGGCGTCGTAGCGCAAGCCGTCGGGCCGCTGCCCCTTGATGGTGTGATGCATGGCGCGCACGGTGCTGGTCACGCGTTCGGCGGTCTCGGTCGAGCCGTAGGCGGTGGCGATGAAGAAGGAGACCGAATGCCCCAACCGGACCGCCGCACCTTCCGGGTCGATGTGCAGATGCGTGACGCCGTCGGTGCCGTCGCCCACCAACCGCGAGTGCTGGATCCCCATCCAGAAGATGCTGGGGTCGAACCGCTCCAGGTAGGCCGCGCACTGCAGGCCGAAGATCAGCGCCGGAGTGTGCGAGTGCACATGCCAGACCGCACTGCCCGGACCGAACCAGCCCGGGTCGCCCTGCGGTCCGGCGAAGTCGAGTCCGCGGAAGTAACGACTGCGGATCTCGGCGTCGTAGAACGACGTGATGCGTTGCTGCAAGAGCTGATGGGGCAGGTGCATCTCCCAAGCCTACAATTTTGGATACGCATGTGGCCAGACCTTCGGCGGTTACGCTCATGCCATGTCGAGTCCCACCCGGTGGGCCGGCGTTCCGTTGACCGACCGGCGCGCCGAGCGCCGCACTCTGCTCACCGACGCCGCCTACTCGCTGTTCGGCGCTGGTGGCGAGGCCGCGGTCTCGGTCCGCTCCGTATGCCGGGAGTGCGCACTGCACACCCGCTACTTCTACGAGAGTTTCAGCGACATCAACGAGTTGCTCGGCGCGGTCTACGACAAGGTCTCGGCCGAACTCAACGCCGAGGTGACCGCCGCCATCGCTGACGCCGACGCAGCAGGTCACTCCGATGCTGCCCGGCTGGCGGCCGGGATCCGCACCGTGCTGGGCTTCAGCTCGGCAGATCCGCGCCGGGGCCGGGTGTTGTTCACCGACGCCCGCGCCAATCCGGTGCTGGCGGCCCGACGCGAGCAGGCCCAGGACGTGCTGCGGCAGATGCTGCTCGCGGCGCACCGGGAAGTGCACCCGCGCACCGCACCGGTCGCCACTCAGGTGGCCGCCGCGATGTACACCGGCGCGATGGCCGAGTTGGCTCATCAGTGGTTGTCCGGCAACCTCGGCGAGGATCTCGACGCCGTCGTCGGGCATGCCGTCCGGTTGGTCTTGGCGACTACCTGACCGGCGGCAACTGCGGCGCTACGCTGAAACCGTGGCGAACAAGTGGTGCGCCGCGGAAGCACTGACGAACGCCCAAGTACGCCAGTCGCACATGTGCGCCCCGGCCGCCGACGCGCACTATGCCGACCGCATTGACCGGCAGCACCGAGTGCTGATGATCACCACCAGGATCGCGGCCCTGGTGGCCGGCGGGTTCGGCATCTTCCAACTGCTGGTAACCGATAACCCGCGGGTGCTCGTGCTGTGCGTGCTCAACCTGGCCTCCGCGGCGGGCTTCCTGCTGATTCCGCTGCTGCGCCGGTTCGGCGAGTTGGTCGCGCCGCTGGCGTTCGTGGCGCTGGCCTACGGCTCGCTGGCCTTCATCACGGTGACCTCCGGCACCGGTGGGGGCCTGCTGCTCTACTACCCGGTGGCAGCGACGATCGTGGTGCTGGTGTTGGGCATCGAGCGCATCCGGTTGGCCGGTGCGCTCGCCGCCATCGGGGTGCTGACCGCCATCGCGTTGCGCCTGACCACTCCGTACAGCACTGGGCTGCAACCGGATTGGACGTTGTCGGTGGCGTTCACGACGTCGGTGATCACTGCGTCGGTGATGGCGTTCTCGGCGGTCTGGTACGCGCTGCGGGAGACGGCCCGCGCCGAACGAGCCATGCAGCAGGAGTACGAACGCTCAGAACGCTTGTTGGCCAACATCCTTCCGACCAGCGTGGCCGAACGCCTCAAAGACCCCGAGCACGCCATCATCGCCGATCGTTACGACGATGCCTCGATCCTGTTCGCCGACATCGCCGGCTACACCGAGCGGGCCAGTCACATGGCGCCGGCTGACCTGGTCGCGTTCCTGGATCAGCTGTACACCGAGTTCGACCGGATCGCCGACGCGCACGGATTGGAGAAGATCAAGACGACGGGTGATTCGTACATGGTGGTCAGTGGCGTACCCGACCAGCGGTCCGATCACCTCGAGGCGCTCGCCGCCTTCGCCTTGGACATCGCCCGAACGGTCGACACCATGCGCGACCCCACCGACGCTCCGGTGCCGATGCGGATCGGCATCGCCGCCGGGCCCGTGGTGGCCGGCGTGGTGGGTGCGCGAAAGTTCTTCTACGACGTGTGGGGCGACGCGGTCAACGTGGCTTCCCGGATGGAGAGCACCGATCAGGCCGGCCGCATCCAGGTCCCAGATGCGGTGCGCGCCAGGCTCGCCGACACCTTCGAGTTCGAGGAACGCGGCGAGATCAACGTGAAGGGCAAGGGTTTGATGCGGACCTGGTATCTGCTGGGACCGCGGAATACCCACCCGGAGACGACAAACCGCCGACCGGATGACCGGTCGGCGGCGCTGCCGTGAGTTAGACCTTGCGGTTCTCCGAAGCGATCAGCCAGGCCAGCTTCTCCAACTCGATGATGTGCTGGTGTAGCAGGTCGGCAGTACTCGGATCCTCGGCGTCGACGGCGTCGTGCACGTCGCGCATGGTCGCGACGGCGGCCTGAATCCGGGTGGTGATCATGTCGACCACCTCGGCGGTGTTCTGCTCGTGCGGCGGGAACTGCGGCAGCGTCGTGGTGGCTGCCACGGTGTCGGTCCGGCCGTCGGGCAGGCCGTAGAAGGCGCGCATCCGCTCGGCGATCTCGTCACTGGCTAGTCGTACCGCGTCGACTAATTCGTCGAGCTGCAAGTGCAAGTCGCGGAAGTTGGTGCCGACGACGTTCCAGTGCGCCTGCTTGCCCTGCAGCTGTAGTTCGATCAGGTCCACCAGGACCCGCTGCAGGCTGTCCATGAAGATGGGCGACGGCGCAAAGCCGGAAATCTCCGCGGCTTCGCGTCGGTTGTTCTTGACGATGGTGTTCGAAACAGACATGAACACATCTCCTTTCGTCCTGAGGGCTTATAAGGTGTAACGCCGAGTCACACCGAAACCTTCCGTCGCAGAAGGTGAGACTGGTCACTTCATGAGCTGTGGTTGCGGTCTTGGGCCGCCAGGCTGCGGGCGTAACCGGCACCCATGCCGAGCAGGATCAGACCGACCACGATGAAGGCCGCCACCCGGAACATACCGTCGAGCGTGCCCAGATCGAACAGGAACAGTTTGGCAGTGGCCGCCGCCGTCAGCGCCAGACCACCGAGCAGCGGCACGGTGCGCGCTTCTCGATCCGGAACCCGCAACGCCACCACGAAAAGTGCTGCCGCAGCGCCGATCCAGCAGATCGTCGCGGCCATGTGGCCGGCCAGGAAACCAGCTCCGGTGCCGCCGAGCAGCACCCCCGCGGTGACCGTGAAGGTCGTCACCGCATAACCGCCGACGATCGCGAGGGTGGCCCAGATCCATTGCGTGGCTTCCGAACTCCGAGACCGTTCCAGCAACGCCCAGGCGATCGTCGCGGCAGCGGTCACGGCCAACACCGAGCTGGTCAAGATGGTGGCCGCCAGCGCGCCGGAGGGTTGCCAGGGGCGGAGCAGCGCCTCCGGCGACGCATAGCTCAGATAGCCCAGGCCACCCAGGACCGCGTACCCCGACGCCGCCCACAACGCAGCAGCATGCCGACGGGCGCCCAGCCCGATGACGGTCGCCATGCCGAGCAGCACCGGAACCACCACCGGCCCGTCGAAGGCGACGGTCACCGCGACCACACCCGCGACGGCCGCCAGACCGGACCAGACTCGAGCCACCGGACCCGTCGTTCCGGGCAGATTGGGCCCTGCCGCGACGACACCGAGCAGCGCAACGGCGATCGCCGCCGCGATCGACGCGGCCGGCACCGCTGGCACTGCGATTCCGGTCAGCAACGCCGGGCCCACACCGCCGGCACCGATCAGTGCCAGCATCACTCGCTTGCCGGGTGCCGCACTCGGCAACAGCACCACGGTGGAGACCACCGCCAGGATCGCGGCGACGACGGCGGCGCCGGCCAGCAACCCGGCGCTCTCGGTCGAACCCCACGCCGCTGAGGCCAAGGCACCCGCCACCGGCAACGTCACCGCGACGGTCCGGGCCGCGTGCATCCAGACCCAGTCCTTGCCCACCTGCACCGGCAGCGCGGCGGCCGACAGCACGATCATGAACCCCACCGCCAGCAGGGTGACTCCGCCGGTGATCACCGGTGCCAGCACGATCAGCGGGACGATCACCAACAGCGCCAACTGCTGGGAATCCCAAACCCGGGCCAGCAGCAGACCACCGCCACCGATCAGCGATGCCAGCAGCAGACCCGGAACCGGCGGCAGCCACTCGTAGATCGTGGTGAGCGCCAAGACGTCCAGGTAGGCCGCGGCCAATCCGGTGGCGGCCAAGGCGATGGCACCGGTGCGACCGCCGGGCCGGCGATTCCACCAGACCGCGGCTCCCACCAGCGCACCCGCGAACAGCGCGCCACCCGCGACCCGGATCTCCGGGCGCAGCAGGCCGGCCTGCGCGGCGAGCACGAGCAACAACACGACGCCGACCAGCGTGACGGCGACCCCGGCCACCGCGAGCAACTTCCCGATCCAGCCCTGATCGGTGTCCCCGCGCAGACGTTCGGTGATCGGCGGGCGCGGCGGTGCGGGTCGCGTGGGCCGCACCGGAGGGTACGCCGACGGCGGCGGCGGAAACGTCGGCTGGGGATAGGGGTAGGGCATCGGGGCGGCCGCCGCGACCGGGGGTGGCGGCTGGGTTGGCATCGGCATCGGGGCGGCGGTGTGCAGCGGGTCCGGCGTCACGACGAAACTCTGTTGCAGTTCGGTGAGTTTGGCGCCCATCCGCGCCAGGTGCGTGGAGATCGCGCTGAACTCTTCGGACAGTGCCTGAACGGCGGCCTGCTGTTGCACAGTCATACCGAAATGGTCGCGCGGCACCGCGCACCGGCGAATGAGTAGGACTACCGGACCGGGCTAGGTAGTTCCCGGATCTTTGTCCAGGCCGTGCTCGATCGCGTATCGGGTGAGTTCGACGCGGTTGGCCAGCTGCAGCTTTCGGAACGTGGCCTGCACGTGGTTCTCCACGGTGCGGTGGCTGACCGAGAGTTTGGCCGCGATCTGCTTGGCGGTCAAACCCTTGGCGACGTGGCGCAGCACCTCGGTTTCGCGCTCGGTCAGGGTGGGCCCGTCCTTCTTGGGTTTCTGCGCGATGCGCCGGTACTCGCCGAGCACCAACCCGGCCAGCCCGGGGGTGAACACCGCCCGACTCGCCGCCGTGGCAGTCACTGCTTCGGCCAACTCGGCCCGGGAGGCGCTCTTGACCAGATAGCCGGTCGCACCGGCCTTGACCGCCTGCAGCACGTCGTCGCGTTCACCGGAGGCCGACAGCACCAGCACCCGCGACGTCGGCGAGACCTCGAGCACCTGCGCGGTGGCGCTGACACCGTCGCCGTCGGCCAGGTTCATGTCCATCACGACCACGTCGGGGCGCACCACGGCGGCGCGGCGGCGGGCCGCGGCGGCGCCGTCGGCCGTCGCGACCACCTTGAAACCATCGGCTTCCAGATCTCGGGCCACCGCATCACGCCAAATCGGGTGGTCGTCGACCACCATGACGGTCAGCGGCTTGGGTTCATCGGTCATCGTGGACTCCGTCCTCCGTCCGCTGCCGGGGCACCGTGAGTTCCCATTCGGTGCCGTCACCGACTTCGGAATGTAGTGCAGCCGTTCCGCCCAGGGCTTCCAACCGGCCGACGATCGATTTCGTGATCCCCATCCGTCCGTCGGCGGCGGCCTGGGCCACCCGGCCGGCCGGAATACCGACGCCGTCGTCGCGCACGCTGACCGTCACCGCGTCGCCGAGATCTTCGACCAGTAGATAAGCGCGTGCATCCGGACCGGCGTGCAGGCGGACGTTGTCCAGGATGTTGCCGACCGCGGCGTCCACTTCCTCGGCCACCGGCCCGGGCAGGCGCACCGCAGTGCCGGGGACGCTGACCGTGACGCGCTCTCCGGAGCGACGGTTCATCGCCGCGCGCAGATCCACCCACTCGGCGCTGGCGGACAGCTGATGATCGGCGGGCACGTCGGCGGCGCTGACCAAGCGTCGCAGCGCACGTTCCTGCTCACCGGCCAGCACGGCGAGTTCGGCTGCCGGACCCCCGATTTCGCGTCCGCGCTTGGCGACCAGGGCGAGTACCTGGATGACGCCGTCGTGCACCTGCCGGGCGAGTCGCTCGCGTTCGGCCACCGCAGCCGAAATCCGCACGGCGCGTTCCAGTTCGGCGTGCACCCGGCGCGCGGTCTGCGCGGCCATGCCGACCGCCAGACCGACGGCCAACTGCAGCACGATCGTCGCGTTGCGCGCCAAGTCCACATTGATGTGGCCTTTGAGCAGTGCGATCACGGCCATCACGCCGATCCCGGCGGCCATCCCGGGCAGCGGCCCGGCCAGGATGGCGGCCGACACCGTCACGTTGGTGGCCCACAGCGTGGTCGGCCAGGCTTGGTTGTCGGCGATCCACTGCGGCGACGCCACCACGGCAGTGGAACCGACCAGCGCGGCCACCACGGCGAACTCGGCCAGCACCCAGCTCCAGCGGCGGCCGAAGCCCTGTAGATAGGCCACCCCGCAGACCAACGTCCACGCCGAGAGCAGTCCGAACAGCACCCAGGCCAACACCGGTCGCTCGAACTCGTCGTTGCTGACGATCTGAAACCCGGTGGCGTAGGCGAAGCTGAGCAAGCGGAAGACTTGGGCCGCGCGCCACAGCGGAGTGGTGGGATCGGGCGCCGCCATTTCCACAGCATAGAGCGATGGGCCAATTCGCCGATTCCGTCGGCGCTCTATGTCACACTGCGTGCATGGAGACCACTTTCGTACCAAGCCTGCTGCCCCACTTGTGGAAAACGACGCTGCTGTCCGGATTGTTGGCAGTCATCCTCGGGGGTTTGCTGCTGGCCTGGCCCGGCAAATCGATCGTGGTGGCAGCGGTGCTGTTTGGCCTCTATCTGTTGATCAGCGGCGTCGCGCAGGTGGTGTTCGCGTTCAGTCTGCACGTCAGTGCGGGCGGGCGCGTCTTGCTGTTCGTCAGCGGCGCGGCCGCGCTGATCCTTGCGGTGCTGGCGTTCCGGCACTTCGGTGAAGGCTATGCCGTACTGCTGATGGCGATCTGGATTGCGGTGGGCTTCATCTTCCGTGGCGTGGCCACCACGGTGTCGGCGGTCAGCGATCCGGACCTGCCGGGTCGCGGCCTGTCGATCTTCTTCGGGTTGGTGAGTCTGGCGGCCGGGATCGTGATGTTGGCGTGGCCGGACATCTCGATCGTCACGCTGTTCTGGGTGGCCGGCATCTGGCTGGTTGTGATCGGCGTGTTGGAGATCGTGACCGCGTTCGGTATCCGTCGCGCCGGCAAGGAGCTGAACATCACCTAGTCCACCCGACCGACAACTACTACACTCCGTCGTAGTCTTGCTGACCCCGCAGCCCCGGAGATGATGCAAATGGACCTGAAATGGACGTAGTAGACGTTTCCCGGTGGCAGTTCGGTATCACCACCGTCTACCACTTCATCTTCGTACCGCTCACCATCGGATTGGCTCCGCTGATCGCGGTGATGCAGACCATCTGGCATGTCACGGGGCGCGACGAGTGGTACCGGCTGACCCGGTTCTTCGGCAAGTTGTTCCTGATCAACTTCGCGATCGGGGTGGCCACCGGGATCGTGCAGGAATTCCAGTTCGGGATGAACTGGAGCGAATACTCGCGGTTCGTCGGCGACGTCTTCGGCGCACCGCTGGCCATGGAGGGTCTGGCCGCCTTCTTCTTCGAGTCGACGTTCATCGGGTTGTGGTTGTTCGGCTGGACCCGACTACCGCGACTGATACACCTGGCCTGTATCTGGATCGTCGCGATAGCGGTGAACATGTCGGCGTTCTTCATCATCGCGGCCAACTCGTTCATGCAGCATCCGGTCGGCACTCGCTACAACCCGGAGACCGGCCGCGCCGAATTGCAGAGCATCGTCGAGTTGTTCACCAACAACACCGCGATCTGGGCGTTCCTGCATGCGGTGGCTGGTGCGTTCCTGACCGCGGCCACCTTCGTCGCGGCGGTCAGCGCATGGTGGATGGTGCGCAGCCGTCGGGCCCAGACCAGACCCGCCGCCGCAGTGCCCGCCACAGCGTCCGCGGCCGCTGACACTGACGGTGATGCCGACGCCGATACCGAGCACAAGCCCACCGACCCGGCGGTCACGGCCGGTCTGTACCGGCCGGCCTGCATCCTGGGGTGTTGGGTGGCGTTGGTCGCCGCGATCGCGCTCTTCTTCACCGGCGACATCCAGGCCAAGCTGATGTTCGAACAGCAGCCGATGAAGATGGCGTCGGCGGAATCGTTGTGCCACACCGAAACCGATCCGAACTTCTCCATCCTGACCGTCGGCACGCACAACAACTGCGACGGCATCATCCGGGTGATCGACGTGCCCTTCGTGTTGCCGTTCCTCGCCGAGGGCCGATTGTCCGGGGTCACGCTGGAGGGCGTCGAGGACCTGCAGCGCGACTTCGAGGAGCGGTTCGGCCCGGGCAACTACCGGCCCAACCTGTTCGTCACCTACTGGGCGTTCCGCGCGATGATCGGCCTGCTGGCGGTCCCGGTGCTGTTCGCCCTGGTGGCACTGTGGCTCACCCGCGGCGGGCGGATCCCGGACCAACGCTGGTTCTCCAAGTTCGCGCTGATCACCATCCCCACACCGTTCCTGGCCAACAGCGCCGGGTGGATCTTCACCGAGATGGGTCGACAACCCTGGGTGGTGGTACCGAATCCCACTGGCGACCAAATGGTCCGGCTCACCGTGCAAGACGGGGTGTCCAACCATTCGGTGGGCATGGTGTGGCTGTCGCTGACGGTGTTCACGCTGACCTACGCGGTACTGGCGGTCATCTGGTTCTACCTGATGCGCCGCTACGTGGCGATCGGGCCGCAGGAACACGATGCCGAGCCCGCGGCGCCGGAGAAACCCAGCGACGACGACGAACCGACCCCGCTGTCGTTCGCGTACTGAGTCGACGCGCAGAAGGGACACTGGAATGGGACTTCAGGAACTGTGGTTCATCCTGGTCGCGGTGCTGTTCATCGGCTTCTTCGTGCTGGAGGGATTCGACTTCGGCGTCGGCATGCTGATGGCCCCGCTCGGCCGGATGGCCCATGTCGACCGCGACAACCATCAGCGCGCGGCGCTGCACACCATCGGACCGGTGTGGGACGGCAACGAGGTGTGGCTGATCACCGCGGCCGGTGCCATGTTCGCGGCCTTCCCCGGCTGGTATGCCACGGTGTTCTCCGGGCTGTACCTGCCGCTGCTGGTGATCCTGTTCGGGATGATCGTGCGGGTGGTGGCGATCGAATGGCGCGGCAAGATCGACGACCCGGTGTGGCGGCGACGCGCCGACCTGGCCATCGCGATCGGCTCCTGGCTGCCCGCGGTGCTGTGGGGCACGGTGTTCGCGATCCTGCTGCGCGGTCTGCCGGTGGATGCCAACCACCAGGTGCATCTGTCGGTGACCGACGTGCTCAACCCATACACCGTGCTCGGCGGGGTGGCCACCGGCGGACTGTTCGCGCTGCACGGCGCGGCCTATCTGGCCCTCAAGACCGCGGGTGAGGTTCGCGACAACGCCCTGAAGATCGGCCGCATCATCGCCGGCCCGGTGGTCGTGATCGTCGGCGGTTTCGGACTGTGGACCCAGCTGGCCTACGGCGAGGTGTGGACCTGGGTGGTGTTCGGGATCGCCGTGGCGGCGCTGTTGGGCGCGGTGGGGTTGCTGTTCGGCGGCGCCCGCGACGGCTGGACGTTCGTGCTGACGTCGCTGACCGTGTTGGCGGTGATCCTGATGCTGTTCGGCGACCTCTACCCGAACCTGGTGCCCTCGACGCTGAACCCGGAGTGGAGTCTGACCATCTACAACGCCTCGTCGACGCCATACACGCTGAAGATCATGACCTGGGCCGCAGCCATCTTCGCCCCGCTGGTGATGGTCTATCAGGGCTGGACGTATTGGGTGTTCCGGCAACGGATCTCGGCTGATCGGATACCCGCGTCGATCGGCCTCAAGATCGATCAGTCCTGAGTCGGGAGACGCACTTGGCCCGCGGACCTCTCGACCCCCGGTTGTGGCAGGCCTCGCTGGCGGTGCGCCACTACCTGACCGCCACGGTGTGCTGCGGTGTGCTGATCGCGGGGTGTGCCATCGCCGGCGCGGTGCTGACCGCCCGGATCGTGGCCGGCGTGATCACCGACCCGGCCAGCCGCACACTGAGCCACTGGGCACCGACGCTGCTGGCCTTGGCGGCGGTGTGGACGGTGCGCAGTGTGGTGGCCTGGTGGCAGGCCAGAATCGGGCAACGCGATGCCAGCGCAGCGATCTCGGAACTGTCCGGCCAGGTGTTGACCGCGGTCACCGCCGCCGATCCGCGCACTGCGGCCGAACATCGCGATGACGCCGCCGCGGTGGTGGTGCGCGGTTTGGATGGTCTGCGCGGGTACTTCACCGGGTATCTGCCGGCGCTGATCCTGGCGGTGCTGCTCACCCCGACCGCGCTGATCGCGATGGCGTACTTCGACTTTCAGGCTGCATTGGTGGTGTTGGTGGCGCTGCCGCTGATTCCGATCTTCATGGTGCTGATCGGGTTGGCCACCGCAGCCCGCTCGGCGGCCAGCCTGGCGGCGATGACCACGTTGCAGTCCCGGATGCTGGACCTGGTCGCCGGGCTACCCACGCTGCGGGCGTTGGGCCGGGCCCGCGGCCCGGAGACCCGGATCGCCGAATTGAGTACCGCACACCGGCGTTCGACGATGTCGACGCTGCGCATCGCGTTCCTGTCCAGTTTCGTGCTGGAACTGCTGGCCACCCTCGGGGTGGCCATCGTGGCGGTCAGCGTCGGCCTGCGACTGGTGTACGGGTACGTCGAACTGCTGCCCGCGCTGACCGTGCTGCTGCTGGCGCCCGACGTATTCTGGCCGCTGCGCCGGGTGGGGGTGGAATTCCATGCCGCCCAGGACGGTAAGGCGGCAGCCGATGCGGCGTTCCGGTTGATCGAGACCGCCCCGGTGCACCGGCCGGGTACCCGCGTCATCACTGCCGACCGCGCCGAGATCAGAGTCGCGGAACTGGCCGTGGCCGGACGCGACGGCAACCGACCCGATCGCCTGAGCTTCACCGCGCCGCCCGGGGCGGTGACGGTGCTCACCGGCGCCAACGGCGCCGGCAAGTCGACCACGTTGGCAGTGCTCGCCGGCCTGATCCCGGCCACGTCCGGGCGGGTCACGGTGGCCGGGGTGGACATCGCCGAACTCGAGCCGGCCGGCTGGTGGCGACAGCTGTCCTGGCTACCGCAGCGGCCAGTGCTGGTGTCTGGCACCTTGATCGAGAACCTGCAGTTGTTCGGCCCGCTGGCGGACCTCGATGCGGCCTGTGCGGCAGCGGGTTTCGATGACGTGATCGGCCAGCTGCCGCAGGGTTTGGCCACCCGGATCGGGCGCGGCGGGATCGGGCTGTCGCTGGGACAGCGGCAACGGCTCGGCTTGGCCCGCAGCCTCGGCAGCGCGGCACCGGTGCTGCTGCTCGACGAACCCACGGCACATCTGGATGCCGACACCGAGGCGCGCGCCCTGCAGGCGATCACCGGCCGCGCCGCGGCCGGATGCACGGTGGTGCTGGTCGGCCACCGGCAACCGGTCCGGAGCATCGCCGATCAGATCGTCGAGGTGGGTGGCCATGTCCTACTCTGATCCGCTGCTGCAGGCGTTGGCGTTGCTGAAGCCGCGCTGGCCGCGACTGCTGCTGGCGGTCACCTGCGGTGTGCTGTCGCTGGGCAGTGCACTCGCGCTGGCCGGTGTGTCGGCGTGGCTGATCACGCGGGCCTGGGAGATGCCCCCCATCCTGGACTTGTCGGTGGCCGTGGTCGCGGTGCGCGCGTTCGGCATTTCGCGTGGCGTGCTGCACTACTGCGAACGCCTGGCCACGCACGACACGGCGCTGCGCGCTGCGGGTACCGCCCGCGAGCAGATCTACCGCAGACTGGCCGAGGGTCCGTCGGAGAACGTGGTGGCGCTGCCGCGCGGTGAGTTGGTCGGCCGGGTCGGCACCGACGTCGACGATCTGGCCGACGTGCTGGTGCGCGCCGTGCTGCCGATCGCGGTGGCCGCCGTGCTGTCGGTGGCCGCGGTGACGGTGATCGCGATCATCTCCCCCGGCGCCGCAGCCGTGTTGGCGCTGTGCCTGCTGATCGCCGGGGTGGCCGCACCGTGGCTGTCGGCCCGCGCCACCATCGCCCAGCAGGAGGCCGCACGCACCGAACTGGCTGCGCGCGACGTCGCCGCGATGACTGCACTCGATCACGCCGCCGAGCTGCGCATCGCCGGTCGACTGTCCGGGTTGATCGAGGAATCCGCGGCGCGGCAACGGAATTGGGCACTCGCCGTGGACCGCGCGGCCGTCCCCGCCGCGGTGGCGGCAGCCATGCCGACCGCGGCGATCGGAGCCAGTGTGCTGGGTGCGGTGATCGCCGGGATCGGCATCGCATCGTCGGTGGCGCCGACGACGGTCGCGATCCTGATGCTGTTGCCACTGTCATCGTTCGAGGCCACCACTGCGCTGCCGGCCGCGGCCATGCAGTTGACCAAGTCCCGGATCGCGGCGCGCCGGCTGTTCGAGATGACCGGGCCCGAACGCGATCCGCACGGCGAACCTGGTCCGCAGCAACCTGCCGGCGGGCCGGCCGATCTCACCATGGAGGCGGCGGTGCTGGCGGGTTATCCGGGCACCGCATCCGGGGTCGAGTTCGAGGCGCAACTGCTCCCCGGTACCCGGCTGGCGGTGCTGGGCGCCAGCGGCTCGGGCAAGTCCTCGTTGCTGATGACCCTGGCCGGCCTGATCGAACCGCTGAACGGTCAGGTCAGCATCGGCGGTCGACGACTCGATGAGCTGCCGGACACCGAGGTGCGGCAGCGGATCGGCTACTTCGCCGAGGACGCCCACGTCTTCGACACCACGGTGCGGGACAACCTGCTGGTGGTACGCGGGGATTGCGGTGACGACGAACTGACCGAAGCGCTGTCCCGGGTCGGCCTGGGCGACTGGCTGTCCAGCCAATCCGCGGGGTTGTCGACGGTGTTGTCCGGCGGTGCGGCGGCGCTGTCTGCCGGGCAGCGGCGGCGGCTGCTGTTGGCCCGGGTGCTGTTGTCCCGTGCTCCGGTCATCTTGCTCGACGAGCCCACCGAGCATCTCGACGAAGCCGACTCCGATGCCGTGCTCCGTGAATTGTTGAGCCCAGCAGCGGGTTTGATCGGACCAGAGCGCACCGTCGTGGTGGCCACCCATCATCTGCCGGCCGACACCGACGTCAAGGTAATCGGGTTGGCGGGCAGAACGCCGGTGCCGGTGCGAATTCGCAGGTAGCGTTCGAAGACATGACTGAGCCACCTGCCCCGGAGCCCGCAGACAGTTACCCACCGCCCCCTTCGCAGCCGCCCCCGTACGGCCAGTCCGTACCGCCACCACCGCAGCCCTACGGCGACTACGCGGCGCCCCAACCGATGCGCAACGGACTGGGCGTCGCGGCCCTGGTGATCGGTCTGCTGTCGCTGCCCGCGGTGCTGCTGTTGGTCGGCGGCTTCGTCGCCGGTGCGGTGGCCATCATCCTCGGCGTCGCCGGGTACCTGCGGGTGCGCAAGGGCCAGGCCAACAACGGCGGTATGGCGATCGCCGGCATCGTGCTGGGTCTGCTGGGCATCCTCGTCAACGTCGCGGTCGTGGCCATGGGCATCTGGGGTTTCAACCAATTCGGCGGCGGGGACCTGGTTACCTGCCTGCGCGATGCCGGCGCCGATCAGGCCGCACAGCAGGAGTGTCAGGAACAGTTCCAGCAGCGGCTCGAGGATCAGCTCAGCGTCACGCTCACCCCGACGCCCGGACCGTAACGCGTCAGCGCCGCGCCGGGAAGTGCTTGACCACGCCTTCTTGCACCACGGTGGCCACCAAAGTGCCTGTGCTGTCGAAGAAGTGGCCGGTGCCCAGCCCGCGCGAGTCGGCGGCCACCGGCGAGTTCGTCGAGTACAGCAACCATTCACCGAAGTCGATCGGCCGGTGAAACCACACCGAGTGGTTGATGGTGACCGCGAAGATCCGGTCATGCCCCCAGGACAGCCCGTGCGTGGTGATGATCGAATCCAGCACGGTGGTGTCCGACGAGTACACCAGGGCCGCGTTGTGCAGCACCGGATCGTCGGGCATGGTGCCCATCGCGGTCATCCAGACCCGGTTGTGCTCAAGTTTGCCGCCCTTGTCCCGCATCACCCAGGCCGGGTCGTTGGTGTAGCGCCACTCGATAGGCCGCAGCGCCTCGACGAACAGCGGCACGGTCTGCTCGTAACCCACCAGGTAGTCATCGATCCGCAGCAGGTTGTCCGGCCCGGGCACGTCGGGTGCGGCGATGTTGTGCTCCAGGCCGCGGCCGCCGGACAAGTACGAAATCAGCGCGGTGGCCAACAACTGGTCGCCCTGCACGACGTCGACGCGCCGGTTGGCGAACCGGCGTTCGTCGCGCAGCCGGACCACCCGGAACTCCAGGTCGGCGGCCGGGTCGCCGCCGGCGATGAAGTGCACCGACAGCGCGCTGGGCGGCACCTTGGCGTCGACCGTGCGGCTGCCCGCGACGAACGCCTGCGCCATCATCTGACCACCGAAGGTGCGGATCGGGTTCTTGCTGGGATGCACCCCGAAGAAGCGTTCCTGGCCGTCGACCGGGTCGGCCGGCCGCAGATCCAGCACGGTGAGCAGTTCGGCGAAGTCGGCACCGGCCGGCCTGGGCATGGGCTCTCCTGGTTTAGAGGTCGTCCTCCCCTATCCGGTGGACGTGGATCAGGTTCGTCGAGCCTACTGTGCCAGGCGGCGCACCCGCGACGATGACCACCATGTCACCGCGCCGGTAGCGGCCCAGGTCCAGCAGTTCGCGGTCGGCGCGGCGGATCATTTCGTCGGTGTTCTCCATCTGGTCGACGATGAAGGTCTCCACCCCCCAGGTCAGCGCCAGCTGGCTGCGGATCTCCGGCAACGCGGTGAACGCCAGCAGCGGCAGCGGGGTGTGCAGCCGGGCCAGCCGGCGCACGGTGTCACCGGACTGGGTGAACGCCACCAGCGCCTTGGCGTCCAGTCGCTCACCGATATCGCGTGCGGCATAAGAGATCACGCCGCGTTTGGTGCGCGGCACGTGGGTCAGCGGCGGCACCGCGATCGAATTGTCCTCGACCGCCTTGATGATCCTGGCCATGGTGCGCACCGACTCCAGCGCGTGTTTGCCCACCGAGGTCTCACCCGAGAGCATCACCGCGTCGGCGCCGTCGAGCACGGCGTTGGCCACGTCGGAGGCCTCGGCGCGGGTCGGTCGGGAGTTCTCGATCATCGAGTCCAGCATCTGGGTGGCGACGATCACCGGTTTGGCGTTCTCCCTGGCCATCTGGATCGCGCGCTTCTGCACCAGCGGGACCTCTTCGAGCGGCAACTCCACACCCAGGTCACCGCGCGCCACCATGACCGCGTCGAAGGCCAGCACGATGGCCTCCAGATTGTCGATGGCCTCGGGCTTCTCCAGCTTGGCGATCACCGGCACCCGGCGACCCACCCGGTCCATCACGGCGTGTACCAGTTCGACGTCAGCCGGGGAACGCACGAACGACAGCGCGATCAGGTCGACGCCGAGCCGCAGCGCGAACTCCAGGTCCTCGATGTCCTTGTCCGAGAGCGCCGGCACCGAGACGTTCATGCCGGGCAGGCTCAGTCCCTTGTTGTTGCTGACCGGGCCGCCCTCGGTGACCGTGCACACCACGTCGTTGCCGTCGACGTGTTCGACCACCAGGCCGACCTTGCCGTCGTCGATCAGCATCCGGTCCCCCGGCTCGGCGTCGTTGGCCAGGTCCCGGTAGGTGGTGGAGACCCGGTCATGGCTGCCCAAGCAGTCCTCGACGGTGATCCGGACGGTTTCGCCGGTGTCCCACTGCACCGGGCCGTCCTCGAACCGGCCCAACCGGATCTTGGGACCCTGCAGATCGGCCAGCACGCCGACCGCGCGTGCGGTCTGGTCCGAGGCGAGTCGAACCCGCTTGTAGGCGGCCTCATGGTCGGCGTGTTCGCCGTGGCTGAAGTTCAGCCGGGCCACGTCCATGCCGGCCTCGACCAGCGCCCGTACCCGTTCATCGGAGCTCGTCGCCGGGCCGAGCGTACAAACGATCTTCGCGCGCCTAGTCACGACGTCTCAGCATAGCCGCGGTACATCGGCATCTCGAACGATCCAGATCAGGGCGCATCAGGGTTCGCTGGATAGTCATCTAGACGACCGCCAATGGCAACGCTGAAGGCCGCACCGGAGCCGGCAGGTCCGACTCCCCCATCAGGTAGGTGTCCACCGCGTGCGCGGCGCTGCGACCCTCGGCGATCGCCCACACCACCAGCGAGGCGCCACGGTGCGCATCACCGCAGACGAACACCCCGGGCGCGTCGGTCTGCCAATCCGAGCCGCAGGCCAGCGAACCGCGCCGGTTGAGCTCCAGGCCCAGACCGTCCAGCAGCGGCATCTGCTCGACGCCTTCGAAGCCGATCGCCAGCAGAGCCAGGTCGCACGGCAGCCGCTGCGTCTGGCCGACCGGGGTGATGCTGCGTCGGCCGTCGGCGTCGCGGCTCACTTCCACCTCGGCGATGTCGATCGCGACCAGGTTGCCGTCGTCGTCGCCGACGAACCGCTGCACCGCGACCTGGTAGCGCCGGGTGCCGCCCTCGGCGTGCGCCGAGGAGGTGCGCAACACCAGCGGCCAGGCCGGCCACGGCGAACGGTCGGCGTCGCGGACCCCGGGTGGCTCCGGGTTGTAGTCCAGCTGGGTGACCGAAGCCGCGCCCTGGCGGTGCGCGGTGCCCAGGCAGTCGGCGCCGGTGTCGCCGCCGCCGATGATCACCACGTGCTTGCCTGCCGCGGACAGCGGCGAGGGCCCGTCGCCCTCGCACTGCCGGTTGGCCGGCACCAGGTGCTCCATCGCCAGGTGCACCCCGGCGAGGTGGCGGCCTTCGACGTCGTGGTCACGGGCCCGCAGCGCCCCGACGGCCAGCACCACGGCGTCGAACCGGTTGCGCAGCTCGTCGACCGAAAGGTCCACACCGACTTCGCAGTCGGTCACGAAACGTGTTCCCTCCGCGCGCATCTGAGCCAGCCGCTGGTTGAGCACATCCTTCTCCAGCTTGAACTCCGGGATGCCGTAGCGCAGCAGCCCGCCGAGGCGGTCGTCGCGTTCGTAGACCGTGACATGATGGCCGGCGCGGGTGAGTTGTTGTGCGGCAGCCAATCCGGCCGGGCCCGAGCCCACCACCGCGACGTGGCGACCGGTCATGATCGCCGGCGGCTGCGGCTGCACCGTGCCGTCCAACCAGGCCTGGTCGGCGATGGTCTGTTCGATGCGTTTGATCGTGACGCTGCCCCCGGTCTGGTCCTCGGCGATCGACAGCACGCAGGCCGATTCGCACGGGGCCGGGCAGACCCGACCGGTGAACTCCGGGAAGTTGTTGGTGGCGTGCAGCCGGTCGGCGGCGGCATCCCAGCGGCCGCGCCGCACCAGATCGTTCCATTCCGGGATCAGGTTGCCCAGCGGGCAGCCCGCAGTTCCGGAGTGGCAGAACGGGATACCGCAGTCCATGCAGCGCCGGGCCTGCCGGCTGACCTGCGCGGCCCGCTGTTGCGGGGGCTGCGACTGGTGCACATCACGCCAATCCTGCACGCGTTCGTCGACCGGCCGCTTGGCCGCCTCGACCTTGGGTACGTACAAGAAACCTTGCGGGTCAGCCACGGGTCGCCTCCATGATTGCGGTGTCCACGTCTCGTCCTTCGGCCTTGGCCATCCGGGTGGCTTGCAGCACCCGCTGGTAGTCGACCGGCATGATCTTGGTGAATTGCGCACTGCGCCTGGGCCAATCGGCCAGCACGGAGCCGGCCACCGTGCTGCCGGTCAGCTGCGCATGCCGGGCGATGGTTTCGCGCAGCCAGGCCAGGTCTTCGCTTTCCAGTTCCTGCAGTTCGACCATCGCGGTGTTGACCGTGGCCGGGTCCAGGCCCAGCACATAGGCGACCCCGCCGGACATGCCTGCGGCCATGTTGCGCCCGGTCGGTCCGAGCACCACCACCCGGCCGCCGGTCATGTACTCACAGGCGTGGTCACCGACACCTTCGGTGACCGCGAGCGCACCGGAATTGCGGGCTGCGAACCGTTCGCCCACCTGACCGCGCAGGAACACCTCACCGGAAGTGGCGCCGTAGAGCAGGGTGTTGCCGGCGATCACGTTGTCCTCGGCCAGGAACAGCACATCCTCGGGCGGTCGGACGATGATCTGGCCGCCGGAAAGCCCCTTGCCGACATAGTCGTTGGCGTCGCCGGTCAGGTCCAGCGTGATACCCGGCGGCAGGAAGGCCCCCAGTGACTGGCCGGCCGAACCGGTCAGTTTCACCGTGATGGTGCCGTCCGGCAGACCCTGGGCGCCGTAGCGGCGGGTGACTTCCGAGCCGAGCAGTGTGCCGACGGTGCGGTTGACGTTGCGCACCGGCAGTTCCAGCACCACCCGGTGCGCGTCCTCGAGGGCGCCGTCGGCCAGTGCCACCAGAGTCTGGTCCAGCGCCTGATCCAGACCGTGATCCTGCTCGCGCAGTCTGCGCCGCTGCACGTCGCCGGGCCCGTGGCCCGCGGTGGGCACCACGAACAGCTTGGCCAGATCCAGGCCCTGGCTCTTCCAATGGGCCACACCGGCTGCGGTGTCGAGCAGTTCGGCATGCCCGACGGCTTCGTCAATGCTGCGGAAACCGAGCTCGGCCAGATAGCGGCGGATGTCCTCGGCGACGAACCGGAAGAAGTTCTCCACGAACTCCGGTTTGCCGGTGAACCGGGCCCGCAGTTCCGGATTCTGGGTGGCCACGCCAACCGGGCAGGTGTCCAGGTGGCAGACCCGCATCATGATGCAGCCGGACACCACCAGCGGCGCGGTGGCGAAACCGTACTCTTCGGCGCCGAGCAGCATGGCCACCATGACGTCGCGCGCGGTACGCAGACCGCCGTCGCACTGCACGGTGATCCGGTCCCGCAGCCCGTTGAGCACCAGTGTCTGCTGGGTGTCGGCCAGGCCGATTTCCCACGGCGCACCGGCGTGTTTGAGCGAGGTCAGCGGCGCGGCACCGGTGCCGCCGTCGTATCCGCTGATCAACACCACGTCGGCGTGCGCCTTGGAGACCCCGGCGGCCACCGTACCCACGCCGACCGAACTGACCAGCTTGACGTGGATGCGCGCGGCCGAGTTGGCGTTCTTCAGGTCGTGGATCAGCTGGGCCAGATCCTCGATCGAATAGATGTCGTGGTGCGGCGGCGGTGAGATCAGTCCGACACCCGGCGTGCTGTGCCGGGTCTTGGCGATGTTCGGATACACCTTGTAGCCCGGAAGTTGGCCGCCCTCACCGGGTTTGGCGCCCTGGGCCATCTTGATCTGGATGTCGGTGGCGTTCAGCAGGTAGTCGCTGGTGACCCCGAACCGGCCGGAGGCCACCTGCTTGACCGCGCTGCGCCGCCGCCGGTCGTGCAGCCGTTCGGCGTCCTCGCCGCCCTCACCGGAGTTCGACCGGCCTCCGATGTTGTTCATCGCGATCGCCATGGTCTCGTGCGCTTCGGCCGAGATCGAACCGTAGCTCATCGCACCGGTGTTGAACCTTGTGCAGATCGAGTCCACCGACTCCACCTCGGACAGTGGAACCGGCGGTCGCACACCGGTCTTGAACTCGAACAGGCCGCGCAGCGTGCCGCCCTCCCGGGTCAGCCGGTCGACCTCCTCGGAGTAGCGGGCGAACACGTCGTACCGCCCGGTGCGGGTGGAATGCTGCAGCAGGAACACGGTTTCCGGGGTGAACAGGTGCAGTTCGCCTTCGCGCCGGAACTGGTATTCGCCGCCCACCTCGAGCCTGCGGTGCACCCGCTCGGTCGGATTCTCCGGGTAGGCCCGACGGTGTCGCAGCTTGACCTCTTCGGCGATCTGAGCGAGGCCGACGCCACCGAGCTGACTCACGGTGCCGCACAGGTATTCGTCGACCACGTCGGTGTGCAAACCGATTGCCTCGAAGGCCTGCGCGGCGGTGTAGGACGCGACGGTGGAGATGCCCATCTTGCTCATCACCTTCATCACGCCCTTGCCCAGACCCTTGAGGTAGTTGCGCACCGCGGTGGCGGGTTCGATCCCGGTGAGCTCGCCCTCGCGGATCAGGTCTTCGATCGACTCGAAAGCCAGATACGGGTTGACCGCGGCCGCGCCGTACCCGATCAGCAGCGCGATGTGGTGCACTTCGCGGGCGTCCCCGGTCTCGACCACCAGTCCCACCTTCGTCCGTTCCTTGGTGGCCACCAGGTGGTGGTGCACGGCTGCAACCGCCAGCAGCGACGGAATCGGCGCCTTGGTGTGGTCGGAGTCACGATCCGAGATCACCAGCGTGCGAGCACCTTTGGCGATCACCGCCGAAGCCCGGGCACGCAGCTCGTCGAGCGCTTCAGCCAGTCCTTCGGCACCGCGCTCGACGTCGTAGAGCCCGCGCAGTACCGCGGTCCGCAGTCCGGGATGCTCGCCGTCGTCATTGATGTGCACGATCTTGTCGAGCTCGGCATTGTCGATCACCGGCCACGACAGCTGGATCTGCCGGCACGACGCGGCGCTGGCCTCCAGCAGGTTCTGTTCCGGTCCCATCACCCGGGTCATCGAGGTGACGATCTCTTCCCGGATGGCGTCCAGCGGCGGGTTGGTCACCTGAGCGAACAGCTGAACGAAGTAGTCGTAGAACAACTTCGGTCGTTTCGAGAGCACAGCGACCGGGGTGTCGGTGCCCATCGAGCCGATCGGCTCGGCCCCGCTGGACGCCATCGGGGTGATGATCAGGCGCAGGTCCTCTTCGGTGTAGCCGAAGGAGATCTGACGCCGCTGCACGGATTCGTGGTTGGGTTGCACGCGGGTGCGGTCCGGCAGCGAGTTCAAGTCGAGCAGTCCTGCGTGCAGCCATTCGCCGTACGGCGCCTCGGCCGCCAACTGGTCCTTGATCTCGTCGTCGGAGATGATCCGGCCGGCCTCGGTGTCGATCAGGAACATCTTGCCCGGTTCCAGCCGACCCTTGGCGACGACGTCGCACGACGGTACGTCCAGTACACCGCTCTCGCTGGCCAGGACCACCTTGTCATCGAGGGTGCGCCACCAGCGGCCGGGCCGTAAACCGTTGCGGTCCAACACCGCACCCACCACTGTGCCGTCGGTGAAGGTGACACAGGCCGGGCCGTCCCAGGGCTCCATGATCGAGGCATGGAACTGGCAGAACGCTCGCCGGGCCGGACTCAGCGTGGAATCGTTCTCCCAGGCTTCCGGGATCATCATCATGACCGCGTGCGGCAGGCTGCGCCCGCCCAGGTGCAGCAACTCCAGCGTCTGGTCGAACGAGGCCGAGTCGGAGGCATCCGGGGTGCAGATCGGCCGCAGCCGGGACAGGTCGCCGCCGATCACCGAGCTCTCCAGCATGGCTTCCCGGGCATGCATCCGGTTGCGGTTGCCGCGCACCGTGTTGATCTCGCCGTTGTGCGCGACAAACCGGAACGGGTGTGCCAGCGGCCAGGACGGAAAGGTGTTGGTGGAGAACCGACTGTGCACGATCGCGATGGCACTCGAACATCGTTCGTCGCGCAGGTCCGGGAAGAACCGGGGCAGCTGCATCGTGGTCAGCATGCCCTTGTAGGTCATGGTGCGCGAGGACAATGAGCAGAAGTAGATGCCGCTGCCCTCGGCTTCGATCTGTGCGGTGTTGTGCCCGGCGCGTTTACGTAGCGGATAGACGAGCCGGTCCAGCTCCAGCCCGGCCGGCCGGCTGCCGTCCCGTTCTGGCGCGGCGACGAACAGCTGCGCCATATAGGGCATGCAGTTGCGCGCGGTCTGGCCGATGTCGGCACCGTCCGGATCGACCGGAACCTCGCGCCATCCCAGCAGTTCGAGACCTTCGTCGGCGGCGATCTCCTCGATCCGCCGGATAGCGCCGGCGCGGGCATCCAGATCATGCGGCAGGAAGCAGATGCCGGCCGCGAAGGTGTTCGCGCCGGACGCACCGGGTTCCGGCAGGGCGAAGTCGACCTCGTCGCGCAACAGTTCGACCGGCAACTGCAGCAGGATGCCGGCGCCGTCGCCGCTGTTGGGTTCGGCTCCGGCCGCGCCGCGGTGCTCGAGGTGTTCGAGCGCGGTGAGTCCGTCGACGACGATGCCGTGCGAACGACGGCCCTTGATGTCGGCGACCATTGCCACACCGCAGGAATCGGATTCCTGCGCCGGGTCATAGAGGCCCTGGGCCTCCGGCAGCGCGGAAAAGAGCATGTCCAACACACCTCCGCTGGCGCGGGCGGGTTTGGGACGCGACGCCTCCAGAGGGGGCGTCGTCCAGGCCGGCCGCAGTCTTGACGTGTGACAACCGGGACTGCATCGGCCCGACATGAATGGGTACCGCACGCCGGTTCGGCGCTGGTTGGGTACCGCCGGGCAAGTGTAGCAGCGCGGCGGCGGCGCTAACCAGCCAGAAGCGTTGGGACGAGCGGGAAACCGGGAAGATTGCGGGTCACGGTCCAGGTCAGCAACGCGACTGTGACGAGCGCGACACTCATCCGGGTGAGCAGCGGGCGACGTTGGCGGTAACGCATCAGCAGCCACAGCGCCAGCAATGGCAGTCCGATCAGCAACATGACGTTGTCGGCGACGGCGGCGGCGAGGTCGCCGTGCAGCAGGTCATGCGTCATCCGCAGGCCACCGCAGAAGGGGCAGTCCCAACCGGTCAGCGCCTTGAACGTGCAGCCGGGGTACAGCGACCCCGGCCGGTGCGGGTCGTTGAATCCGATGTAGGTCAGCGCGCCGACGACGGCCGCGCCCGTCCCGAGGGCGACCCAGCCATGCAGGTGCCGGTCCGGTGGCGCTGAGGGCGGTTCAGGTGCCATCGCGCAGTGGGCGGCCCTGCGGATCGCGGACCTTGTCGGTGAGGATCAGGATGGCATCGACGACGCCCCAGATCGCGGCGCCGAGGAAACACGTGAGGATGCCGACGACCATCTGGATGATCCCCAGCGTGACGTCACCGGTGTAGATCCGGCCGATACCGACCACACCGAACAGCCCGATCAATTGCAGCAGTGCGGCGACCACCTTGGACTTGTCCGACAGCGGCTCACCGGTGACCGGGTGGCGACCCCATGGCGCCGCCGGATCGTGGTAGGCGCCTGGTGGGTACGGATAGCCGCCCACGGTGTACGGCGGGGGCATCGGTGGGACGTGTGGTGGTGGCTGGGGTGCTCCGCCGGGCGAGGAGCCGTCGCCCGGGGAGAAGTCGGGGTGCGGATCCGTCATGAGCCCAGCATGCCAGATCAGGCCGTTTGCGCAGGTCCGCTAAGCAAACTCGGTGCTCGGCCGAGCGGTTTCAGCTCTTGCGGCGGCGGAACCAACGACGGCGGCCGGGACGCTCGGGCTCGGGGGTCTCTGGTTCACTTTCGGACCGGGCAGCATCAGCTTCGGCCTCAGATTCCGAATCAGGCGCGGCGTCAGCGGTTTCTGCCTCAACTGCTGTCTCAGGCTCTGCTGCTGCCACCGGCTCGGACTCGGAGTCGGCGGTTTCTGACTGCGACTCAGCGGTCTCCGACTCAGCGTCAGCCCCGGCGTCTACCGTCTCGGCGTCTACCGTCTCGACATCTTCAGTCGCAACATCTTCCTCGGGTTGAACATCTGCTTCAGCCTCGGCATCCGCGTCCGCCTCGGCTTCCTGTTGCTCCGAGACCGGTTCGGCCGGAGTCTCGGTTGCATCCGCCTCGGCTTCGGCAGTCGAATCCGCTTCAGCATCAGCAGTTTCCGACTCGACTACTGCTTCGGACTCGGGTTCGGACTCGGGTTCGGTCTCGGGTTCGGCGACCAGTTCTGGCTCTGCAGCCTCCGACTCAGCATCAGCCCCGACGTCTACGGTCTCGACGTCTTCAGTCTCGACATCTTCCTCGGGCTGAACATCTGCTTCAGCCTCGGCATCCGCGTCCACCTCGGCCTCGGCCTCGGCAAGTTCTTCCTGTTGCTCCGAGGCCGGTTCGACCGGAGCCTCCGTTACATCCGACTCGTCTTCAGCAGTCGAATCCGCTTCAGCATCAGCAGCTTCCGACTCGGTCACCTGTTCCTCGGAAGCGGGAACGACGGTCGCGATGGTGTCATCCAGGCTTTCCACGTCGTCGGCGTCGACCGGGTCGTGCTCCTCGTCGATGATCTCGGCTTCGAGCTCGTCGTCGGCTTCCACGTCGATGCCGGTTCCGGCGACCTCGGCCTCGAGGATCGCCTCGTCCTCGCCGGAGTCTTCGTCAGCGGTTTCCTCGGCGCTCGACTCTTCGGACTCGGCATCTTCGACGGCTTCGCCGGCGATGGCGTTAGCAACTTCGTCCGCCTGAGCCTCAGCGTCCTCGGCTTCGGCCTCTTCGGTTTCGGCGTCGGTGATCTCGACCTCGGCCGCGTCGGCCTCCTCGGCGTCGGCTTCCTCGGCGACGGATTCGGCCTCCTGCTCCTCATCCTCCGCGGCAGCTTCCGTTTCCTGCTCGGCCTCCACGACTTCGGCGGCATCAGCCACGTCGCCTTCGTCGGCTTCAGCCTCGTCAGCCGCTTCAGCCTCATCAGCTTCGGTCTCGGCACCCGCGGCCGCCGCTACCGCAGCCGCAGCACCTGCGGCCGCGAGTTCACTGCCCTCACCGGTCGATTCCGCCTCGGCTGCGGCCTCCTCGTCGGCAGGCTCGGCCTCGTCAGCCCGTCCCCGCAGCGTCGTCGGGTCCTCACGCCCCTTGGTGGCCAGGATGAAGTACACGATGGCGCCGATGAGGACGAACGTCGCGGTGAACAAGTTGATCCGCATCCCGGCGAGCTGTGTGGCGGGGTCGCTCCGCAGCAGCTCCACGCCGAATCGGCCGATGCAGTAGCCGGCCACATACAGCGCGAACAGCCGGCCGTGCCCGATCCGGAACCTGCGGTCGACGTAGATCAACATGAGGAAGACCAGGACGTTCCACAGCAGTTCGTAGAGGAACGTCGGATGCACGACGGAGCACACCTGGCCCGTCGACACCCCCTCCAGTGGCTGTTGCAGAGCGTTGCACCCGGCGCCCCGGTCGAAGATCTGCAGCCCCCACGGCAGGTCGGTGGGGCGCCCGAAGAGCTCCTGGTTGAAGTAGTTGCCGAGCCGACCGATGGCCTGAGCCAAGATGATGCCCGGCGCGATGGCGTCACCGAACGCCGGCAGCGGGATGCCGCGCAGCCGGCAGCCGATCCAGGCGCCCACGGCGCCAAGCGCCACCGCGCCCCAGATGCCGAGGCCGCCCTCCCAGATCATCAGGGCGGCACCGAATCCCTTGCCGCCCGGTCCGAAATAGGTGGACCAGTCGGTGAGCACGTGGTAGAGCCGGCCACCGACCAAGCCGAACGGCACCGCCCACAACGCGATGTCGTAGACCACGCCGCGTTCGCCGCCGCGAGCCACCCAGCGGCGGTCCGAGAGCACCGCAGCCACGAAGATGCCGACGATGATGCACAGCGCATAGGCCCGGATCGGAATGGACAGCGCGTGGCCGAACAGGCTGAAGTCGAGGTGCCAGACACCCTGCGACGGACTCGGAATGTAGGCCAGCGTCGTCGTGATCACCCAGTAACCCCAGAAACTCTCTCTCGTACCCCGATCACCAGTTCTTCGGTCAACGCGCGCAGCGCGGGCAAGCCTTCGCTCAGTGCGGACACCAGGGCCGAACCCACGATGACGCCGTCGGCGTAGGAACCGATCTCGGCGGCCTGCTGCCGGTCGCGCACCCCCAACCCGACGCCCACCGGGATGTCGGAGATCGCGTTGACCCGGGACACCAACTCCGGTGCCGCATTCGACACCGCGTCGCGCGCCCCGGTGACACCCATGGTCGACGCCGCATAGACGAAGCCGCGCGAGGCCGCCACGGTCTTGGCCAGCCGCTCCGGCGTCGACGACGGCGCCACCAGGAAGATCCGATCCAGCTGGTGCGCATCAGATGCCGCGAACCAGTCGTCGGCCTCCTCCGGGATCAGGTCCGGCGTGATGATGCCGGCCCCGCCGGCCGCAGCCAAGTCACGGGCGTAGGCGTCAACGCCGTAGCGCAGCACCAGGTTCCAGTAGCTCATCACCACGGCCTGGCCGCCGGCATTGCTGATCGCCTCGACCGCGCGCAGTGAATCGCGCACCCGCACGCCGCCGCGCAGCGCGGCCTCGGTGGCCGCGGCGATGGTCGGGCCGTCCATACCGGGATCCGAATACGCCACGCCCACTTCGATCAGGTCGCAGCCTGCGTCGACCAGTGTGGTCATCGCGTCGAACGAGCCGGTCACGTCCGGGTAGCCGCACGGCAGATACCCGATCAGCGCCGCACGGTCCTGACGCCGGCAGGTCTCGAACAGCGGCCCGAGCCGGCTTGGCACCGCGCTCACGAGTCGGCTCCGTCCAACAGGCCGAACCACTTGGCCGCGGTCTCGACGTCCTTGTCACCGCGGCCGGACAGGTTCACCACGATCACCGAACCCGGACCCAGCTCGACGCCCAACTTCAGCGCGCCGGCCACAGCATGCGCCGATTCGATCGCCGGGATGATGCCCTCGGTGCGACACAGCAGCCGGAACGCGTCCATGGCTTCCGCGTCGGTGATCGGAAGGTATTCGGCGCGGCCGATGTCGAGCAGGTGGGCATGCTCGGGACCGACGCCGGGATAGTCCAAACCCGCTGAAATGGAATGCGATTCGATGGTTTGGCCGTCCTCGTCCTGCAGCAGGTAGGAGAACGAACCCTGGAACGCGCCGGGCGAGCCGCCGGTGAAGGTGGCGGCGTGCCGGCCGGTTTCGACGCCGTCGCCGGCGGCTTCGTACCCGACCAACCGCACCCCGGGGTCATCGATGAAGGCGTGGAAGATGCCGATCGCGTTGGATCCGCCGCCCACGCACGCGGTGACGGCGTCGGGCAGCCGACCGGCCTGCGCCTGGATCTGGACCCGCGCCTCCAGACCGATGACGCGCTGGAAGTCGCGCACCATGGTCGGGAACGGGTGCGGACCCGCCGCGGTGCCGAAGCAGTAGTAGGTGTCCTCGGCGTTGGTCACCCAGTCCCGGAACGCTTCGTTGATGGCGTCCTTGAGGGTTGCCGATCCGGCCTCCACCGAGACCACTTCGGCGCCCAGCAGTCGCATCCGGGCCACGTTGAGCGCCTGCCGAGCGGTGTCGACCGCACCCATGTAGACGACGCACTCCAACCCCAGCAGCGCGCACGCGGTTGCCGTCGCCACGCCGTGCTGGCCGGCACCGGTCTCGGCGATCACCCGCTTCTTGCCCATCTGGCGGGCCAGCAGCGCCTGTCCCAACACATTGTTGATCTTGTGAGATCCGGTGTGGTTCAGGTCTTCTCGCTTGAGGAACAGTCGTGCGCCACCGGCATGTGCGGACAACCGCTCGGCTTCGTACAGCGGTGACGGCCGGCCGGCGTAGTGCGCCTGCAGCCGGTCCAACTCGTCGAGGAACTCCCGGTCGGCGCGCACCTTCTCATAGGCGGCGGTCACCTCTTCGATCACCGCCATCAGCGCCTCGGCCACCAGCCGACCGCCGAAGCGACCGAAGTGCCCGCGCTGATCGGGTTCGTGTCCGCTGGGTTCGGCCACCGAAGCGCTGGCTCGGGGCAGGTCGGGAAGCGTGAAATCAGCCATGACGCAAGATCTTCGGGCTCGAACCCATCCCGGCTAGCGGGCCGGCTTGGGGCAGGACGGGTGGGCGCCGGCGGTCACCAGATCGGACACCGCGGTGCGGGGATCACCGCTGGTCACCAGGCCCTCGCCGACCAGCACGGCGTCCGCGCCGGCGCCGGCGTAGGCCAGCAGGTCAGCCGGACCACGCACGCCGGATTCGGCGATCTTGATGACGTTGCTGGGCAGCCCGGGTGCGATCCGCGCGAAGCAGTCCCGGTCCACATCGAGGGTCTTCAGATTTCGGGCGTTGATGCCGATCACCTTGGCCCCGGCCTGCAGGGCGCGGTCGGCTTCTTCCTCGGTGTGCGCCTCGACCAACGCGGTCATGCCCAACGATTCGGTGCGATCCAGCATCGACACCAACGCTTGTTGTTCCAGCGCCGCCACGATCAGCAGCAGCATGTCGGCGCCGTGCGCGCGCGCCTCGTGAATTTGGTACGGCCGAACGATGAAGTCCTTGCGCAGCACCGGGATGGTCACCGCGGCGCGCACCGCGTCCAGGTCGGCCAGCGACCCGTGGAACCGGCGCTCCTCGGTCAGCACGCTGATCACCCGGGCGCCACCGCTCTGGTAGGCCTGCGCCAACTCGGCCGGATCGGCGATCTGCGCGAGTTCGCCGCGCGACGGGCTGGCTCGCTTGACCTCGGCGATCACCCCGATGCCCGGTTCACGCAGCGCTGCCAGCACATCCAGCGGCGGCGGTGCCGCGTTGGCGCGGGCCTTGATCTCGTCGAGGCTTACAACCGCTTCTCGAGCGGCAACATCAGCCCGAACTCCCTCGATGATGGAGTCGAGCACGGTCGCCGAACTCATGGCTGTCGTTCCTTCCTGAGAGGTGTTCTCGAGTTCCAGAACGCCTGTTGGGGGTCCCGCAGTGCGTCCAGAAAGGGTAGCCGCCCGGCCCCCTGTCGGATTCACCGGGCCTCTCGCGGTGACCCGGGGTCGAGGTCGGTGGGGTCGCGGCCGTCGTCGAAGGCGTCCCACAACACCCGTTCGGACACCTCCTGGTCGGCGTCGGGACCGGCCGCCGCAGCCGGGTCCGGGACCTCGGGACCGCCGGGTGCGACGACGTCGTCGTCGTGCTCGGCGGCCTGGGCGCGGCGCCGCGACCGGGCGGTGTAGCGGCCCGACGACGACGGCGCCGCCGCAGCCGCACGCATCAACAGCGTGGCCGCGACCAGCGTCATCACCGCGGCCACCAAGGTGACCGCCGAACCCAGATAGCGCTGGTGGCTGTCCACCAGGAAGAGCACCGGGATCTCGGCCCGGTCGGCGGCCCGTCGGGAAACGTCGGGTGCCACCCAATGCTCGATCACCAGGTAGCCGATCGCGGCACTGGTCACGGCGAGCAGCAGCGCCAGCAGCCGCAGCGGCCAGCCCCGCACCGCCAGCACCGCGACCGCGGCGGCCGCCAGCAGCAGCGCGAGCGGGACCAGCGCACTTGACCAGGTGGCCCCGGAGAGCACGATGGTCTTGGGTTGGCCCAGCCCGTCGGCGCTGACCAACTCGACCCAGGCCAGCCGCGAAGCCAACCACAGCCCCAGCGCCGCCAGCACCAGCAGCAGCTGCGCGATCCGCAGCAGCCGGGTGGCCGAACGGGCGGCGTCGGTCATGCTCCGCCCGTCTGCGGAGTGGACAGCGTCTCGGCGGCCGCGATCGCGTTGAGCACGGCCTTGGCCTTGTTGGCCGATTCGTTGTACTCATAGGGGCCGTTGGAGTCGGCCACCACACCCCCGCCGGACTGCACATAGGCCACCCCGGAGCGCAGCAGCGCGGTGCGGATCGCGATCGCGAAATCGGCGTTGCCGGCGAAGTCGAGATAACCGAGCACGCCGCCGTAGAGCCCGCGCCGGGTCAGCTCCACCTCTTCGATGAGCTCCATCGCGCGCACCTTGGGCGCCCCGGTCAAGGTGCCGGCCGGGAAGCATGCGGTGACCGCGTCCAGCGCGGTGCGGTGCCCGGCCAGCAGACCCTTGACCGTCGAGACCAGGTGCATGACGTGGCTGTAGCGCTCGATGTGGCTGTAGTCCTCGACCCGCACGGTGCCGGGCACGCACACCCGGCCCAGGTCGTTGCGGCCCAGGTCGACCAGCATCAGGTGCTCGGCGCGTTCCTTCTCGTCGGCCAGCAGCTCCTTTTCCAGCAGCTGATCTTCTTCCTCGGTGCCGCCACGCCACCGGGTACCGGCAATCGGGTGCGTGGTGGCCCAGCCGTCCTGCACGGTGACCAGGGCTTCCGGGCTGGAGCCGACGATCGAGAACGCGGTGTCGCCGTCATCGCTGGGGACCTGCAGCAGGTACATGTACGGACTGGGGTTGGACACCCGCAGCATCCGGTAGACATCGATCGGGTCGACGTCGGTGTCCATCTCGAACCGTTGTGAGGGCACCACCTGGAAGGCTTCACCGGCTTCGATGTCGTTGACCAGCTTCTCCACGATCGCGCCGTACTCCTCGACGGTGCGCTGCCCGCGGGTCCGCGGCTCCGGGCGGCTGAACGTCGCCACGGTCGAGGGCAGCGGCTCGCCGAGCGCAGCGGTCATCACATCCAGGCGCGCGACGGCGTCGTCGTAGGCCTCGTCGACCCGCTCGTCGGTGCCGTTCCAGTTGACCGCGTTGGCCACCAACGTGATGGTGCCCTCGTGGTGGTCGACCGCGGCGATGTCGGTGGCCAGCAGCATCAGCATGTCGGGCAGCTGCAGGTCGTCGGTGGTCAGCTCGGGCAGCCGCTCCAGTCGGCGCACCAGGTCGTAGGCGAAGAACCCGACCATGCCGCCGGACAGCGGCGGCAGATCGGGCAGCTTGGCGGTGGCCAACAGATCCAGCGTGGCCTGCAGCGCGAGCAGCGGGTCACCGCCGGCCGGCGCGTCCTGCGGCACGGTGCCCAACCAGGCCGCCTGCCCGTCACGCACGGTCAGCGCCGACGGCGCACCGGCCCCGATGAACGACCAGCGCGACCAGGACCGACCGTTCTCCGCGGATTCCAGCAAGAAGGTGCCGGGCCGGCTGGCGGCCAGCTTGCGGTAGGCCGACAGCGGGGTCTCGGCATCGGCGAGCACCTTGCGGGTCACCGGGACGACGCGGTGCTCGGCGGCCAACGCGCGGAAGTCCTCGCGCGAGGTGGTGGTCATGTGGTTGACGGGCACCTGGTCATCCTCCCAGACCATGGCGGCGACGACGGAATCCCGGCCTGGCGCCGGGCCCCGCCGGCGTGGCTGCGCGGGTAGCGTGGTGCGAATGCAACGTGGTGATCTCGTCGACGACTTCGCATTGCCCGACCAAACCGGCGCCACCCGCCGGCTGTCCGAACTGCTCGCCGACGGCCCCGTGGTGCTGTTCTTCTATCCGGCCGCGATGACGCCGGGCTGCACCAAGGAGGCCTGCCACTTCCGGGATCTGGCAGCCGAATTCGCCGCCGTCGGTGCGCAGCGGGTGGGCATCAGCACCGACGCCGTCGACAAGCAGGCCCAGTTCGCCGACGCTCAGGGCTTCGACTATCCGCTGCTCTCGGACGCCGACGGTGCGGTGGCCACTCGGTTTGGCGTCAAACGCGGATTGCTCGGCAAGTTCCTGCCGGTCAAGCGCACCACCTTCGTGATCGACACCGACCGCCGGGTGCTCGACGTGATCGCCAGCGAACTGTCCATGGACACCCACGCCGACAAGGCACTCGAGACGCTGCGGGCGCGTCAGGTGAGCTGATGCCGACCATCACGGCCGAACGCACCATCGCTGCACCCCCGGAAGCGGTGTTCGACTGGCTGGCCGATCCAGCCAATCTGAAGTCCGCGCGGCTGATCCTGAAAGCCGGTTGGCGCGAAGGCAGTTCGGCCAGCGGTGCGGGCGCGGTGCGCGACGCGCTGGCGGCCGGCATGTGGTTCCGTGAGGAGATCACCGCTTACGACCGGCCGCACAGCTACTCCTATCTGATCGTGCGGGTCTTCCCGCCGCTGAACCATCGGGGCGGTGTGCTGACGTTCACCCCGACCGGAGACGGAACGCACGTGGACTGGCAGTCCAGCTACACCCATCCGGTGTGGGTCGGTGGCCGGGTGGCCGAAGCCTTGACGTCGCGGCTGCTCCGGCAGGGCTTCGAGCAGATCCTCGCGGGTTGCGCTGCCGCGCTGGAGCAGGGCTGACCGACCATGGTGCTGGCGGCAGCGGTGCAACTGGTGGCGGTGCCCGGCGACGTCGAGGCCAACCTCGCCGCTTGTGAACGGCTGGCCGATCAGGCTGGTGCGGCCGGCGCCAAGATCATCGCGCTGCCGGAGTTCTTCCCCAGCGGCATCGGATTTCTGGACCGGATCGCCGAGGCCGTGCTGCCGTTCGACGGCCCGGCGTCTGCGCTGTTGACCCGGTTGGCGTCGCGCCATCAGGCGCTGGTGGGCGGGTCGTTTCTGTGCCGCGATCCCGACGGGCAGGTGCGCAACGTCTATCTGTTGGCCGACCCCACCGCTGTGGTGGGCCGGCACGACAAGGACCTGCCGACCATGTGGGAGAACTCATTCTACGTCGGCGGGCACGACGACGGCCTGCTCACCGCCGGTGACCTACGGGTCGGCGCGGCGGTCTGCTGGGAACTGATGCGCACTCAGACCGCACGCCGGTTGCGCGGCCAGGTCGATCTGATGATGACCGGCTCAGGGTGGTGGTCGATCCCGGCCTGGCCGCCGCGGGCGCTGTTCGACCGGATGGAACGACGCAATGCGGCCACCGCACGTGCCGCAGCCGCGTCGTTCGGGCAGTACGTGGGCGCGCCGGTGGTGCACGCCGCGCACGCCGGTGAGCTGGAATGTCCGATGCCGTGGCTGCCGCTGCGCTACCGCGGCCACTTCGAGGCCGCGACGTTGATCGCCGACGCCGACGGCACCGTGTTGGCCGAGCGTCGCTACGACCAGGGTGAAGGCGTGGTGCTCGCCGAGATCACCTCTGGCGCAACTGAACCCACACTGGAAGTGCCCGACCGGTTCTGGTTGCATCGACGCGGGGCGTTGGCCGCCGCGACATGGCATTACCAGCGCTGGCACGGTCGACGGTGGTACCGCCGCAACATGTGAGGACCCGCGATGATCGTCAAACAGGGACGCACGCCGCGCCTGATGCCGTTCGACATGTCGGATGTGACCCGCGGCGCGGACGGTGTACTGAATTCAGGCGTTGACTTAGAACGTAGGTAGGCACATTGCGCCCGATCAGCTACACCAGGTCTAACTCAACGCGGTTATTCGTCGCCCAGCAGCAGGTCGGCGTCGAAGCAGCTGTGATCCCCGGTGTGACATGCCCCGCCCACCTGGTCGACCATCAGCAACACGGCGTCGCCGTCGCAGTCCAGTCGCACCGAATGCACGTGCTGGGTGTGCCCGGAGGTGGCGCCCTTGATCCACTGCTCGCCGCGCGAGCGGGAGAAGTAGGTGGCCTCGCGGGTGGCCAGGGTGCGGGCCAGCGCGGCGTCGTCCATCCAGGCCAGCATCAGCACGTCGCCACTGCCGTGCTCCTGCACCACCGCGGTGAACAGGCCCTCGGCGTTGCGTTTGAGCCGCTGTGCGATGGCGGGGTCCAGAGAGTAGCTCACCGCACCGTGATCCCCTCCGCGGCCATCGCCGCCTTAACCTCACCGATGGTCAGCTCACCGAAGTGAAAGACGCTGGCGGCCAACACCGCATCGGCGCCGGCCTGCACCGCCGGCGCGAAGTGCTCGACCGCGCCGGCACCACCGGAGGCGATCACCGGCACCGTCACCGCGGCCCGCACGGCCCGCAGCATCGGCAGGTCGAAGCCGGCCTTGGTGCCGTCGGCGTCCATCGAGTTCAGCAGGATCTCCCCGACCCCGAGTTCGGCTCCGCGGGTGGCCCATTGCACCGCGTCGATGCCGGTGCCGCGGCGGCCTCCGTGTGTGGTGACCTCCCAGCCCGAAGGTGTCGGCGTGCCGTCGGCCGGCACGGTGCGGGCATCGACGGACAGCACGATGCACTGCGAGCCGAACTGCCGGGACAGTTCGGCGAGCAACTCGGGCCGCGCGATCGCCGCGGTGTTCACCGAGACCTTGTCGGCGCCGGCCCGCAGCAGCACGTCGACGTCCTCGACCGAGCGCACTCCCCCGCCCACGGTCAACGGGATGAACACCTGCTCGGCGGTGCGGCGCACCACGTCGAGCATGGTGGCCCGCCCCGACGACGATGCGGTGACGTCCAGGAAGGTCAGTTCGTCGGCGCCCTCGGCGTCATAGACCGCTGCCAATTCGACCGGATCGCCGGCGTCGCGCAGGTTTTCGAAGTTGACGCCCTTGACCACCCGGCCGGCGTCGACGTCCAGGCACGGGATGACCCGGGTCGCCACATCACTGTTGGTCACAGATAGTCCTCCGGCACACCGACTGCTTGCACGATCTCCAACATCTCCTGATGCACACCGGGCGCACCGGCCAGCGCCGAGCGGGATTCCGGGGTCCAGTCCTGACCGGCCAAATCGGTGACTATGCCCCCGGCCGCCCGGATCAGCGCCACCCCGGCCGCATGATCCCAGATGTGGTGGCCGAAACTGATGGCCCCGCCCAAGATCCCGGCCGACACGTAGGCCAGGTCGATCCCGGTGGCGCCGTGCATCCGCACCCGCGAGCAACGCCGACTCAAACCGTCCAACACCGCCGAGCGGTACCGGCCCGGGAACACGCCGCGCGATTCGATGTTGAAGGTGCCGATCCCGACGATCGATTCGGCCAGCGTGGACGCCGAAAGCGGTTCCAGCGGCACGCCGCTCTCGCGCACCGGACCGGTCGGCAACGTGCTGTAACGCTGCCCGACGAACGGCAACCAGGTCAGCCCCAGCAGTGGCTCACCATCGGCCAGCAGCCCGAGCAGCGTCGCGGCCATCGGCGAACCCGCCGCATAGTTGAACGTGCCGTCGATCGGGTCCAGTACCCAGACCAGTTCGGAATCCAGTGGGGCCCCACCGAACTCCTCGCCGTGCACCCCGATCCCGGTGCGTTCGGTGAGCTCGGCGACCACCCGGCGCTCGATCGCCAGGTCGATCTCGGTGGCGAAGTCGTTGCCCTTCTTGGCCACTGCGGATTCGGCCCGGTGCCCGTCGACGAATTGCTCGGCCACGCCGTCGAGGATCTCGGCGGCGGTGTCCAGCCAGCCGGCCAACTGCTCGGGAGTCGGGCTCATCGGATCACTGGCGGACCGCAGCCAGGGCTTGCGGCAGCGTGAAACGCTCTGCGTAGAGCGCCTTTCCGACGATCGCACCCTCGACGCCGCGACCGGTCAGGGTGGCGATCGCGGTCAGGTCGTCCAGGCTGGACACGCCACCGGAGGCGATCACCGGCGCATCGGTGCGGTCGGCCACCGAGCCCAGCAGCTCCAGGTTGGGCCCGGTCAGGGTGCCGTCCTTGGTGACATCGGTGACCACGTAGCGCGAACACCCTTCGGCGTCGAGGCGGTCCAGCACCTCCCAGAGGTCGCCGCCGTCGGTTTCCCAGCCGCGGCCGCGCAACCGGTAGGAGTCACCCTCGATCAGCACGTCCAGCCCGACGGCGACCTTGTCACCGTGCTTGGCGATGGCCGCCTTGCACCACTGCGGGTCCTCGAGCGCCGCGGTGCCGATGTTGACCCGCGCGCAGCCGGTGGCCAGCGCGGCGTCCAGCGAGTCGTCGTCGCGGATACCGCCGGACAACTCGACGGCCACGTCGAGCCGGCCGACCACGTCGGCAAGCAACTCCCGGTTGGAACCGCGGCCGAATGCGGCGTCCAGATCGACCAGGTGGATCCACTCGGCACCGTCGCGCTGCCAGGTCAGCGCGGCTTCCAGCGCCGAGCCGTAGTCGGTTTCGCTGCCGGCCTTGCCCTGGACCAGGCGCACCGCTTTGCCGTCCACCACGTCGACGGCGGGCAGCAGAATCAATGGTTTCGAACTCACAGTCCCTCAACCCAATTCGCGAGTAGCGTCGCACCGGCGTCGCCACTCTTTTCCGGATGGAATTGTGTCGCTGCCAGCGCACCGTCTTCGACGGCGGCCAGGAACGGCACGTGATGCGTTGCCCAGGTGAGCATCGCCTCGGGGTTACCCTCCCAGTTCTGCGCGGCGTAGGAGTGCACGAAGTAGAACCGGGTGTCGGCGTCCAGGCCCTTGAACAGCGCGCTGCCCGGCGCAGCCTGCACCACGTTCCAGCCCATGTGCGGGATCACCGGTGCGTCCAGCCGGGTCACCGCGCCGGGCCACTGGGCGCAGCCGCGGGACTCGACACCGAACTCCACACCGCGGGCGAACAGGATCTGCATACCCACGCACACGCCCAGCACCGGGCGACCGGCGGCCACCCGCTCGGCGATGATCTGCTCACCCGAAATACCGCGCAGCCCGGCCATGCACGCCTCGAAGGCACCCACGCCGGGCACCACCAAGCCGTCGGCCCGGGCGGCCACGGCCGGATCGGCGGTCACCTCGACCTGGGCACCGGTGCGCTCCAGGGCGCGCTGAGCTGAGCGCAGGTTGCCCGATCCGTAGTCCAGTACGACAACCGAACGTCTTGTCACAGGCTGCCTTTGGTCGACGGCACCCCGGTCACCCGCGGGTCGGCTTCCACGGCCTGGCGCAGCGCCCGGGCCACCGCCTTGTACTGCGCCTCGGTGATGTGGTGCGGGTCGCGCCCGTAGAGCGTGCGGACGTGCAGTGCGATCCGCGCGTTGAGCGCCAGCGATTCGAACACGTGCCGATTGATCACGGTGTGGTACGGCGCCGACGAACCGGCAATCGTGAAGTCCACCAGGTATTCCGGTTCGCCGGTGTGCACGAAGTAGGGCCGGCCGGACACGTCGACCGCGGCGTGCGCCAGGGCCTCGTCCATCGGGATGAAGGCATCACCGAACCGGCGGATGCCCTTCTTGTCGCCGAGGGCCTGACCCAGCGCGGTGCCCAACACGATCGCGGTGTCCTCGACGGTGTGGTGCGCCTCGATCTCGATGTCGCCCTTGGCGTGCACGGTCAGGTCGAAGCTGGCGTGGCTGCCCAGCGCGGTCAGCATGTGGTCGAAAAACGGTACTCCGGTGGAGATGTCGGTCCGGCCGGTCCCGTCGAGGTTGAGTTCGACGACGATGTCGGATTCCCGGGTCTTGCGTTCGACCTTGGCGACGCGGCTCACTGTGTTCCCACTTTCGTCGGTTCGGATCCCAGGGCGCCCAGTTCGGTGCCGACCAACTCGGCGCTGGCTGCCAGGAACGCATCGTTTTCGGTGGCCAAGCCGATGGTGACCCGCAGATGGCCGGGAATACCGACGTCGCGGATCAGCACGCCGGCGTCCAGGTAGCGCTGCCAGGTGGCCGGGGCGTCGGCGAACCGGCCGAACAGCACGAAGTTGGCGTCGCTCGGGATCACCCCGAACCCCATGTCGGACAAGGCCGCACTGACCCGCTCGCGTTGCGCGATCAGGGTGGCCACGCTGCCCAGGGTGTCGTCGGCGTGCCGCAGGGCGGCGCGCGCGGCGGCCTGGGTGAGCACCGACAGGTGATAGGGCAACCGGACCAGCAGCAGCGCGTCGATCACGGCCGGGTCGGCGATCAGGTAACCGAGCCGGCCGCCGGCGAACGCGAACGCCTTGCTCATGGTGCGGCTGATGACCAGTTTGGCCGGGTAGTCGGCCAGCAGGCGTACAGCGCTGGGCTGCGAGGAGAACTCGCCGTAGGCCTCGTCCACGATCAGCACGCCGCCGGGCATCGCGTCGAGCACGCGGCGCAGGTCGTCGAGCGGAACGCTTTGTCCGGACGGGTTGTTCGGGCTGGCCAGGAACACCACGTCGGGGCGCTGTTCGGCGACCGCAGCCACCGCGACGTCGACGTCGAGGCCGAAGTCGTCGGCGCGGGCCGCCTCGATCCACCGGGTCTGGGTGCCGTCGGAGATGATCGGGTGCATCGAGTAGGACGGCACGAAACCCAGCGCGCTGCGGCCCGGTCCGCCGAAGGCCTGCAGCAGCTGCTGCAGAATCTCGTTGGAACCGTTGGCCGCCCAAAGGTTTTCGACACCGACCGGCACGCCGGTGGCGGAGCTGACGTAGGCCGCGAGGTCGGTGCGCAGCGCGACGGCGTCGCGGTCCGGGTAGCGGTGCAACTCTTCAGCGGCGGCCCGCACCGAGGCGGCGACGTCGTCGATCAGCGCGGCGGTCGGCGGGTGCGGGTTCTCGTTGGTGTTCAACCGCACCGGAACATCCAATTGCGGTGCGCCGTATGGATTCTTACCACGCAGATCGTCGCGCAGCGGCAGGTCGGCCAGGGTGATGCGCTCGGTCACTTCTCGAACCTCCGGCGCACCGCTTCGCCGTGCGCGGGCAAGTTCTCGGCCTTGGCCAGCACGATCACATCGCCGGCCACGTCCTTGAGTGCGGCCTCGCTGTAGTCGACGACGTGGATGCCCTTGAGGAAGGTCTGCACCGAAAGCCCGCTGGAGTGCCGCGCGCAGCCGGCGGTGGGTAGCACGTGGTTGGAGCCCGCGCAGTAGTCACCGAGGCTCACCGGCGAGTAGGCGCCGACGAAGATCGCTCCGGCAGAACGGATTCGGTTGGCCACCGCGGCGGCCTCGACGGTCTGGATCTCCAGGTGTTCGGCGGCATAGGCGTTGACCACCCGCACCCCGGCGTCCAGGTCATCGACCAGCACGATGGCCGACTGCCGGCCGCACAGTGCGGCGGTCACCCGGTCCCGGTGCAGCGTGGTCGCCACCTGCGCGGCCAGTTCCCGGTCGCAGGCGTCGGCCAGTGCGGGGCTGTCGGTGACCAGCACGCTGGCCGCCATCTCGTCGTGTTCGGCCTGGCTGATCAGGTCGGCTGCGACATGCGCCGGGTCGGCGGTGTGGTCGGCCAGGATTGCGATCTCGGTGGGCCCGGCCTCGGCGTCGATACCGACCTGGCTGCGGCAGATCCGCTTGGCGGCGGTGACGTAGATGTTGCCCGGTCCGGTGATCATGTCGACCGGCGCCAGGTCGGTGCCGTCGGTGTCGGTGCCGCCATAGGCCAGCAGCGCGACGGCCTGCGCACCGCCGACCGCCCACACGTCCTCGACGCCGAGCAGCGCGGCCGCGGCCAAGATGGTCGGATGCGGCAGGCCCCCGAACTCGGCCTGCGGCGGGCTGGCGATCACCAGCGAGTCGACACCGGCGGTCTGGGCCGGCACCACGTTCATCACCACCGACGACGGGTAGACCGCATTGCCGCCCGGCACGTAGAGCCCGACCCGCTCGACCGGCACCCAGCGTTCGGTGACGGTGGCGCCCGGCGCCAGTTCAGTTGTGGTGTTGGTGCGTCGCTGGTCGGCGTGCACTGCGCGGGTGCGTTCGATGGCCACCTCGAGCGCCCCGCGGACGGCGGGGTCGAGGTCGTCGAGCGCGCGCCCCAGTTCGGTCAGCGGGACCCGCACGGTCTCCGGACGGATGCCGTCGAACGACGCGCCGTAGTCCAGCGCGACCGGCGCGCCCCCGGCCGCGACCGCGTCGACGATCGGACGCACCTTGGGGACCACGGCGTCGACGTCGACGCCGCCGCGCGGTAGCGCAGCACGCAGTTGCGCGGCCGACAGGTCGCGGTTGCGCAAATCGATTCGGGTCATGTCGAAGCTGGCCATCTCTTCGATTGTCCCTGATCAGTCCACCCGAATAAAAATCAGCGTGGCGTGGGCCACCGCGACGGGTCGGCGCCCGCGGTCAGGTGGCTTCGATGCCGACGTTTTCCGAGATCGCTTCGGCGATGTCGGCGGCCTCGCCGGTCGGGTCACCGGCACACGACATCACGTCGATGACGGCGTTGCCCTGGGCGCCGAGCGCGCGCTCACAGCTGAAGCTCGTGGTACCGACCGGTTCGTGTGCCAGCGTGATCAGCGCACCGCCGGCCGTCTTGACATTGCCCGTCCGCCACGGCAGCACGTCACCGTCGTTGCTCTCCACGATGATCGTGGTGTCAGCGCATAGCTGCCAGTCCGACTTGGTGGTGCTGACGTAGGCCTCGGCGTCGGCGGCACTGGGGAAGGTGACCGCGGCCTGCACCACCATGTGCAGATCGGCGTCGGCGGTGTGAGCCTGCAGTGCGGCGTCGTCGTAGCCCGAATCGCGGTAGGACTCCTGCTCGAACGGACTCCAGGCGCTGACGCATTCGGTGCGGCTGATCCGGTCGCTGCTGTCGATGAACTCCGAGTGTTCACCGTCCAACGTGAGCTGGTCGCCGACCAGCTTGTTCAGCGCCGAGCGGCTCAGCAGCACCGCGCCCGGGTCGCTGACCAGGGTCTCGGCCGGCGGCTCTGCGTCCTCGGCGGTGTCCGCCGCGTCCTCGGACTGGGTCGTCGACGACGCCGTGGTGTCGTCGGCATCGTCGGAGCCGGTGCCGACCACGGCCCAGGTCACCCCGACCGCGGTCAGCGCGACGGCCGCCACACCGGCCAGCGCGAGCCACTTCTTGGTGTTGTTCGGGCGCTGTGGCTGTGGTGGCAGGCCCGGTTGCGGACCCCAGGCGGGCGGGTAGGACGGCTGCGGGTAGTACGGCGCGGGCTGCGACCATCCGCCGAAGCCGGCCTGCCGGGGCGGACCGTACTGCGGGCGGGCGCCGGGCAGAACCTGGGTGTCGCCGTCGGGGAAGGGCGGAAGCTGGGTGCTCGTCACGGTGACTCCTTCGGGTCTGCCAGACCCATCCGGGTCATGCGCTACAGAGTAACCATAAAACCGTAGCGATGCAACAGTTCAGCCAAACGGACGCGTACCCGGCCCGCTGACCCCACCTTGAACTGCTCGTGAACCGTGAATTGTGTACGCCCCCACCCGGGAAATGCGTCCACAATTCACGGTTCACGACGGGAACCCGCCGGGCCACCCGACAATTCCGTAGCGTCTGCTACGGCTTGGGCTCAGAAGTCGAGGCCGACGTCCAGCACACCCACCGAATGCGTCAGCGCCCCGATCGCCAGGTAGTCCACCCCGGTCCCGGCGTAGCCGGCCGCGACGTCCAAGGTCAGCCCGCCCGAGGATTCCAACTGCACGCCGGGCGCGCGGGCGTCGCGGCGCTGCACCGCGATCTGGGTCTCCCAGATTGCGAAGTTGTCCAGCAGCACCAGCTGCACGTCCTCTTCCAGCACATCGTCGAGCTGATCCAGCGAGTCCACCTCGACCTCGCAGGACACCTCGGGTGCGGCTTCCCGCACCGCGCGCAGCGCCGCCACCACCGAACCGGCCGCCGCGACGTGGTTGTCCTTGATCAGCGCGGCATCGCCCAACCCCATCCGGTGGTTCACGCCGCCGCCGACCCGGACCGCGTACTTCTGCAGCGCGCGCAGGCCGGGCAGGGTCTTGCGGGTGTCGCGGATCTTGGCCGACGTACCGTCCACCGCGTCCACCCAGGCCGCGGTCGCCGTCGCGATCCCGGACAGGTGACAGACCAGGTTCAGCATGGTGCGCTCGGCGGTCAGCAGGCCGCGGGTCTGGGCTTCCAGGCTCAGCAGCGCATCGCCGGGACGCAACCGGTCGCCGTCGTCGGCGCGGCCCAGCACCCGGTAGCCGTCCGGGCCCAGCACCTCGTCGAGCACCAGCAACGCGATGTCGATGCCGGCCACCACACCTTCGGCGCGAGTCACCATGGCCGCGGTGGCCACGGCGTCGGCCGGCACGGTAGCCACCGTGGTGATGTCCGGTCCGTAGCGCAGATCCTCGTCCAGCCCGCGCGCGATCACGGCGCGGGCTTCGGCCAGTTCGGTGTCGTCGAGCATCAGCACACCACCGCCGCGCCGACCTCGGACACCGGCGCCGGCACGCCGCCGGTCAGCCGCAGTTCGACGGTGTGGGCCTGGGCCGGATCGGTGGCCGGGAAGTCCGAACGGTGATGGCAGCCGCGGCTTTCGGTGCGCGCCGCGGCGGCAGCCACCACGGCCTGCGCGGTCACGGTCAGTGCGGCGTCCTCGAACCGGGAGACGGTGGACAGTTCGGCTGCCCGGGTGTCGTCGAGCAGTTCGGTCAGCCGGACCAGCCCGGGACCGTCGCGCAGCACCGAGGCCTCGGTCGACATCGCGGCCTGCAGCCGGTCGCGGGTCAGCACCGGCCGGCGCGGCGGGTCGAACACACCGACCCCGGTCGGACCCGCGGTGCGGGCGTGCTCGGCGGCGGCCAGCCCGGCCCGCTCGCCGACCACCAGCCCTTCCAGCAGGCTGTTGGACGCCAACCGGTTGGCGCCGTGCATTCCGGTGCGGGCCACCTCACCGGCGGCGAACACCCCGGCCAGCGCGGTGCGGCCGTGCACGTCGGTGACTACACCGCCGCAACTGTAATGCGCACCCGGCAGCACTGGAATCGGTTGCCGCGCCGGGTCGATGCCGATCGCACGGCAGGACGCGGTGACCGTCGGGAACCGCTGCGCGACGTCGACGACGGCGCGCGCGTCGAGGTAGACGCACTGATCGCCGGTGGCGCGCAACCGCGCGTCGATCGCGGCGGCCACCACGTCACGTGGGGCCAGATCGGCCATCGGATGCACGCCGGCCAGCACCGACTCGCCGCGCGCGTCGACCAGCACCGCACCCTCACCGCGCAGCGCCTCGGTGATCAGCGGGCGTCGTCCGCCGGTGCGTCCGTCGTAGAGCATGGTCGGGTGGAACTGGATGAACTCCAGGTCGCTGACCGGCAGACCGGCCCACAGCGCCAACGCGATACCGTCGCCGGTCGAACCGTCCGGGTTGGTGGTGGCGCGATAGAGCTGGCCCAGCCCACCGGTGGCCAGGATCACCGACGGCGTATGGATGACACCCGGGCCGTCCGGGCTGAGCACCGCCACCCCGCACAGCGCGCCGTCGTCCTGCAGCAGTTGCACCGCGGTGTGCCGGTATCGCACGTCGAGGTGCCCGACGGCCGCGTCCAGGGTGCGCTGCACCTCGGCCCCGGTCGCGTCCCCGCCGGCGTGGATGATCCGGCGCCGGGTGTGCCCACCCTCCCGGGTCAGCGCGAGTTCGGTTCCGCTGCGGTCGAATTCGGCGCCTGCGCCCACCAGCCGGGCTACTGCGACGTGACCGTCGGCGACGATCGAGGCCACCGCGTCCGGGTCCACCAGGCCACCGCCGGCCGCCACCGTGTCGGCGACGTGCGCGGCCACCGAGTCATCGGTGTCCGGCAGTACCACCGCGATGCCGCCCTGCGCGTAGGCCGTCGCGGTGCCGGCCGACCCGGCCGGCGCCTTGGACAGCACCACCGTCTTGGCTCCGGTGCGCGCGGCGGCCAACCCGGCCGCCAGCCCCGCCACCCCGGTGCCGACCACGACGACGTCGGCGCGCTGTTGCCAGCGGCCCGCGCCGCCGCAGGCCGCGGTCACCGCGCGGGTGAGCCGGGTCCCGGTCATTCCCCGCCGCCGGGCTGTCCGATCTCGATCATCCGCTGCACGCTGCGGCGGGCCGCCGCGGCGGTGTCCGGATCGACGTGCACCTCGTCGGCCCCGTCGAGCAGGCAGCGCAGCATCGCGGCCGGGGTGATCATCTTCATGAACTTGCAGGAGGCCCGGTCGTTGACCGCCTGGAAGTCGATCTCCGGTGCAGCACGGCGCAGTTGGTGCAGCATGCCGACCTCGGTGGCGACCAGGACCTGGCGGGCCTTGGATTCCCGGGCGGCGTCCAGCATGCCGCCGGTGGACAGGATCTTGACCCGCTCTTCCGGGAAAGCGCCGTCGGCGGCCAGGTACAGCGCCGAGGTGGCACAACCACATTCGGGGTGCACGAACAGTTCAGCATCCGGGTGGCTGCGGGCCTGATCGGCCAGTTCGTCCCCGTTGATGCCGGCGTGCACGTGGCATTCGCCGGCCCAGACGTGGATGTTGTCGCGACCGGTGACCCGGCGGACGTGCGCGCCCAAGAACTGGTCCGGGCAGAACAGCACTTCGCGGTCGGGGTCGATCGAGGCCACCACGTCCACGGCGTTGCTCGACGTGCAGCAGATGTCGGTCAGCGCCTTCACCGCGGCGGTGGTGTTGACGTAGGAGACCACCACGGCGTCCGGAAATTCGGCCTTCCAGGCGCGCAGTTCGTCGGCGGTGATCGAGTCGGCCAACGAGCAGCCGGCCCGCTGGTCGGGGATCAACACGGTCTTGTCCGGGGACAGGATCTTGGCGGTCTCGGCCATGAAGTGCACGCCGGCGAACACGATGGTGTCCTCGGGCGCCTCGGCGGCAATCCGGGACAGCGCCAGCGAGTCACCCACGTGGTCGGCCACGTCCTGGATCGCCGGCAGCTGGTAGTTGTGCGCCAGCAAAGTGGCGCCGCGCAACTTGGCCAGCCGACGGATCTGATCGGCCCAGGCCTCGTCGCCCTCGACGCCGGTATACCCTGCCGGACCGTCGACGATCTGGCTCGCCAGCGAAGTCTCCATGTCGCGGTCGGTGATGGTCATGACCGCTCCTTTCGGCTTTTCGAGGTTTTCGACTTACAATCGAAAACGTGGTTCATACTAGCACTGCCCATGAGGTCCTCGCCGTCGTGTTCCAGGTTCGCGAGCTGGAAAGCCGCGAGCCGCAGCTCAGCGTGCTGCTCTGGGAACGGGCGCTGGACCCGCAGCGCGGCACCTGGGCGCTGCCCGGCGGCAGCCTGCGCCACGACGAGGACATGACCAGCTCGGTGCGGCGGCAGCTGGCCGAGAAGGTGGATCTGCGCGAAGTCGCCCATCTCGAACAGCTTGCGGTGTTCTCCGATCCGCACCGGGTGCCGGGCGAGCGCATCATCGCCTCGACCTTCCTGGGTCTGGTGCCCTCCCCCGCGACGCCCGAGCTGCCGCCGGACACCCGCTGGTGCCCGGTGTCGGCGCTGCCGCCGATGGCCTTCGACCACGGCCCCATGGTGGCCCACGCACATACCCGGCTGATCGCCAAACTGTCCTACACCAACATCGGATTCGCCCTGGCGCCAAAGGAATTCGCGCTGTCCACATTGCGCGACGTGTACAGTGCGGCGCTCGGTCACCAGGTGGACGCGACCAATCTGCAGCGCGTGCTGGCCCGCCGCAAGGTGATCACCCGGACCGGGACCACCGCGCAATCCGGGCGCAGCGGCGGCCGGCCGGCGGCGCTGTTCCGATTCACCGACTCGGCGCTGCGGATCACCGACGAATTCGCCGCGCTGCGCCCGCCGGTCTGACCTGACCTGCCGACGGATCCCGACGCGCTAGCCAACCGACCGGTTGGACATTAAGGGAACGGTAAGAGAGAATGTCCGGCAGCCTCGGCCGGAAGGAAGTACATGGAGCTCGGCAGCGCAGCGACCGTCAGCACCAGCCCCCGCAGCACCGAGTGGATCGGTGCTGCCGAACACCAGCCGCTGCAGCCGGGCGCCCGCCCGATCCGGCCGTCCGACGACGACTTCTACCGTCCGCCCGCCGGCTACCAACACGCCCGGCCGGGCACCGTCCTGCGCAGCCGGGACGTGCAGCTGGCGTTCCTGGGCCTGATCCCGCAGCGGATCACGGCCATCCAGCTGCTCTACCGCACCACCGACATGGACGGCGAACCGGAAGCCGCGGTCACCACCGTGCTGCTGCCGGCCGAACGTTCGCCGCGCCGGCCCACCCCGATCCTGTCCTATCAGTGCGCGATCGACGCGGTGGCCGACCAGTGCTTCCCGTCCTACGCGCTGCGCAAGGGCGCGCGGGCGCTGGGCGCGCTGCCGCAGTTCGAGTTCCTGCTGGTCGCCGCTGCGTTGGCGGAGGGCTGGGCGGTCTCGGTGCCCGACCACGAAGGTGTCCGCGGCATGTGGGGCGCACCGACTGAACCCGGCTATCACGTGCTCGACGGTGTCCGCGCCGCGCAGTCCGCGCCGACCCTGGAGCTGTCCCAGGACGCCCCGGTCGGGCTGTGGGGCTATTCCGGCGGTGGCCTGGCCACCGCCTGGGCCGCCGAGGTGGCCGCCGACTATGCGCCCGAGCTCAACGTCGTCGGCGCCGTGCTGGGCTCCCCGGTCGGCGATCTCGGCAACACCTTCCGACGGCTGAACGGGACCATCTACTCCGGGCTGCCGGCCACCGTCGTCGCCGCACTCACGCACATCTACCCGGACCTGGACCGGCTGATCAACGAGCACGCCACCCCGGACGGGCTGGCGATGCTGCGCCGGATCGAGAAGATGACCACCGCGCACGCGGTGCTGCGGATGGCCCGCGTCGACATGGACAAGCTGGTGGACTGCCCGCTGCAGCAGATCCTGGACACCCCCGAGGTGCAGCACGTGTTCAGCGAGATCAAGCTCGGCCGCACCGTGCCGACACCGCCCGTCCTGGTGGTGCAGGCCGTGCACGACCGGATCGTCTCGGTCGACGACATCGACGCGCTGGCCGACGTCTACTCGGCCGGCGGCGCGCATGTCACCTATCACCGCGACATGTTCAGTGAGCACCTGCTGCTGCATCCGATGTCGGCGCCGATGACGCTGCGCTGGCTGATCGACCGGTTCGAGGGCCGGCCGCTGTCACAGCATCTGGTGCGCACCCGCTGGCCCACGCTGCTGAACCCGATGACCTACGCCGGGATGTGGCGCCTCGGCACGGTCAGTGCCCGGGTGCTGACCGGCCGGCTGGTCCGGCGTTGTCCACTCTGATCTCGGCCGGCGTCGGCGCCGCTACCGGCGGCGCGGGCGCAGCCGGCTCGGCACCCAGATCGTCGCGCTCGACGGCGACCACGAACAGCGCATAGACCAGCGCCGCGGTGGCAGCCGGCAGCAGCACGGTTACGGCCAGCTGCAGCGGGCCGTAACCGAAGAACGCCGACGGCGCCTGCACCACGTAGTGCACCCGGTGCTCCGGGCTGACCGGCGCGCCCGCGACGTCCACGGTGCCGAACCGCCAGTGCATCAATGCCGTCCCGACCCCGGTCGAGATCAGCGTGCCGAGCCCGGCCCCGCCGATCAGCGCACCGGCCAGCACCGGTCCGCGGTGCGCGCGGCACTGCCAGACCGCGACCGCGGCCACCACCGCGACCACGGTCCACAACCCCACCATCAAGAACGCGGCCAGGAAGAAGTTGTCCGACTCGGCCCCCAGGTAGGCGTGCACCCGCTCGCCGGTGCGGGTCAGCGCCACCACGCCGCGCACCGGCGGGGCCAGCACCGCCCACAGTGCGCCCACCGCGATCCCGGCGAGCGCCAGCGCCGCCAGCACCTTGCGTGCCGCCCGGGTGCGGCCGCTGCGCCCGGCAGCGACGCCGACGGGGTCGGCGCTCATCGCCGCTCCAGATCCTTGGAATCCACCACACCGTGCCGCGAGCACTTGGCCCACCAGCCGTCCGGCCGCACCTGCACGATCATCCGCCGGCCACAGGCCGCGCAGAACCGCGGCGGTTCCAGCCCGAGTTGGGCCGCGGTCGGGACCACCGCACCGGCGGCGGCGTCGGCGGCCACCCCGGTGTAGACGTTGTAGTCCCCCGCACTCACCGGCACCGGCAGCGCCGGAAAATCCGAGACCATCACCTGTTCGGTTCTACAGGGTGGCGTTGAGTGCCTTGATCGGCATCTGCAGTTCATCGAGCAGATCCAGATCAGATTCGGCCGGCCGGCCCAGCGTGGTCAGGTAGTTGCCCACGATCACCGCGTTGATGCCGCCCAGGATGCCCTGTTTGGCGCCCAGATCGCCGAGCGTGATCTCGCGGCCGCCGGCGAACCGCAGCATGGTGCGCGGCAGCGCCAGCCGGAAGGCCGCCACGGCCCGCAGCGCATCGGCGGCCGGCAGCACCTCGAGGTCACCGAACGGGGTGCCCGGGCGCGGATTCAGGAAGTTCAGCGGTACCTCGTGCGGGTCCAGCTCGGCCAGGTTGGCGGCGAACTCGGCGCGCTGCTCGAGCGTCTCACCCATACCGAGGATGCCGCCGCAGCACACCTCCATACCGGCTTCACGGACCATCTCGAGGGTGTTCCACCGCTCTTCCCAGCTGTGCGTGGTCACCACGTTGGGGAAATGCGACTGCGCGGTCTCCAGGTTGTGGTTGTACCGGTGAACGCCCATCTCCTTGAGCCGGTCCACCTGCTCCTGGGTCAACATGCCCAGCGAGCAGGCGATCTGGATGTCCACCTCGTTGCGGATCGCCTCGATACCCGCCGCGACCTGGGCCAGCAGCCGCTCGTCGGGACCGCGCACGGCGGCCACGATGCAGAACTCGGTGGCACCGGTCTTGGCGGTCTGCTTGGCGGCCTCGACCAGGCTCGGGATGTCCAGCCAGGCGCTGCGCACCGGCGAGGCGAACAGCCCGGACTGCGAGCAGAAGTGACAGTCCTCCGGGCAGCCGCCGGTCTTGAGGCTGATGATGCCCTCGACCTCGACCTCGGGGCCGCACCAGCGCATCCGGACCTCATGGGCCAGCGCCAGCAGATCTTCGAGCTTGTCGTCGGGCAGCTGCAGCACCTGCAGTACCTGGTCCTGATCCAGACCCTCACCACGCTCGAGCACCTGCTCACGGGCCAGTCCCAGAATGTCTAGCGCTGCCTGCGTCACTCGACGCCCTCCTCACAACCCGGCTTGAACAGTGTTCAGGTTATGCTAGCGGCGTGCAGCGGCACAAACGCGACGTGCTGGCCAAGGCCACCGCGATCCTCGACGAATACGGTCTGGCCGACCTGACCATGCGCCGTCTGGCCCGCGAACTCGACCTCACCCCCGGCGCGCTGTACTGGCATTTCGCCGACAAACAGGAACTGCTCGGCGCGGTCTCCGATGAGGTGCTGGCGTCGGCCTGCGCGCCCGGTCCCGACGGCGACTGGCGCACCCGGATCCGCGGCAGCGCGCTGCGGCTGCGCGATGCGCTGCTGTCCCACACCGACGGTGCCGAACTGGTATCGGCCAGCTTCGCGGCCGGCAAATCCGTTGCGGTGCACTCGATCCTGGCCACCCTGAGCGCGGCGGCGGCCGACGCCGGACTGGGCCCGACGCACGCCGAGCTGGCGGCCCGCACCATCGTGTACTACGTACTCGGGTTCACCGGCGACGAGCAATCCCGGATCCAGTGGGACGCCGCGGGCGCGCTACCGAGCACCCAATCGGTGCTCGACGCCGATACCGATTCCGGTGCGGCCTTCGAGTTCGGCCTGGACCTGCTGCTCGACGGTCTGTCGGTGCGCAGTAACCTGCACACCTCTTAGCGCAGCGTCGGCAGACTCAAGATTCGGGTTCGAGCATCTCGGCCAATTCGAACCGAACCAGCTGACGGGGTCCGCTGGTGTCGGCCGAATCGGCGGATTCGTCCTCTTCGGCGAAGCGGATGGACACGTCGACGGACTCGGGCACAGTTCCGTCCGGCACCAGGAACGCGGCCTGCAGCTTGGCCGGCTCGGACTCCGCGCAGGATCCGGTGGTGTCCGGCGGGGCCTGCGCCGGACTGATCATCGGTTCCCAACCGTAGGATTCGCGGCGCGCCCACGCGGTTTCGCCGGCCCGCAGGGTGAATTCACAGCCCTGCGGGCTGCGCTGCGGCGCGACCGATTCGCGCTGCCAGATCACCCGCAACACGTCGAGACCGTCGGGCAGGGGCGCGTCGGACTCGCCGTCGACTCGACCTCGGTTTTCGCGCAGCACGTCGAGCACCCGCCAGCGCACACCGCCGATATCGGCGGTGTCCCGGGCCGCGACCACCTGATCCGGATCAGCTTGCAGGTCCAGCCAGTTGCGTTGATAGCCGGGCCGGGTGACGAAGTAGAAGAACGCCGGCACCGCCAGCGCGATCACGACCAGCGCCACCAGGTTGCGCCGCCGCGGTCGCCGGTACCGATCCCGGATGGTCATGCCTGAATCCCTGGCACGGTCTGGTGCACAGCGCACGATCCTAATTGGCGGCGCCGGGCGCCTGCGGGCCCAGCAGCTGCTCGACCCGCCGCTCACCGTCCCACCGGCGCAGCCCGACCAGCTGGCCGGACAGATCCCGGCTCAACGCAGGCACCTTGGCCAACGCCCGACCCAACTGTGCCGCGTCGTAGCGCCGACCCAGCGTGACATGTGGTGTCCACTCTCCGACACCGGTGTGCGGAGCCGGTTTTGGGCTCAGGTACGGCCCGCAGGCCTGCGCGACGGCCGCGTGCAGTTCCAGCAGCGCCGTGGTTGGCACCAGCTGGCGGGCCAGTGTCCAGCGTCGCGATCCAAAGCACACCGGTGCGCCGATGGTGATGTCCAGCGGGAACCGTTGGAGCAGCCCGGACAGCGCCTCGTCATCGGCCGCCGGGTCGATGCGCTCGGCGACCACCAGGGTGACGTGCGGCCGGTTGGTCGCGGCGTGCACGTCGGCGGCACTGGGCAGGCCGGCGCGGGCCAGATCGGCCCAGCACCGGCGCAGTGCGGCGTCGGTTTCGGTGTCGAACAGCAGCTCGACGGAATGCACCACCGGCTCAACCCAATCCGAGCAGCCAGTCGGTGTCGAAGGCCTGTCCGGCGAGATCGGCGAACTGCTCGGGGCGCAGCCGCCCGGCGCCGGCCGGCAGCACCGCGCGCACCGGAGCCAGCGCCGCCAGTGCGTCCCGATTGGACACCGTGGCCGCGTCGGGTTCGGCCGGCCAACTGCCGATCACCAGGCCCGCGCACGAAAGGCCTTTGTTGGCAAGGGCTTCCAAGGTCAGCGCGGTGTGGTTCAGGGTGCCCAGCCCGGCCGCCACCACGACCAGGACCGGCGCGGCCAGCGCCACCGCCAGGTCGCGCAGGGTGACGCCGTCGGCGCCGAGTTCGACCAGCAGACCGCCGGCGCCCTCGACCACGGTGAGCCGGTGCGGGGCGTCGGCGGCGCGGATGCCGGCCAGCAGCTCGTCGCCGGTGGGTAACGGCAGGCGGGCAGCCGCTGCGGCCGCGACCGGGGCCAGCGGCAGCGGATAGCGCGCAATCGAATGCAGTTGGGTCACACCGGAAAGCCGACCGACCTCGACCAGGTCGTCGTCGCCGTCGGCGATCCCGGTCTGCGCGGGTTTGCACACCGCGACGTCGCGGCCGTGCAGCCGGGCGTGGCAGGCCAGCGCGGCGGTGGCCACGGTCTTGCCGACGCCGGTGTCGGTGCCGGTGACCAGCAGCAGCGTCATTGCCGGGCCGTGGCCAGCACTCCGGTGAGCACTCGGCGCGCCAATTGCATGTCGTCGTCGGACAGCGAGGCCCGGGCGGTCAACCGCAGCCGGGAGGTGCCGGCCGGCACGGTCGGTGGCCGGAAGCAGCCCACCCGCACCCCGCGCTCCCGGCACGCGGCCGCGGCGGCCACCGCAACCTCGGGTTCGCCCAGGATCACCGACACCACAGCGGATTCCGGGGCGGGGGCCACCGCGCAGATCTCGGCCAGTTCGGCAGCCCGGGTCAGCACGGCGTCGGCGCGTTCGGGTTCGGCGGCCAGCAGCCGCAGCGCCGCGTCGGCCGCACCGATGGCCGCGGGCGCCAGTCCGGTGTCGAAGATGAAGGTGCGCGCGGTGTCGATCAGGTGGTCGCGGACCGCGACCGCGCCGAGCACCGCACCGCCCTGGCTGCCCAACGACTTCGACAGCGTCGTGGTCATCACGATGTCCGGGGCGCCGGCCAGGCCGACCTCGTCGAGCAGACCGCGGCCGCCGCGTCCGCGCACACCCAATCCGTGCGCCTCGTCGACCAGCAGCACCGCGCCACGGCGACGACACACCTCGTGCAGTTCGCGCAGCGGCGCCAAGCCGCCGTCAGTGCTGAACACCGATTCGGTGATGACCAGGGCGCGTTCCTCGGTGCGCTGCGCCAGCGCGGTGTCGATCGCGGCGACGTCGTTGTGCGGGGTCACCACTACCCGGGACCGGGACAGCCGGCAGGCGTCGACCAGCGAGGCGTGCGAGGACGCATCCGAGACGATCAGCGCGCCGGGCCCGGACAGCGCCACCACCGCACCGATGTTGGCGGCGTAGCCCGACGAGAACACCAGTGCCGCGGGTGCGCCGACGAACTCGGCGAGTCGGTGCTCGAACTCGTCGTGCAGTTCGGTGTCCCCGGTGACCAGGCGCGACCCGGTGGCGCCGGCACCCCAGGTGCGCAGCGCGGTGACGCCGGCTTCGATCACCTCGGGGTGATGCGACAGGCCCAGGTAGTCGTTGGAGGCCAGATCCAGGTCGGTGGTCACCGCCGGGCGCGGCCGCAGCGAGCGGCGCAGACCTTCGGCGCGGCGCCGGGCCGCATTGGCGTCCAACCAGGCCAACGGCGTTGTCGTGGCTCGTGTCACCGGCGCTCCTCAAGGTTCTTGAACACCGTTCAGGTTAACGCACGCGCGGCCGCCACCATGGCCGAGGTGATCTGCGCGATCTCGTCGCCGGTGCAGATGAACGGCGGCATGGCGTAGATCAGATCGCGGAACGGCCGCAACCACACCCCGTGGTCCAACGCCGCGGCGGTGGCCACCGGCAGGTCCACCGGCTGGTGCAGTTGCAGCACCCCGATCGCGCCGAGCACCCGCACGTCGGCGACCGAGGACAACTCGGCGGCCGGCGCCAGCCCGGCACGCAGCCCGGCTTCGATCTCGGCGACCCGGCCCTGCCAGTCCTGGCCCAACAGCAGCTCCACACTGGCCACCGACACCGCGCAGGCCAGTGCGTTGGCCATGAACGTCGGGCCGTGCATCAGCGCACCGGCATCCGAGTTGCTGATCGTCTCGGCGATCTCGGTGCTGCACAGCGTCGCGGCCAGTGTGACGTAGCCGCCGGTCAGCGCCTTGCCGACGCACATGATGTCGGGGCTGACGCCGGCGTGGTCGGCCGCGAACAGCGCACCGGTGCGGCCGAAGCCGGTGGCGATCTCGTCGAAGATCAACAGCACGTCGTGCCGATCGCAGATGGTCCGCAGGTCGGTCAGATAGCGCGGGTCGTGGAACCGCATGCCGCCGGCGCCCTGCACCACGGGTTCGACGATCACCGCCGCCAGTTCGTCGGCGTGCTCGGCCAGCTGGGCCTCGAAGGCCGTGCTGTAGGCCGGGTCGTAGCCGGCCGGCACCTGCGGTGCGAACACCTGCGGGAACAGCAGGTCGGTCCACAGGCTGTGCATGCCGCCCTCGGGGTCGCACACGCTCATCGGGGTGAAGGTGTCGCCGTGGTAGCCGCCGCGCCAGGTCATCAACCGGTGCTTGCCGGTGTGCCCGCGGGCGCGCTGGTACTGCACCGCCATCTTGATCGCGACCTCCACCGACACCGACCCGGAGTCGGAGAAGAACACGGTGTCCAGGCCGGCCGGGGTGATCTCGACCAGCAGCTGAGCCAACCGCGCGGCCGGTTCGTGGGTCAGCCCGCCGAACATCACGTGATTCATCGTCGCGAGCTGGCTGCGGACGGCCTCGTCGAGCACCGGATGGCCGTGCCCGTGCACCGCGGTCCACCAGGACGCCATGCCGTCGAGCACCTCGATCTCGGCGCCGTCACGCACCACGGTCAGCCAGGCGCCGCGGGCCCGGGTGGCCACCACCGCCGGCATCGCGCCGGGCGCGCCGATCGTCGAATAGGGGTGCCAGACATGCGCAGCGTCGATCGCACTGATCTGGTCCGGGGTCAGTGCGCACATGGGAAAAGAGCTTAACGAGTCCCGCTGACCGTCCGACCTGCGTTTGCTGGACGGTTGAGCGCGGGCTGCGCGAAATGAGTCTGGCGATGAAATTCGGTACATTGTCCACGACGATGAGCACCCTGTCCCCGCCCCGGCCGGCTGAAACATCCGGTTCGGGCCCTGTGACCCCGACCGCGATGGGCAACAGGAAATCGGGTTTCTACCGACATGATCTCGATGGCCTCCGCGGTGTGGCCATCGCGCTCGTCGTCGTCTTTCACGTGTGGTTCGGCCGGGTTTCCGGTGGCGTCGACGTATTCCTGGCGCTGTCCGGCTTCTTCTTCGGCGGCAAGCTGCTGCGCTCGGCGCTGGCCCCGGGCGGCTCGCTGTCGCCCGTGCGGGAGGTGAAACGGCTGATCCGCCGGCTGCTGCCGGCGCTGGTCGTGGTGCTGGCCGGCGCGGCCGCGCTGACCATTCTGATCCAGCCGCAGACCCGCTGGGAGGCGTTTGCTGACCAGAGCCTGGCCAGCTTGGGTTACTACCAGAACTGGGAGTTGGCCAACGGCGCCGGGGACTATCTGCGGGCCGGGGAGGCGGTCAGCCCGCTGCAGCACATCTGGTCGATGTCGGTGCAGGGCCAGTTCTACATCGCGTTCCTGCTGCTGGTGTTCGTCTTCGCGACGCTGCTGCGGCGGCCGTTGGGCAAACGGCTGCGGGCCTTCTTCGTGGTGCTGCTGACCGCGCTGACCATCGCCTCGTTCGTGTACGCGATCTTCGCCCACCAGGCCGATCAGATGGCCGCCTACTACAACAGTTTCGCGCGGGCCTGGGAGTTGCTGCTGGGCGCGCTGGCCGGCGCCATCGTGCCGTACATCCGGTGGCCGATGTGGCTGCGCACCGTGGTGTCGGCGGTCGCGCTGGCCGCGATCTTGTCCTGCGGCGCGCTGATCGACGGCGTGCACGAGTTCCCCGGTCCGTGGGCGCTGGTGCCGGTCGGGGCCGCGGTGCTGATGATCCTGGCTGCGGCCAACCGCCAAGATCCGCGGGCCGGCGGCAAGCTGCCGCTGCCCAGCCGGATCATGGCCTGGGGCCCGATGGTGACCCTGGGCGCGATGGCCTACTCGCTGTATCTGTGGCACTGGCCACTGCTGATCTTCTGGCTGTCCTGGACCGGCCGGCCACACGCCGGGTTCGCCGACGGCGCCGCCGTGGTCGCGATCTCGGCCGTGCTGGCCTATCTGACCATGCGGTTCGTCGAGGAGCCGCTGCGCGTGCGTTCGTCCGGTGCCACGCCGGCAGCGTCGTCGTCAGCCGCCGATCCGGTGGTGCTCACGCCGAACTGGCGAGCTCGGCTGCGCCGCCCCACCATGGTGGGCGGCTCGATCGTCGCGCTGCTCGGAGTGGCGCTGACCGCCACCTCCTTCACCTGGCGTGAACACGTCACGGTGCAACGCGCCGACGGCAAAGAACTGGCCGGGCTCAGCGCCAACGACTATCCCGGCGCGCGTGCGCTGCTGCACCCCGACGTCCGGGTGCCCAAACTGCCGATGCGACCCACCGTGCTGGAAGCCGCCAAGGACCTGCCGGCCTCGACGGTCGATCACTGCATCAGCGACTTCAAGAACGGCGACGTGATCAACTGCACCTACGGCGATCCGGACGGCACCCGCACCATTGCGCTGGCCGGCGGCTCGCACGCCGAGCACTGGTTGACCGCGCTGGATCTGCTGGGCCGCACGCACAACTTCAAGGTGGTCACCTATCTGAAGATGGGGTGCGCGCTGTCCACCGATCCCAATCCGTTGATCATGGGCAGCAATTCGCGCTATCCACAGTGCTACCAGTGGGTGCAGAAGGCGATGGCCAAATTGGTCGCCGACGATCCCGACTACGTGTTCACCACCTCGACCCGGCCGTGGAACATCAAACCCGGCGACGTGATGCCGGGCACCTACGTCGGTATCTGGCAGACCTTCGCCGACCATGACATTCCGGTGCTGGCGATGCGCGACACGCCGTGGCTGGTCAAGGGCATGGGTAAGCCGATCATCCCGGCCGACTGCCTGGCCGACGGCGGCGACGCGAAGTCCTGCGGCGCGCCGCGTTCGGAGTTGCTGGCCGATGTGAACCCCACGCTGGAGTGGCTGGTCCGGTTCCCCGGACTGCATCCGCTGGACCTGACCGACGCGGTGTGCCGCGACGACTACTGCCGCGCGGTGGAGGGAAATGTGCTCATCTACCGGGACTCTCACCACTTCACGGCGTCCTACATGCGGACCATGACCGAGGAGCTCGGCCGGCAGATGGGCAAGGCCACCGGCTGGTGGTGATCCGCGGCCGGGTATCCGCGCCGGCTCTTTCGCACTGACGCGCATCCGGGCGCGGGCGCCGATAGGGTCAGGCACATGTGGCCCGGCGATCTCGACCCCGACCCCAGCATCACCATGGTGTGGCCCGGATCGGCCTATCCGCTGGGCGCCACCTTCGACGGCGCCGGAACCAACTTCTCGCTGTTCTCCGAGGTCGCCGAACGCGTCGAGCTGTGTCTGATCGGCAAGGACGGCGCCGAGCACCGGATCGAGCTCGAAGAGGTGGACGGCCACGTCTGGCACGCCTACCTGCCGACCATCAGCCCGGGACAACGCTACGGATTCCGGGTGCACGGACCGTGGGCGCCGCACGAGGGCCACCGCTGTGATCCCAGCAAGTTGCTGCTGGACCCGTACGGCAAGTCCTTCCACGGTGACTTCACGTTCGGGCAGGCGCTGTTCTCCTACCAGCTGGGCGCCGAGGACCTGGCTTCCGGCGGCACCCCGCCCGGGGTCGACTCGTTGGGACACACCATGACCTCGGTGGTGATCAACCCGTTCTTCAGTTGGGACAACGACCGCGCGCCGCGCACCCCGTACCACGAGACGGTGATCTACGAGGCGCACGTCAAGGGCATGACCCAGACCCACCCGGCGATCCCCGAGCAGCTGCGCGGCACCTACGCCGGGCTGTGCCATCCGGTGATCATCGCTCATCTGAAGTCGTTGCAGGTCACTGCAATCGAGCTGATGCCGGTGCACCAGTTCCTGCACGACCAACGGCTGCTCGAACTCGGCCTGCGCAACTACTGGGGGTACAACACGGTCGGTTTCTTCGCGCCGCACTACCAGTACGCCGCGACCCGCAGCGCGGGTGGTGCGGTCGCCGAGTTCAAGCACATGGTCAAGACGCTGCACGCGGCCGGCATCGAAGTGATCCTGGACGTGGTCTACAACCACACAGCCGAGGGCAACCATCTGGGCCCGACGCTGAACTTCCGGGGCATCGACAACGCGGCCTACTACCGGCTGCTGGACGGAGATCCGCGCTACTACAAGGATTTCACCGGCACCGGCAACAGCCTCAACGCCCGCCATCCGCACACCCTGCAATTGATCATGGACTCGCTGCGGTACTGGGTGCTGGAGATGCACGTCGACGGTTTCCGGTTCGACCTGGCATCCACCCTGGCTCGCGAGTTCTACGAGGTGGATCGGCTGTCGGCGTTCTTCGATCTGGTGCAACAGGATCCGGTGATCAGTCAGGTCAAGTTGATCGCCGAACCCTGGGATCTCGGCGACGGCGGCTACCAGGTGGGCAACTTCCCCGGTTTATGGACCGAGTGGAACGGGAAGTATCGCGATACCGTGCGTGACTATTGGCGGGGGGAACCCGCAACCCTGGGTGAGTTCGCGTCCCGGCTGACCGGGTCCAGCGATCTGTATGCCGACACCGGTCGGCGGCCGTCGGCCAGCATCAACTTCGTCACCGCGCACGACGGGTTCACGCTCGCCGACCTGGTGTCCTACAACGAGAAGCACAACGAGGCCAACGGTGAGGACAACCAGGACGGCGAAAGCCACAACCGGTCCTGGAACTGCGGTGTGGAGGGACCCACCGAGGACCGGGCGATCCTGGCGCTGCGGGCCCAGCAGATGCGCAACATGATGGCGACCCTGATGGTCAGCCAGGGCACGCCGATGATCAGCCACGGCGACGAGTTCGGTCGCAGCCAGTCCGGCAACAACAATGTCTACTGCCAGGATTCGGCGCTGTCCTGGATGGATTGGTCGCTGGCCGAACGCAACGCCGACCTGTTGGCATTCGCGCGTCGGGCCGCCGCGCTGCGCACCGCGCACCCGGTGTTCCGGCGGCGCCGGTTCTTCGCCGGGGAACCGCCGCGCGACGACGACCCGATCGGCGACATCGCCTGGCTGACCCGCGCCGGCGAACTGATGACCACCGACGACTGGCACTCCGGCTTCAAATCGGTGGGCGTATTCCTGAACGGACAGGCGATCACCGAACCCAACCCGCGCGGTGAGCGGATCGTCGGCGACTCGTTCTTGCTGTGCTTCAACGCGCACGCCGCGGCGATCGAATTCACCATGCCGCCGGCCGATTACGCCACCGAGTGGGCCGGCGAGCTGGACACCGCCAATCCGACCGGCGCCAGCGGTGCGCTGCTTGCGCACGGTGAAACCGTGACCCGGCCCGGCCGCTCGGTGCTGGTGCTGCGAAAGACGGCGTGAGCATGCGCCCGGTCCTGTCCACCTATCGGCTGCAGCTGCGCGGCGACTGCTTCACCTTCGCCGACGCCGAGGCGCTGCTGGACTACCTGGCCGAACTCGGGGTCTCGCATCTGTACCTGTCCCCCATCCTGACCGCGACCCGCGGCTCCACGCACGGCTACGACGTCACCGACCCGACCACGGTGTCGGCCGAGCTGGGCGGCCCGGACGGGTTGGCGGCGTTGGCCGCCGCCGCGCACCGGCGCGGGCTCGGCCTGATCGTCGACATCGTGCCCAACCACGTCGGTGTCGAAGTGCCCGAGCAGAATCCGTGGTGGTGGGACGTGCTGATGCACGGCCGCGCCTCGGCCTACGCCGAGTTCTTCGACATCGACTGGTCGGCCGACCCGGATGGACGAATCCTGTTGCCGGTGCTGGGTTCTGCCGACGACGTGGAGGCCTTGACGGTCGACGGTGATCGGCTGCGGCTGGGTGAGCGCAGCTTCCCGATCGCGCCGGGCACCGGGTCGGGCACCGGCGCGCAGGTGCACGACCGGCAGCACTACCGGTTGACGGATTGGCGCACCGGGGTGTGCGGCTACCGCCGGTTCTTCTCGATCACGTCGTTGGCCGGGCTGCGTCAGGAGGACCCGCGGGTCTTCGAGGCCAGCCACCGCGAGGTGCGCCGCTGGTTCGAGGATGGGCTGGTCGACGGTTTGCGCATCGACCACCCCGACGGCCTGACCGATCCGGGCCAGTATCTGACCCGACTGCGCGAGCTGATCGGACCCGACGCCTACCTGGTGGTCGAGAAGATCCTGGCCGTCGACGAAACGCTGGATCCCGGCCTGCCGGTGCAGGGCAGCACCGGCTACGACGCGCTGCGCGAAATCGGTGGGCTGTTCCTGGATCCGGCCGGCGCACCGGCCCTGACCGCGCTGGCCGAACAATCCGGCTTCCCGGCCGCGGTGCCCGCCCTGCTGGCCGACTGCAAACGCTCAGCCGCCCGCGACACCCTGGGCAGCGAACTGGCCCGGCTGTGCCGGGCCGTCACGGCCGGCACCGGCCGCACGCACCCGCTGCTGACCGAGGCGATCACCGAACTGCTGACCCGGGTGCCGGTGTACCGCAGCGACTACCGCGGCCTGGACGCAGTGCTGCCCACTGCGCTGGCCGAAACCGCGGGGGCCGCCCCGCAGCTGGCCGAGCCGCTGGCGGTGCTGGTGGCCGGACTGCAGCAACCGGAGCCGGCCGCGAGGCTGCAGCAGCTGTGCGGCGCGATGACCGCCAAGGCGGTCGAAGACCAGCTGTTCTACCGGGATCCGCGGCTGGTGTCGCTCAACGAGGTCGGCGGTGAACCGGACCGGTTCGGGGTCGGGCTGGCCGAGTTCCACCAGGCCGCCGCCCAACGCGCCCGGCACTGGCCGTCGGCGATGATCACGTTGAGCACGCACGACACCAAACGCGGTGAGGACGTTCGGGCCCGGATCGGGGTGCTGTCCCAGGTGCCCGGGCTGTGGACCGAGCTGGTCGCCGACTGGGCCGCCAGTACCCCGTGCCCGGATCCCGCGACCGGATTGTTCCTGTGCCAGAACTTCTTCGGGGTCTGGCCGGAAAACGGCGCGGTCGACGACGAGTTGCGGACCCGGCTGCATGGCTACACCGAGAAGGCGATCCGGGAGTCCGGGGTGCACACCGCGTGGTCGGAACCGGACACCGAATTCGAGGCCGCCATGCACACCTGGGTCGACGAAGTGCTCGACGGGCCGGTGGGCGCCGGTTTGTCGGCGCTCACCAGATCGCTGGCGCCGCACGCGCACAACGACGCCCTGGGCCAGAAACTGTTGGCGCTCACCGTCCCTGGCGTCCCGGACGTCTATCAGGGCACCGAACTGTGGGAGGACAGCCTGGTGGATCCGGACAACCGCCGCCCGGTCGACTACGCCGCCCAGCGCGCCGCGCTGGCCGCCGGCACACATCCGAAGCTGGCCGTGGTTCGGGCTGCGCTGCGGCTGCGCCGTGAACGCCCGGACACCTTCCTGGCCGGGGGTTACACCCCGCTGCTGGCCGACGGCACGTCGTCGGGGCACCTGGTTGCGTTCGGCCGCGGTGCCGACGTCGTGGTGGCCGCCACCCGGCACTCGGTGCATCTGGCCGAATCTGGTTGGGGTGACACCGCTTTGCGCCTGCCGCCGGGCAGCTGGACCGACCGGATCGGCGACCGGCGGTTCGAGGGTCGCGTGCTCGCCGAACAACTGTTCACGCCGTTGCCGGTGGCGCTGCTGGTGCGTGACGATGACTGAGCTACCGGGGGCTGAGCAACACGAATTCGCGGTGTGGGCACCGCGGCCCGAGCGGGTGCAACTGCATCTGGACGGCACGACCCACCCGATGACCCGCACTGACGACGGGTGGTGGCGCGCCACGCTGCCGGCCGCGCCGGGCGTCCGGTACGGGTTCGTCCTCGACGACGACCCGACCGTGCTGCCCGATCCCCGCTCGCCGCGCCAACCCGACGGGGTGCACGAACCCTCGGCGCTGTGGGATCCGGCCACTGCGCAACGCACCGACGCCGACTGGGCCGGGAAGTCGGTGCCCGGTGCGGTGATCTACGAGTTGCACATCGGAACCTTCACGCCCGCGGGCACCTTCGACGCCGCGATCGAAAAGCTGGACCTGCTGGTCGATCTGGGTATCGACCTGGTCGAGCTGATGCCGGTCAACGCGTTCGCCGGTCCGCGCGGCTGGGGTTACGACGGCGTGCTGTGGTACGCCGTGCACGAACCCTACGGCGGCCCGGACGGGCTGGTGCGGTTCGTCGACGCCTGCCACGCCCGCGGGCTCGGGGTGCTGATCGATGTGGTGTTCAACCACCTGGGGCCGTCCGGCAACTACCTGCCCCGGTTCGGGCCGTACCTGTCCTCGGTCAACAACCCGTGGGGTGAGGGCATCAACATCGCCGACGCCGGATCCGACCAGGTCCGCCGCTACATCATCGACTGCGCGCTGCGCTGGATGCGCGACTTCGGAGTCGACGGCCTGCGCCTGGATGCGGTACACGCCTTGATCGACACCACCGCGATCCACATCCTCGAAGAACTGGCCGCCGAAACCGAGGCGCTGGCAGCCGAACTCGGCCGGCCGCTGGCCCTGATCGCCGAAAGCGACCGCAACGACCCGCGGCTGATCACCCCGCGCGAGGACGGTGGCTACGGTTTGACCGCGCAGTGGGACGACGACATCCACCACGCGCTGCACACCGCGGTGTCCGGTGAGCGGCAGGGCTACTACGCCGATTTCGGCTCCCTGCAGACTTTGGCCGATACCCTGCGCAACGGCTTCTTCCACGCCGGCACCTACTCGTCGTTCCGGGGCCGCCGGCACGGTCGGCCGTTGGACACCGCCACCATCCCGGGTTCGCGGCTGTTGGCCTACACCTGCACGCACGACCAGGTCGGCAACCGGGCGCTGGGGGATCGGCCGACGGCGTATCTGACCGCCGGCCAGCTCGCGGTCAGCGCGGCGCTGGCGCTGCTCAGCCCGTTCACCGCGATGCTGTTCATGGGCGAGGAGTGGGCCGCCTCGACACCGTTCCGGTTCTTCAGTTCGCATCCGGAGCCGGAGCTGGCCGAGGCCACCCGGGAGGGCCGCAAGGCCGAGTTCGCCGAACACGGCTGGGATGCCGACGAGGTGCCCGACCCGCAGGACGAGCAGACCTTCATCTGCTCCAAACTGGATTGGGAAGAACGGGTTTCCGGTCAGCACGCCCGGACGTTGGCCTGCTACCGCGACCTGATCACGCTGCGCCGCACCGAACCGGATCTGGCCGACTTCCGGCTCGACCACCTCGAGGTCACCTTCGACGAGCAGGCCCGCTGGATCGTGTTGACCCGCGGTGCGCTGCGCATCGTGGCCAACCTGGGGGCCGATCCCGCGGTCGTCCCGGTCACCGGCGAGGTGATCTACGCCTGGGAGCGGCCCCGCCTGGATCCGCAGAGCTGCACCCTGGACGGGCATTCCTTCGCGGTGCTGCGCAGCGCCTGATCGAGGGGCCTGTGGATGGCGGTACACGCCGTCGCGGCAACCGGTGCACGCTGGCGCGCATGATCACTCACCATTGTCCCGTCCCCCCGTTGGAAACCGCGACCGATCCGATCTACTCCACTGCCGATCTGGGTCAACGCTGGCGTGCCCTGATGGGTCCGTTCGGCTACTACCGTCGAATGGCGCACTTCTGTTTCGTCGGCCCGGACCGCTGCTTCGTCAAAGTGCTGCTCGATCTGCCGTTGCCGGCCCGGCCGCGCATGAGCGTGCTCTCCGACATGTTCGATTCGGTGCTGCCGGAATTCCTGGCTGATTTCGGCGCGGGTTTCACCGTCGCGGCGCTGCTGGCCCGGCCCGGTGCTGGTCCGTTGACCGAACGGGACCGGCGTTGGGCGGCTTTGCTCACCGACGCCGCCGATCAGTTCGGCATTCCGATGGAGCCGCTGTTCGGCGCGAATGATCAAGCCATCGTGGCGTTTTGAGTCGGCTCAGCGGAACCGCGCGGTGTAGTCGGCGAAGTCCCAGCCGGACAGGAAATCGGCGGCTGCGCCGAACCCGTCGTCGTACAGCGCGCGTTTCTGCGGCTCGGACAGGTCGAACTCGAGCACGCCGACGTCGTCGGTGCCGACCCGGATGGCACGGGCCGCCACCCACGGCTGGTTCAGGTAGGCCTGATCGCGGCCCACCAGGATGGTGGTGACCACCTGCTCGAGCAGCGTCGGCGGGGTGAACTTGTGCAGTAACCGCAGCGCCGGGATCACCTGCTCGTTGCCGCTGGGCAGATCCGGCATCAGCGTCACCCCGAACGTGGGCCAGCGCGGTGGTTGGCCGTCGGTGCGGTCCAGCGAGTCGAGCGGGAAGTTGGACAGCAACCCACCGTCAACCAGGGTCGAGGTGCTGCCGTCGGCGTGTTCCAGGGTGGCCGGCCGGTAGAAGAACGGGATGGCCGTCGAGGCCCGCACCGCATCAGCCACCGACTGGGTGTCCGGGTCCAGGCCATAGACCCGCTGATAGTCCCAGGGCAGCCGGATCAGTTGTCCCAGCGTGACATCGGCGACCGTCACCACCAGCCGGTAACGCTGCTCGGCGGGCAGTTCGGGTGCCTCGATGGCCAGATCGGCGAAGGTCTGTACCCCGAAGTCGGCCAGCCTGCTGCTCACCCAGCGGTGCAGTGCGTCGCCGCGATAGATGCCGTCCCCGGACAGCACACCCCAGGCCGGACCGAGCAGCGGAATGCGTTCCAGCGGGCCCTGATCCAGCCAGGCCCGATAGTCGATGTCCATCGCCAGCGCGGTCAGCCGCTGCACGTCGGCTTGCCCGGCCTGCACCGCCGCGGCCAGCACCGCACCCACCAGCGCCCCGGCCGAGGTACCCGAAATGCGTTGCGGCGCATAGTCGGCGTCGATCAGCGCGGCCACCGCGCCGACCAAGCCGATGCCCTTGACGCCACCACCGGACAGGACCAGGTCGGCGCGTTTGGTCATGACAGCGCGACGCCCAGCAGCGCATCGACCGCGGTGGCGACCAGGGCCGGCGACGCCGGATCGTGGCCGCCGTACTCCAGCGCGTCGGTGCACCAGGCATCCACGGCGGCAAGGGCTTTCGGGGTGTCCAGGTCATCGGCCAGATAGCGGCGCAGCCGGGTCAACAGATCGCCGGCATCCGGGCCGGCCGGCAGTGCGGTGGCCTGTCGCCAGCGCGCCAGCCGACCCAGGGCTTCGTCGAGCACCGCCGGACTCCAGTACCGGTCGGCCCGGTAGTGCCCGGCGAACAGGCCGAGCCGGATCGCATTCGGGTCCACGCCGTCGGCGCGCAACGCCGACACCAGCACCAGGTTGCCCAGGCTCTTGGACATCTTGGCGCCGTCCCAGCCGATCATCCCGGCGTGCACGTAGTGCCGGGCGAACCGACGCGCCCCGGTCGCGGCCTCGGCGTGCGCGGCGGAGAACTCGTGGTGCGGGAAGATCAGGTCGCTGCCGCCGCCTTGGACGTCGAAACCCATGCCGAGCCGGTTCAGCGCGATCGCCGAACACTCCACGTGCCAGCCCGGCCGGCCCGGCCCGAACGGGGACTCCCAGCTCGGCTCGCCGGGGCGAGCCGCGCGCCACAGCAGCGCGTCGAGTTCGTCGGCCTTACCGGCCCGGTCCGGGTCACCGCCCCGCTCGGCGAACAACTCCCGCATGGTGGCGTGGTCATAGTTGGATTCGTAGCCGAACTGCGGCGTGGCTTCGGCGCGGAAGTAGATGTCCGGATACTGCGGGTCGTCGACGACGTAGGCCGCGCCGGCGGCCAGCATCTTCTCGACCAGTTCGATGACCTCGTCGATGGTGTCGGTGGCGGCCACATAGTCGCGCGGCGGCAGCACCCGCAGCGCGGCCATGTCCTCGCGGAACAGCTGGGTTTCCCGGTCGCCGAGCTCACGCCAGTCGATGCCGTCGCGCTCGGCGCGTTCGAACAGCGGATCGTCGACGTCGGTGACGTTCTGTACGTAGTGCACGTCGTGGCCGGCGTCGAGCCACTGCCGGTACACCAGGTCGAATGCCAGGTAGGTGGCGGCGTGCCCGAGGTGGGTGGCGTCATACGGGGTGATGCCGCAGACGTACATGGTGGCCGTCGGCCCGGGTGACACCGGGCGCACCTGCCGGTCGGCGCTGTCGTAGAGCCGTAGCCCGGGGCCACGGCCCGCCAGTTCCGGAACGGGGGTCGCCGACCACGATTGCATGCGTTGGACTCTATTCGGTGCCATGTCTAGCCCAACCCGATGGCGGCCAGCAATATGCCGGCCAGTTCCGGCCGGCACATCAGCAGATCGGGCAGATACGGGTCCGGACGGTTGTAGAGCATGGGCGAACCGTCGATCCGGGAGGCGTGCAAACCGGCCGCCAGCACCACCCCGGCCGGGGCCGCCGAATCCCATTCCCACTGCCCACCGGCGTGCACGTAGGCGTCGACGTCGCCGCGCACCACGGCCATCGCCTTGGCCCCGGCCGAGCCGATCCGGACGAATTCGACGTCCATCTGTTCGGCGATCCGGTACAGCACTGCCGGCGGCCGGTTGGCGCTCGCGGTGATCCGAATCGGTGCGCTCGGGTCGACGCGCGGTCCGGCGACCACGGTGTCGGAGCGGTACACCTCGCCGCGGGCCGGCAGCGCGACCGCGGCGTCGGTGATCCGGCCGTCGGGGTGGCCGTCGCGCTGCCACAACGCGATGTGCACCGCCCAGTCCTCGCGGTACGGGATGGAGTATTCGCGGGTGCCGTCGACCGGGTCGATGATCCAGACCCGCTCAGCGCGCAGCCGCAGCAGATCGTCAGGGGCCTCCTCGGACAGCACCGCATCGTTTGGCCGCTGCACGGCCAGTCGACTCAGTAGGAGTTCGTTGGCGCGCGCGTCGCCGGCATCGCCGAGCATCCACGGATAGTCGTAGCCGACCTCGTCGCGCATCGCCAGCAGCAACTCACCGGCCTCGGCGGCCAACTTGGCGGCCAACGCCGCGTCGGAAAGCTCCGCGTCGTCTTCGGTTGCCGCACTCACCGACCCAGTATCCACCGCTGAGCCCGATGACCCGGCGTCCGGGTACGCCGCGACGGTAGATTGCGAACATGCTCACAACGTTGCGCACGACGCTCAGCATGCTGGTCGCCGTGGCGTTTTCGCTCGTGCTGGCCGGCTGTGCGGGCGCCGAGGAGCCGCGTTCGTTGGCCGGCACCAGCTGGCAACTGATCTCGCTGCGCTCCGGCGACGACGCGCAGGGCACCATCGAGGTGCCGGACCCGACCAAGTTCACCGTCGAGTTCTCCGACGAGGGCCGGGCGTTTTTCCTGCTGGACTGCAACCGCGGCAACGGCGGCTACACGGTGGCCCCAGCCGACGACGGGATGTCCGGCACGCTGGAATTCGGGCCGATCGCGGTCACCCAGATGCTGTGCCCGCAGCCGTCGTTGGACAACCAGGTGGGCGCGGCGCTGGCCGAGGTCCGCGGCTATGAGTTCGTCGACGACAAGCTACAGATGAACCAGCAGGCCGACGGCGGCGTGCTGATCTGGCAGCCAGGCGTTTAGAAGGCCGGCCACGGGATCGGGCGGCGCCGGTCCGGGCCGGGCATCACCGGGGATTCCAACAGCTCGGCCGCGCGGGTACGCAGCGCGCTGATCTCGTCGGCGGTGATCAGCTCGGTCAGCTGATCCGACCAGCCGTCGTCGAGCGCGTCGAGCAGACCGGCGACGTCGGCCAGGATGTCGTCGTCGACCGGCTTGCCGGCCCAGCCCCACAGCACGGTGCGCAGCTTGTCCTCGACGTGCAGACACAGTCCGTGATCCACGCCGTACACGCCACCGTCCACACCGGCCAGGATGTGCCCGCCCTTGCGGTCGGCATTGTTGACCAGCACGTCGAACACCGCCATCCGGCGCAGCCGGTCATCGTCGGCGTGGATCAGCAGCACCTCGGTGCCGGTGTGGTCGTAGGCCCGCAGCACCGGTAGATAGCCGACCGGCAGCTGATCGGCCGGGGCCAGGTCCACCAGATCCAGCTGCGCAGCCTCGGCGGCGTTCGCGTCGCCGTCGTCGTCGTCGGGCGTGTCACCGGGCTGGTCCACCCAGCACTGCAGCATCCCGGAACCGGCCGGTCCGTCACGAATCACGGTGTGCGGCACGATGTTCCAGCCCAGCCGCTGGGACACCAAGAAGGTGGCCAGCTCCCGGCCGGCCAGCGTGCCGTCCGGGAAGTCCCACAGCGGCTGCTCACCGGCGATCGGCTTGTACACGCAGTGCAGGGTGCGACCGGCCAGCTCGGCCTCGCACAGGAAGGTGGCGTTGGAAGCGGACCGGATCCGGCCCAGCACCGTCAACCCGCCGTCGCGCAGCACCTCGAGGTCGGCGCGGCCGAGTTCAGCCTTGTTCGTCATCGTCGGTATCGAGCGATTCGGCCCGCCGGTACCCGTTGGTGCGCACACACACGTGGCCCTCCGGGGTCAGCGGCTCGTCGCACAGCGGGCACGGCGGGCGACCCGCCGAGATCACCCGCTGCGAGCGGTTGGCGAACTGCCGTGCCGAATCCGGGCTCAAGAACACCCGCACCGCGTCGGGGCCCTCCTCGGCGTCGTCGAGCACCACTGAGGCGTCGAACTCGGTGTCGCTGACCGCGAGCAGTTCGACCACCACGGTCTGCGCCTCGGAATCCCAGCCCAGCCCCATGGTGCCGACCCTGAACTCGGCGTCCACCGGCGTCTGCAGCGGCCCGAGGTCCTCGACTTCGGCGCCTTCCGGCGGCAGCGGGGTCCCGAACCGCCGGTTCACCTCCAGCAGCAACGCGCCGATCCGATCGGCGAGTACCTCGACCTGTTGCTTCTCCAGAACCACCGACACCACCCGGGCTTCGTGCACCGCCTGCAGGTAGAAGGTGCGGTTTCCGGGCTCCCCGACGGTCCCGGCCACGAAGCGGTCGGGACTGCGGAAGACGTGAATCGAGCGGGCCATGGCTCTTCCAAAATACCCGGCTGGAACCAGTTCAGTCCGTCGAGCCGCCGACGACGGCGTCCCCGGCCGGTGCCGCGCGGTCGGTCGGCTCGGCCGGCGCGGCGCTCAACGCCGACGCCAGGGCAGGTCCGGTGTGGTTGACGTGCACGACGAACGAGCGCACCGGCGTGTAGCGGATCACACTGCAGGACGCGGTGTCGGCGACGATGCGCTGGAAACCGTCGAGGTGCAGACCGAGCGCGTCGGCGAGCACCGACTTGATCACGTCGCCGTGCGTGCAGGCCACCCACAGCACGTCGGCGCCGTGCTGTTCGGCCAGCCGCCGGTCGTGGCTGCGGACCGCGGCCACCGCACGGGCCTGCACCTGCGCGAGCCCCTCACCGCCCGGGAAGATCGCCGCGCTGGGCTGCTGCTGCACCACCTTCCACAGTGGTTCTTTGACCAGGTCGGCCAGCGGGCGGCCGGTCCAGTCGCCGTAATCGACCTCGGTGATCGCGGCGTCCACCAACGGCTGCAGTTCCAGCGCGCCGGCCAGCGGCTCAAGCGTGCGCTCACACCGCAGCAGCGGCGAACGCACCAGCGCCTTGATCGGCAACCCGGCCAGCCGGTCGACCAGCGCTGCGGCCTGGCCGCGGCCGACGTCGTCGAGGTCGACGCCCTCGGACCGGCCGGCCAGCGTGTGCGCGGTGTTGGAGGTGGAGCGGCCGTGCCGCAGCAGGATGACGGTCATGTCGCGCTGAGCACCCCCGTACCGAGCAAGGCGAGCACCAGCGCGCCGAGCGCCACCCGGTAGCCGACGAACCAGTACATGCTGTGCCGCACCAGGAACTTCAGGAACCAACTGACCGCTGCGAAGCCCACCGCGAACGCGATCAGGGTGCCGACCAGGATCTGTGCCGCCGTCGCACTCATCCCGGTGGTCCCGGGCTCGAAGACGTGCCGCAGTTCGTAGAGCCCGGAGCCCAGCACCGCCGGGATGGCCAGCAGGAAGCCGAAGCGCGCGGCGGCCTCACGTTTCTGGCCGAGGAACAAGCCGGTGCTGATGGTGACCCCGGACCGCGACACACCGGGGATCAGCGCCAGCGCCTGGGCCGATCCGACGATCAGGCTGTCCCGCCAGGTGAACTGCTGGATATCCCGGGTCTGTTTGCCGAAGTATTCGGCGGCGGCGATCACGAACGAGAAGACGATCAGGGCGGTGGCGATGATCCACAGGTTGCGGATGTCGTCTCGGATGAAGTGCTGCAGGGTGAAGCCGAACACCCCGATCGGCACCGTGCCGATGATCACCCACCAGCCCAGCCAGTAGTCCGGGGTGCGTCGGTCCGGGTCGGTGAGGCCGGCGAACCACGCCCGCACGATGCGCCCGATGTCACCGGCGAAATAGAGCAGCACCGCCAGTTCGGTACCGATCTGCACGACCGCGGTGAACGACGCGCCGGCGTCGCCGTCGAAGAACAGTTGTGAGGTGATCGCCAGGTGACCCGAGGACGACACCGGGAGAAACTCGGTCAGACCCTGCACGATCGACAAGACGACGACCTGCAGCCAGGACATCGCCGCCACTTCCACGGCCACGAACCTACCGTGAGCTGATCCGGGTGGCTCAGCGAGCCGGGCGCGGCACCGGCTGCGCGGTGGCCAGCGCGTCGCGCACCGCCGCGCTCAGGCTGCGCTCGTCGTTCAGGTCGATTTCGACCAGCCCGCGGGTGGCCCGGGCCACCACGTCCTCTTCTTGCGGCACCGGGTCGGAGCGGCGGGGTCGATACACCTCGACGACGAGTTCGCCGTGCTCGATGTGGAAGGAGAAACTGCGGCCGTCGGAGATCTCGCCGAACCCGCTGGCGTTGATGCCAGTGGAGATGTCCTCGAAGTTGACGTCTTCGCCGTCGGCGTCGGAATCGGCTGCCAGCGTCATGAGCCCGACCATACCGCCGACCGCTGGAAGTCGCGGTCATTGGGGACCGATAGAGTTTCCTCACCCCGCGCGACCCGGTCGCGGAATGTCGCCCAACGAGAGTCAGACCTTGGCACACCAGCCCAAATCCCCAGTTCGACGGCTTGTGGCCGGCGCTGCGGTGGCCCTGCTGGCGGTCTTGCCCGGCTGCTCCTCGGAGACCATCGATGTGCCGCCGCCCACCATCACGCCGGGCTCGGCCGCGGTGTCACCGCCGACCGCGGCCGCTGCGGCCGGGCGCATCGTCGAGCTGGGGGCCCCGGTTTCGGCGGCGGGTTTCGACGCCGGCACCGACACGCTGGTGGTGCTGCTACCCGGGCCTGATCCGGGTGCGTCGGCGCGGCTCGCGCGGCTTTCCGGTGTTTCCGGGGCTGCTCAGGCCGAGCTGCTGGAGTTGCCGGGACCGGCCGGCGCGCTGGTCACCGACGGCGCGGGCACCGCGTATCTGGCCACCCGGGGCGGTTACTTCACCGTCGATCTGCGCGCCTGGGCGGCCGCGCGGGTCGGGATTGCCGACCAGGACCAGACCGACTTCACCGCGATCACCCGGCGCGCCGACGGCCGGCTGGTGCTCGGCACCGCCGACGGCGCGGTGTGCATCCTGAACGACGACGGCGCCGCCGTCGAACACCGGGTGAAGATCTTCGCGCGGGTGGATTCGCTTGCCGCCCAGGGCAATACCACCTTGGTGTTGGACCGCGGCCAGACGTCGGTGACCACCCTGGGCACCGACGGTGCCACCCTGCAGGCGCTGCGGGCCGGGGACGGCGCCACCACGCTGGTGGTCGACCCGGCGGGGCGGGCGTTGGTCGCCGACCCGCGCACCGGCCAGTTGCTGGTGTTCGGGGTGGATCCGCTGATGCTGCGGCAGCGTTACCCGGTCGGCGACGCGCCGTACGGGCTGGCCGGATCCGATCGGCTGACCTGGGTGTCGAAAACCGCAACCAACGAGGTGGTTGGCTACCATCTAGCCACTGGCATCCCCACCGAAGAGGTGCGTTACCCGACTGTGCGGCAACCCGACGTGCTGGCTTACGACGACGCCACCGACACGCTGTACGTGGCGTCGGGCGACGGTGCCGGGATCCAGGTCATCGAACGCGCCTCGGAGGGCCGATGAATTCCGGTCGCGCGCGACTGGCGCGGTTGCCCGCGGGCTGGGACCATGAACTGTCCGACGACTACGACTGGGTACCGCTGCGACTGCCGCCGGACGTCACCCGGCTGACCGCGTCCACCCGGCTGTCCATCGAGGCCGAGTACCGCGGCTGGGAGCTGACCAAGGTCCGGCTGTACACCGACGGCAGTCGGCGAGTGTTGTTGCGCCGCAAGAAATCCCGCGTGACCAATCCACACGCCGACGCCCTACCGGAGCTGTAGAGACGATGTACCGAGCGCTACGCGCGGCGATGTTCGCCGTGCCACCCGAACGCATCCACACCGTGGTCTTCGCCGGACTGCGCGCCGCCACCGCAACCGGGCCGACCCGACGCGGCCTGCAGCGCGCGCTGGCGCCCACCGACCCGGTGCTGGCCAGTACGGTGTTCGGGGTGCGGTTCCCGGCTCCGCTCGGGCTGGCCGCCGGGTTCGACAAGGACGGTCTGGGCCTGGACACCTGGGCCGCGTTGGGCTTCGGCTACGCCGAGGTGGGCACCGTGACCGCTCGCGAGCAGCCGGGCAACCCGAAACCTCGGCTGTTCCGGCTGCCGGACGACCGGGCGCTGCTGAACCGGATGGGTTTCAACAACCACGGCGCCGGCGACCTGGCGCTGCAACTGGCCCGGCACCGGCCCACCATCCCGATCGGGGTGAACATCGGCAAGACCAAGACCACCCCGCCCGAGCAGGCCGTCGACGACTACCGGGCCAGCGCCCGACTGCTCGGCCCGCTGGCCGACTACCTGGTGGTCAACGTCAGCTCGCCGAACACCCCGGGCCTGCGCGATCTGCAGGCTGTCGCGTCGCTGCGACCGATCCTGGCCGGCGTGCTCGACGAGACCCAGGTCGCCGCAACGGCCGCGGGTTCGACGCCGGTGCCGGTGCTGGTCAAGATCGCACCGGATCTGTCCGACGACGACGTCGACGAGATCGCGGACCTCGCGCTGGAGTTGGGCCTGGCCGGCATCGTGGCGACCAACACCACGGTGTCGCGGGCCGGGCTGCGCACCCCCGGCGTGCACGACCTGGGCTCCGGTGGGATCTCCGGCCCCCCGGTCGCAGCCCGCTCACTGGAAGTGCTGCGCCGCTTGTATGCCCGCGTCGGGAACCGGTTGGCGCTGATCAGCGTCGGCGGTATCGAGACCGCCGACGACGCCTGGGAGCGGATCATCTCAGGTGCCGCGCTGCTGCAGGGCTACACCGGCTTCGTCTACGGCGGTGGCCTGTGGGCCAAGCGCATTCACGACGGCCTGGCGCAGCGACTGCACGACGGCGGGTTCGCGTCGCTGTCCGAAGCCGTCGGCTCGGCTGCGCGCTGATCTGCCGGTGGGCTGCCCGCCGCACACGGGCGGGCAGCCCCGGGCGTTACTTCTGTTCGTAGGTGCCGGTGAGGACCGCCCGGGCGATCGCGTGCTGGAACAGGTTGAACCCCAGGAAGGCCGGCGTGGCGTCGTCACCGATTTCGAGCTTCTCCACACCGACCGCGTGCACCACGCAGATGTAGCGGTGCGGGCCGTGCCCGGCCGGCGGGGCGGCGCCCAAGAACCGGCGCAGGCCGGCGTCGTTGGCCAGGGTGAGCGCGTCACCGGGCAGCAGGCTGCCGTCGCCGACACCGGCGGGCAACTCGGTGGTGGTGGCCGGCAGGTTGGCCACCGCCCAGTGCCAGAATCCGGAAGCCGTCGGTGCGTCGGGGTCATAGACCGTGACCGCGAAGCTGCGGGTTTCCTCGGGGAAGCCCGACCAGCTCAGCTGCGGTGAGACGTCCTCTCCCCCGGCCCCGAAGATCCCACTGACCTGCGGCTTGCCCCAGGCCCCGCCGTCGTCGAAGGATTCCGAGGTCAGGGTGAAGCTGGGCAGCTCGGGCAGAAACGAGTAGGGATCGTAGGGAAATGCCATGGCAACGGGATCCTTTCAATTGGTCCTGCTGGGCAGGGGTTCATCTCAACAGTTGCGCAGGAAGTGGTCGAGCACCTCGGCGCCGAACACCAGCGAGTCCACCGGGACTCGCTCGTCGACGCCGTGGAACAGCGCCGCGAAGTCCAGTTCCGGGGGCAGCCGCAGCGGAATGAAGCCGAAGCAGCGAATCCCCAACCGCGCGAAGTGCTTTGCATCGGTGCCGCCGGACAGCATGTAGGGCACGGTGCGCGCGTCCGGGTCGACGGTCAGCAGCGAGGCGTTCATGGCGTCCACCAACTCACCGTCGAATGTGGTTTCGTACGACGGCAGTTCGGTCACCCACTCGCGGGTCACGTCCGGACCGATGATCTCGTCGACCTCGCGTTCGAAGGCGGCCTGCCGGCCGGGTACCACGCGGCAGTCCAGCACGGCCTCGGCGCTGCCCGGAATCACATTGGCCTTGTATCCGGCGCTCAGCATGGTGGGGTTGGCGGTGTCGCGCAAGGTGGCACCGACGATCCGCGCGATGCCACCCAGCTTGGCGATCATGCCGTCGAGGTCCGGCGAATCCAGGTCGAACTCGTAGCCGGTCGCCTCGGAGACTGCGGTCAGGAACTCGGCGACCGCGGGGCGCACCACGATCGGGAACTGGTGCCGGCCCAGCTTGGCCACCGCCTCGGCGACCGCGGTGACGGCGTTGTCCGGATGCACCATGGAGCCGTGCCCGGCGCGACCACGCGCCTTCAGGCGCATCCACAGCATGCCCTTCTCGGCCGTCTCGATCAGGTAGAGCCGCTGCTCACCACCGTCGCGCCGGGGCACGGTCAGCGAGAAGCCACCGACTTCGCCGACCGCCTCGGTGATCCCGTCGAACAGATCGGGGCGCTGGTCGATCAGCCACTTGGCGCCGTAGTTGCCGCCGGCCTCCTCGTCGGCGACGAACGCGAACACCAGCTCACGCGGCGGGACCACGCCGTCGCGTTTGAACTGCCGGGCCACCGCGATCATCATCCCGACCATGTTCTTCATGTCGACCGCGCCGCGGCCCCAGACGTAGCCGTCTTCGACCGCGCCGGAGAACGGGTGCACACTCCAGTCGGCCGCCTCGGCCGGCACCACGTCGAGGTGCCCGTGGATCAGCAGCGCGCCGCGGTCGGGATCGGCGCCGGGTAGCCGCGCGAACACGTTGGCCCGGCCCGGAGCACCGGATTCCACGTAGGTGGTCTGATATCCCACCTCTTCGAGCTGCGCGGCGACCCAGCGGGCACAGTCGGCCTCACCCTTGGTGGTCGCGAGTTCGCCGGTGTTGGAGGTGTCGAACCGGATCAAGGTGCTGACCAGGTCGACGACCTCGTCGACGGCCCGCGGCGGTGTGGTCACGATCGCCTTTCTCAATCAGTCTGGTCAGCACCGAGGTGCTCAAGATCCCGGTCTTCCTTTCCTACCATCCAACCCGAGGTTCGGTTTGGGTCAACCCGGTGTGATCCGATAGCCTTAGCTGCCCCTGTCGAGGGGTCGCAGGTCCGAGTGGCGGAATGGCAGACGCGCTAGCTTGAGGTGCTAGTGCCCTATTAACGGGCGTGGGGGTTCAAGTCCCCCCTCGGACACAAAAGTTAGCGACATGGTGGTAATGCCGCACCCAGTCACGTGTACAAATCGCGGTTCGGTGAGCGTACGGATCACGGTGTGGATGTATCCGTGACCGCGGCGGCCGGTGTCTGACCGGGTCAGCGACCAGCGCCGCTGACCGGTGCCGCTCGTCTACTTCGACGCCAGCGCATTCGTCAAACTTCTCACCACCGCGACCGGGAGCTCGCTGGCACCCGATTTTTCGATCGGGGCCGATTGCATAGCAGATCTGCTATAATTCATCACATGAGTAGTTACGGTGGTGATCTTGTTCGAGAAGCGCGCAAGCGCGCCGCGCTGACTCAACGCGAACTGGCCGAACGCGCAGGCACGGTGCAGCCCGTCGTGGCGCGCTGGGAATCAGGCCGCACCGCCATCAGCCTCAACGACGTTCGCCGCCTTGTTCGGTTGTGCGGCTTCGACCTGGAGATCATGCTGGTCCCCGCCGATGACAGCGATGCGGCGCAAGCTCGCCGCCTGGCCGGCCTGACCGGACAGCAACGCCTCGACCGCCATGCCCGGCTCACGCGTCAGCTATCTGCGCTGCGCGCCGCGAAGTGACCGGCAATGGAACTCGACCTCGAGCGTCTACTGCAGGCGCTACATCGCCACGGCGTCATCTACGTGCTCATCGGAGGGCTCGCCGCCGTCTACCACGGCTCACCGTTCCCCACCGAGGACGCCGACATCACCCCGCAGACCGACCACGCCAATCTCGACCGACTCGCCGCCGCGCTGCGAGAACTCAACGCCCGGATCCGGACCGAGTCTGAGCCCACTGGGCTTCCGTTCGCCTACGACGCCGCTTCGCTGGCCGCCGCGCGGACCTGGAACCTCGTCACCGATGCCGGCGATCTCGATCTCAATTTCGAACCCGCGGGCACTCAGGGCTATCCGGATCTTCGACGCGACGCCTCGGACGCGCAGATCTACGGCCTCACCGTCCGGATCGCATCGCTGGCCGACGTCATCAGGTCCAAGCAAGCCGCCAATCGGCCAAAAGATCAGCGCGTACTCCCCACCCTGCGCGAGATCCTGGCGCAACCAGATTCGAACTGAACTAGTAGACGTCGCGCACGTAGCGCTTCTCGGCGATCAGTTCGCGTTTGTAGTCGCGGGCCGCCTCTTCGCTCATGCCGCCGTGCGTGCGGATGATGTCGGACAAGGTGGCGTCCACGTCCTTGGCCATCCGCGCGGCATCTCCGCACACGTAGAAGTGGGCGCCCTCCTGCAGCCAGCGCCACAGTTCGGCACCGGCCTGTTTCATCTTGTGCTGCACATAGATTCGTTTGGACTGATCCCGGGAGAACGCCAGATCCAGTCGGGTCAGGAACCCGTCGCTGTGCCATTCCTCGAGTTCGGACTGGTAGTAGAAGTTCTGCGCCCGATGCTGATCACCGAAGAACAACCAGTTGGCCCCGGCGTGCCCGAGCGCGCGGCGCTCCTGCAGGAAGCCGCGGAACGGTGCAATCCCGGTACCCGGCCCCACCATGATCATCGGGGTTGCGGACTCAGCCGGCGGGCGGAAGTGCGGGGAACGCTGCAGGAACACCTGCGCCGCAGTGCCATCGGGCAGGTCGGCGAGATAGGTCGAGGCCACCCCACCACGCGCCGCCCCGTCCGGGTTGCGGTAGCGCAGCACCGAGACGGTCAAGTGGATCTCGTCGGGGTGCACCAGCGGGCTCGACGAGATCGAGTACTGCCGCGGGGTCAGCCGCACCAGCACCTGCTGCCACTCCTCGGGATCGGCCCGGACTCCGAACTCGCGCACCACATCCAGGGCGTTGCGGCCGGCCAGCCATTTGTCCAGATTGTCGCGGCGACGCAGCCGCTTCGCGGAGCGGTTCGAACTGTGCTCGGCCACGAAGTCCAGCAGGTTGGGCGTCACCTTGCAGATGTCGTAGTGCGAGGTGAGCGCCTGACGCAGCGCCTTGACCGCACCGTCGACGACGACGTTGACCTCCCCGGAGAGCCCGGTGGCGGCCAGCCATTCGTCGACCACCACCGGATTGTTGGCCACGTAGACGCCCAACGAATCCCCGGTCGAGTACTGCACGTCATGGCAACTGATGTCGAAACCGAACTGCCGCACCTCTTTTGCCGCGCTCGCCGGCGTCAGCCGCACGTTGCGGGTCAACGGGGCCGGGACAGGTCGGGTTCGGGTGAAGACCGCGGGCACATTCGAGCTGGACGCAGCGGGTGCAACTGTGGCGACCGGCGAGACCGCGGTATTCACCGCCGGAACCGCCGTGGCGCTGCCCGACTCCGCCAGCAGCGTGACGACGTTGTCCGACCACTGGGTCAGCGCGTCGTCGTCGTACACCTCGTGGTCGGCACGAGCGATGAGTCGGGTGGCGCCCAGTTCGGCCAGCCGGGCGTCGAGCGCCTTGGCGTAACCGCAGAAGTCGTCATAGGCGCGGTCACCGATGCCGAGCACCATGAAACGCACAGCCGCCAGGGACGGGGCATCCGGGGAACTGAGTCGAGTCCAGAAGTCCGCGCCGTTGTCCGGCGGTCCGCCGTCACCGAACGTGCTGGTGACGATCACGACGTCGCCGGCCACGGCCAGGTCGGACAGTGCGACGTCGTCGAGCGCTTGCAGCCGCGCACCGCTCAGCCGGCCGCCGAGTGTTGCGGCGATCTCCTCGGCGTTGCCGGTCTGCGAGGCCCACAGCAGCAGCGGCCCGGCGGCCGGGGCGGGTGCGGCGACCTGGGTGGGTGCGGCAACGGCCGCGGGCGCCAGTGGCACCCCGGAGTCCAGCCGGGAGCGCATACCGGCCAGCAGACCATCGACCCACAGCCGCGTGCGGGTACCCACCGGCGCGCCGGCCGGCAGTACCGGGACTCCGGGCAGGCCCTGTTCGACGCCGGTGAGAAACGCCGACAGGTACAGCTTTTCGTCCTCGGTGAACTCGGGCGCACCGACCGGCAGCAGTCCGGCTATGGTCGCGGTCGCCGGTGCGGCAGTCACCGGCGGTGCGGCGACCGGTGCCAGCGCCACCGCGCACACTTTGTACTCCGGCTGCAGGGAGGTCGGATCCACCGCATCGTTGGTGACCGCGTTGATGTTGAGTTGCGCGCCGTGGGTGTCGTTCCAGTGGAACGGCGCCCACAGGTTGCCGGGCCGCACCCGATCGGTGAGTTGAGCCGGCAACACCGCACTCCCGCGCCGGGACCGGATCTCCACGTTCATGCCTGCACTGACACCGAGCCGGCCGGCGTCGTCGGGGTGAATCTCCACGAAGGGCGCACCGTTGAGCTTGTTGAGCTTGGCCACCGTTCCGGTCTTGGTCATGGTGTGCCACTGATGTTGCAGCCGACCGGTGTTCAGCACCATCGGGTAGTCGTCGTCGGGCAGCTCGGCGGCTTCCATGTGCGGGCGCGGATGGAAGACCGCGCGCCGCGACGCGGTGGCGAAGGCCAGCCGCGGCCGGTGCCCGTCGGCGTGCACGAACAGCTCCTGGGACACCCCGTCGTTGAGGTAGCGGATCGGATGCCGGTCATCGAGATCACCCGGGCTGCCGTCGGGGCCGAACTCGGGTGGGCACGGCCACTGCAGCGGGGTCTCCCGCAGCCGCTCATAGCTGGCTCCGCGCAGGTCGTACCCGGTCAACGGATTGTGGAAGCGGCGGATCTCGTCGAAGATCTGCTCACTGGACTTGTAGTCGAAATGGTCACCGAACCCCAGACGCTGGGCCACCCCGCAGATCAGTTCCCAGTCCGGCCGCGAGTCCCCGAGCGGCGGAACCGACTGCGTCAACAAGGTCAGGTTGCGTTCGGAGTTGACCATCACCGCATCGGCCTCGGCCCACAACGCGGCCGGCAACACGATGTCGGCGTAGGCATTGGTCGCGGTGTCGGCGTAGGCATCCTGGGTGATCACCAACTCGGCGGAGCGTAGACCGTCGATCACATTGTCCCGGTTGGCCACGGTGGCAACCGGATTGGTGCAAACGATCCAGACCGCCTTGATGGCGCCGGCCCGCATCTGATCGAACATCTCGATGGTGCCGGGCCCCACGTCGGTGCGGATGGTGCCCGGTTCCAGGTCCCACTGCGCCTCGACGAAGGCCCGGTCGGCAGCGGATAGTACCGACCGCTGACCCGGCAAACCCGGTCCCATGTAACCCATTTCGCGGCCACCCATGGCGTTGGGTTGGCCGGTCAGCGACATCGGACCGGACCCGGTGCGGCAGATGGCGCCGGTGGCCAGGTGCAGGTTGCAGATCGCGTTGGTGTTCCAGGTGCCGTGCGTGCTCTGGTTCAAACCCATGGTCCAGCACGTCATCCAGTCCCCCGCCGCGGCGATCATGGCTGCCGCGGTGCAGATATCGTCCGCCGACAGCCCGGTGATCTCGGCAACCCGCTCGGGCGGATAGTCGGCCAGGAACTCCGGCATCGCCGCCCAGCCTTCGGTGTGCTCGGCGATGAACTGCTCGTCGATCGCGCCGTCGGCGACCAGCAGGTGCAGGATTCCGTTCAGCAGTGCCAGATCGGTACCGGGCCGAATCTGCAGGAACAGATCGGCCCTCTCCGCGGTGGTGGTGCGACGCGGATCCACCACGATCAACTTGGCACCGGCCTTGAGTCGATCCACCATGCGCAGGTACAGGATCGGATGACAGTCGGCCATGTTGGACCCGATCACGAAGAACAGGTTGCTGGCGTCGAAGTCCGCGTAGGACCCGGGCGGGCCGTCCGAGCCCAACGACTGCTTGAAACCGGTGCCGGCACTGGCCATGCACAACCGCGAATTGGATTCGATGTGCACGGTGCGCAGATAGCCCTTGGCCAGCTTGTTGGCCAAATACTGTGCCTCCAAGGACATCTGGCCGGACACGTAGAGCGCCACCGCGTCCGGACCGTGCTCGTCGATGATGGCCCGCAGGCGGCTGGCCGCCTCGGCCAGCGCGTCGTCGACGTCGACCTCGACCGGATCAGCGTCCCGGGAGGGACGCAGCAGCGCCGAGGTCAACCGCCCCTCGGTGGACGCCATCATTTCGGCGTGGGTCGCGCCCTTGGTGCACAGCCGGCCGAAGTTGGCCGGGTGCAGCTTGTCTCCGGACACCCGAGCGATCACGGGCAGCCCGCTGCCAGGGTCGGTGCGGGTCTCGACCGAGATCCCGCAGCCGACCCCGCAGTATGAGCATGCGGTGCGAATCGCCTGGGTCATCGACGTCCTCAACCAGCTGCCGGGACGGGGGCACCGTCGTCGAGGGAGTCCGCGGCCGTGACCCGCGGGGTCCGCAGGAACACCAACCAGGTGACGAATGCGCACACCACGTAGAAGCCCAGGAACACCCAGAACGCGTTGGTGGCCGATTTGGCGTCGCTGACGTAGGACATCCGCAGCACCACGTTGATGAACACGCCGCCGAGCGCGCCGACCGCACCGGCGAAGCCGATCAGGGCGCCCGACATCGCGCGGGACCACTCGGCCTTACCGGCCCGGTCCAGGTCGTCGCGGCCCTGCGCCTTGGCCTCGAAGATCGACGGGATCATCTTGTAGGTCGAGCCGTTGCCGACGCCGGACAGCACGAACAGCGCGATGAAACCGGCCACGAAGGCCACCATCTGCGCGGCGCTGGGCGCACCGGCGGACGCGTCGTCCAGCGTTCCGGCGGTGACCAACACACCGGCGGCGAACATCATCGCCACGAACGTGTACAGCGTGATCTTGCCGCCGCCGATCCGGTCGGCGAGCTTGCCGCCGTACGGGCGGGCGATTGAGCCCAGCAGCGGACCGATGAAGGCGATCTGCGCGGCGTGCAGCGAAGCCTCCGCGGCGCTGTCACCGCCGGCCAGGAAGTTGATCTGCAGCACCTGGCCGAATGCGAACGAGAAGCCGATGAACGAGCCGAACGTGCCGATGTAGAGGAAGCTCATCACCCAGGAGTGCCGGAACCGCAGGGCTTCGAGCAACGCGCCCATGTTCGACCGCTGGTTGCGCAGGTTGTCCATGTACAGCGCGGCGCCCAGCGCGGCCAGCCCGATCGCCACCAGGTAGATGGCGCAGACGATCTCGGGGCGGGTGTTGCCGACGGCCGCGATGACCAACAGACCCAGCAGCTGGATCACCGGCACCCCGATGTTGCCGCCGCCGGCGTTCAGCCCCAACGCCCAGCCCTTGAGCCGCTGCGGATAGAACGCATTGATGTTGGTCATCGAGGAGGCGAAGTTGCCGCCACCGAAACCGGCGAACGCCGCGACCACCAGATACGTGGTGTAGGTGGTCGGGTTCTCCATGAAATACCAGGTCAGAGCGGTCGGGATGAGCAGCAGCAACGCGCTCACCACGGTCCAGTTGCGGCCCCCGAAGCGGGCCGGGGCCACGGTGTAGGGAATCCGCATGAACGCGCCCACCAGGGTGGGCACCGCGACCAGGTAGAACTTGCCCGCGGCGTCGATGCCGTAGACGTCCTGCGGCATGAACAGCACCATCACCGACCAGATCGACCAGATCGAGAAACCGACGTGCTCGGCGACGATCGACCAGATCAGATTGCGCTTGGCGATGTCCTTGCCGGCCGGCCGGCCGTTCGTGCCCTCCCAGGCGTCGACGTCCTCGGCATCCCATGCCTCGATGTCGCGGTTCCTGCGTAGTGCCAGTGTCGGCATGCTCGGGCCTTCCGATAGTGGTCGCGTGCTGCGAGTTGAACCTGCACATAGATGTACGGATCGGCCATTCCGCATCAATTGCGCGACGATGACCGCCTTGTCAATTGCCCCTCACAGGTCGGCCCGAGGCACGGTGAGACCGCGAGCAAACTGATTCAGCACCGTCTCGAGGCCGAAACACGCTTGAAACAAGCACGGTTTCGGGTGTCCTTCTCAGGCAACGGAGGTAGTGCACTACGCGTGTGGTGAGCCACTGCTGCCGCGCACTCTCGGAGCAGCACAGCTAGCCGAGGAGACTGCCATGACCGCCACCATCGAACTGCCGCAGATCGGCTACGACACCCTCGACGATCCCGACGACGCACACGCAATGTTCGCTGCGGCCCGCGCGGTCTCACCGATCGCGCTGGGGCCGCACGGGCCGGAGCTGCTGACCTATGATCTGGTGCGTACGGTGTTGCGGGACAACCGCTTTGTCGTGCCCAAGGGTTTCGGACTGCCGGCGCAGGGCATCACCTCGGGCCCGCTGTGGGACCGCGCGGTGAGCAGCCTGCTGTGCCTGGACGGCGCCGCGCACACCCGACTGCGGCGCCTGGTGGCCAAGGCGTTCACACCGCGTTCGGCGGACACCATGCGCACCGCGTGCGCCGAGGTGATCGACGCGCTGCTGACCCCGTGCATCGAAGCCGGGCACTGCGACGTCGTCACCGACATCTCACGGCCCTACCCGATCCCGATCATCTGTGCGCTGCTGGGCGTGCCGGCCCAAGACTGGCAACTGTTCTCCGACTGGGCCGACGATGTGCTGCGGTTGTTCAGCTGGGACGTCACCAGTGCCGCACCGGAGATCCTGCGCTCCTGGGCCGAGCTGGACGACTACATCGACGGCATGGTCGCCGAGCGCCGAGACCGGCTCGACGACGATCTGCTCTCGGCCCTGATCCGGGCCGAGGTCGACGGCGACCACTTGGACCACGACGAGCTGCTGATGTTGGCCGGCGGTCTGCTGATGGCCGGCACCGACACCACCCGCAACCAGCTGGCCGCCGCGGTCGAAGCCTTGGCCGCGCACCCCGACCAGTGGGAACTGTTGGCGGCCCACCCCGAGTTGGCACCGAATGCCGTCGAAGAACTGGTGCGGCACAGTCCAATTGCGTTCGCAACGCTTCGGGTGGCCACCGAGGATGTCGAGGTGGCCGGGGTGCCGATCCCGGCCGGCAGCCTGGTGATCGGCAACACTGCCGCGGCCAACCGCGATCCGGCGGTCTATCCCGACCCGGACCGGCTCGACATCACCCGGCAGGGCACGCCGGGACTGCTCACCTTCGGCGGCGGTGTGCACTACTGCCTGGGCGCGCATTTGGCCCGGATCGAGCTGGTCGAGGCGCTGGTCGCGATCACCAGACGCATCCCGACCGCACCGCACACCGGCGGTGGGCGCCCGTGGCGTCCGCTGGGCGGTGTCACCGGGCCGCTGCGGCTACCGGTCGAGTTCGCGGCGGCGTGAACGCCGGCGGGATCGGCGCTTCCGGGCAGCACGCAAGCCGTTTGCGGGAGAATCGACGCATGCACCACCGTTACGCCAATCGCCGCGAGGCGGGCCGGGTGCTGGGACCCGCCGTGGCGCGGGTCCTGGCGCCCGATGCCGACCCGGTGGTGCTGGGCCTGGCCCGCGGTGGCCTGCCGGTAGCCGCCGAGGTGGCGGCGACGCTGCAGGCGCCGCTGGACGTCGCCGTAGTCCGCAAGCTCGGGGCGCCCGGGCACCGCGAACTCGCAATCGGTGCCATCAGTGCGGAGCGCGTGCTGCTCAACGAGGGTTTGGTGGCCTCGCTCGAGGTGCCCCGACATCACCTCGATGAGGTGATCGAAAACGAACGCGCCGAACTGGCCCGCCGCGAACAGGTCTACCGCGCGGGTCGCCCGGCCGAGCCGCTGGTTGGCCGGACCGCGGTCCTGGTCGACGACGGCGTGGCCACCGGCGCGACCATGCGGGTCGCCGCGCTGGACGCCCGGGATGCCGGAGCGGCTCGGGTGATCGTTGCGGTGCCGACCGCACCGCGCAGCGCGGCCACCGAATTCACCGATGTCTCAGAGGATTTCGTGTGTCCGCAACTGATCGACGGGTTCGTCGCGGTGGGTATGCACTACGTCGATTTCCACCAGGTCAACGACGACGAGGTGCGCCGCGCGCTGCAGCGGCACCCCTAGGGCTTCTCGGCGTCGGACTCGGCTTCGGTGGACTCAGCCGTTTCGGTGGACTCGGCCGTTTCGGTCGGTTCCGCGTCGTCGCCGATGGCTTCGACTTCAGCCGCTCCGACCTCGGCAGCCGCCGCTTCCGCATCGTCGGCCGCCTCCGGTGCGTCTGTCGCGGCAGCCTCGGCGGCCTCGACCTCCTCGTCGGACTCCGGATACTCGGCGTCGAAGTTCTGATAGGTCTCATCGATGGCGTCGGCCGACGCACTCGGCTCGTCCTGCTCGACGACGTCGTCGTCGGCACCGACCGCGGGTTGGGCGCCCAGACCGCGCTGACGCTCCCGAATGGCGTCGACGATCAACAGGATCACACCCAGGACGCTGGCGCCGATGCAGACCCAGGCGACCAACTCGTTGCTGGTGACCACGGCCGCCACCAACGCAGCCAGGCCGATGACGGCCAAGACCAAAGCGACGATCAACATCTAAGGCAGCCTCCTCGCCGGATCACGCATTGGCCCCGCGGGCACTCGCGCGGATCGCCGAACTAGTTGTTGCCCCGGTTGAACTGGCCGAAACCGCCTTCGCTGCCGGCACCGGAATCCACCGGCGCGGCCGAGCCACGCTGGCCGAGCTCTTCGAGCTGGGATTCCAGATAGGTCTTGAGCCGGGTGCGGTACTCGCGCTCGAAGGTGCGCAGCTGCTCGAGCCGGCCTTCCAGCACGGTGCGCTGCTGATTGATGGTGCCCATGATCTCGGAATGCTTGCGTTCGGCGTCGGCCTGCAGCGCATCGGCCTTCTCCTGGGCCTGCCGCAGCTGGGTCTCCGAACGGTTCTGCGCGTCGGCCAACATGGCATCAGCGCGCGCCCGCGCGTCGGCCACGGTGGACTCGGCGGTGGCCTTGGCTTCGCTGACCATCGCGTCGGCGTTGGCCCGGGCATCGGCCAGCAGCTTCTCGGACTCGGCCCGGGCGGTACCGGTCAGCCGATCAGCGGTGTCCTGCGCCAGCGCCAGTACCTTGGCGGCCTTGACGTGTGCCTCTTCGCCGCTGGGAGCGGCCGCCGCCACCGGGGCCGGGGCCTCGTAGACCGGCTCGGGTTCGGGCTCGGGCTGATACAGCGGCACGGCCTGCGGAGCCTGCCCACCGCCACCGGCGCGGGCGCTGGCCAGTTCCTGATCGAGTTCGGCGACCCGCTGGCGCAGATCGGCGTTCTCCTCGATGAGGCGGGTCAGCTCGTTCTCCACCAGGTCGAGGAAGGCATCGACCTCGTCCTCGTTGTAGCCGCGCTTGCCAATCGGCGGCTTGCTGAACGCCACATTGTGGACGTCGGCTGGTGTAAGCGGCATTGTCTGCCCCCTCGCGTCTCGGACGGATCGGACCGGTCTGGCAAGTTTAGAAGATAGACCAAGTTGGTAGCCAAGTTGTAACTGGCGTCCATCCTGTCACACCAGAACCGTCGGTTGCGGGCGAGCCCGGATATTTAAGAATTTAAGAGTGGATTTCAAACTCTGGGTGGTCGAGTTTGATCACTCAAATACCCACTACCTGCCCAATGGCATGCCTGGCGAGCGGGCGACTACGGCGCCGTCGCGACGTCGAGAGCCATTGAATGACCGATGAACACCACCACCAACAGCACCATGATCGAGAGGTCGAGGCGGATGGAGCCGATGGTCAGCGACGGAATCAGCCTGCGCAGCAACTTCACCGGCGGATCGGTGATCGTCATGATCAGTTCCAGGATCACGACGGTGAAGCCACGCGGCCGCCAGTCGCGGCTGACCGACCGGATGAACTCCACCACGATACGGGCGATCAGCAGCAGCCAGAAGACGAACAGCGCGAAGCTCAGGATCGCGAAGAATTCCTTCACCTGCAGAAGACCTATCGTCAAGAAGATGCGGGTGCTGCCACCGACTGGATCGCAGCGCCCCGGCCCGCTGGTGCGTGGCGCTCGCCAGCCTACCGATGCGCACCGGCGTGATCTTGTTCGGCCACGGAACGGGCCGCATGCAGGTCAGACGGGAGGATCAGCTGGGGACCCGGCAGGGGCTCAGCAAGAGACCGAGGACCGGGACCCTCAGGAGTAGAAGCCGGCCTCGGCCATCCGACGACGCTCTTCCGGGCTCACCTCGACGTCGGCCGGCGAGAGCAGGAACACCTTGGTGGCGACCTTGTCGAACGAGCCGCGCAGCGCGAACGCCAAGCCCGCGGCGAAGTCCACCAGTCGCTTGGCGTCGGCGTTGTCCATCGACACCAGGTCCATGATCACCGGCGTTCCGTCGCGGAACCGCTCACCGATGGTGCGGGCCTCGCTGTAGTCCTTGGGCCGCAGCGTGGTGATCTTGGACAGCGGGCTGCCGGCCTCGAACAACTCGGCCATCCGGCGCGGGTCCATCGCCAGCGATCCGCGGGTGCCAGCGGTCCGCATCGCCCCCAGCCGCGCCGGCGCGGGACGCTCGAATTCGGGTGTGCGGAAACGAGATTCGTCGGCATAGCCACCGCGGTAGGCACCCGCGTACTCGGCTTCCTCGTCGTATTCGATTCCCCGCTCCGGGTAGCGCGGGCGCTCATATCCGTCGTCGAAGCGGTCCCGCCGCGGGTAGGCCGCGCGAGCGCCGGGGTGGTCGTCGTAGTACTCGTCCTCGTAGTCCTCCAACGGAGCCATCCCGAAGTAGGCCTTGACCTTGTGCAGTGCGCTCATCGCTTGGACCCTTCTCGAGCGAGCTTTCTGATGCCTGTGATGAAGATGTGACTAGAGTGACTACTCACGGTGACGTTAGCGGTCGCGATCCCAGAACCGCGGTACCGACACGCACACATGTCGAACCATGTTTGACGGCAATTTCCAGATCCGAAGTCATGCCCGCCGACAACCCCAACGGCCGCGACCAGCGCTGTTGTGCCCGACGGTGTTCTGCGGCCAGCCGCGCGAACGCCCGCTCGGGATCGGCGGCGCGCGGCGGAATCCCCATTAACCCGACGAAGCGCAGCGCCTCGGCTTCCTCGACCTGGGCGATCAGCGCGTCGATGGCCGCGGTGTCCTCGATCGGCACACCGCCGCGCGTGGTGTCGCCGTCCAGGCTGAGTTGCAGGTAGACCGCCAGCGGTTCGGTGCGCTCGCCCGCCGACAGCGCCGCGCCGACCGCCCGATCCAGCGCCACGATCACGCGGGGTGTGCTCACCGAGTGCACGGTGTGCGCCCAGCGGGCAATCGAGCGGGCCTTGTTGCGCTGGATCTGCCCCACCATGTGCCAGGCCACCGATCCCAACCGGCCGCCGAGTTCGACCACCTTGGCCGCGGCCTCTTGATCCCGCGACTCACCGAACGCCCGACAACCCAAGCCATACAGAATTTCCACATCGGTTGCCGGAAAGAATTTGGTAATGGGCAGAAGTTGAATGTCTTCGACTTTGCGGTCGGCCATTTCTGCGGCATTCGACAAACGATTTCGGACAGCGGTCAATGCACGATCCAATTCAATTCTGCGTGCATCGAATTCCGTCATTCCATCCACACCACCGAGGCCAGTCGGCCGGTTGGCGCACCACGCCGGTGGCTGAACAGCTCAGGGTCGGCAACCGTGCAGCGCGGGTCGACGTCGATCGCGGTGACCCCCAAATCCTTGAGCTGACGGGCGATTCCGGCCCGCAGGTCCAGACCCGGGGTGCCCTTGGCGGTCCGCACCCGGCTGCCCGGCAGCGCGGCCTCGACCTCGTCGGCCATCGCCGCGGGTACCTCGTAGTTGACTCCGCTGACCGCGGGACCGAGCAGCGCCGAAACGTCGCCGACGTGCGCGCCGACTTTTTCCATCGCCGCCACGGTGGCCGGCACCACGCCGTTTTGTGCACCCACTCGGCCGGCATGCACTGCGGCCACCACCCCGGCCCGGGCATCGGCGAGCAATACCGGTACGCAATCGGCGGTCACCACCACCAGCGCCAGCCGCGGCGTGGTGGTCAGGAGCGCGTCGGTGGCCTCGACGGCCCGGCCGTCCGGCGGGGCCGCGTCAACGACTTCCACCCGGGTGCCGTGCACCTGGTTCATCCACACCAAGCGGTCGGCACCCAGGCCGATCGCCTCGGCCAGCCGACGACGGTTGGCCGCCACGGCCGCCGGGTCATCGCCGACGTGGTCGCCGAGGTTGAAGGAGTCGTACGGCGGCGCCGACACGCCACCCGCCCGGGTGGTCGTCACGCGCCGGATGCGAACGCTCACGGCGCACCCCGGCCGATCAGTGGCGCATGAACGGCGGCACGTCGACGTCGTCGTCGTCGATACCGTCGTCCCGTCCGCCGCCGACCCGGACCGTGGCCCCGTTGGTGGGTGCCGGGACGCTGGCGGCGTCGGCCGGGTCGAACAGCGAGGTACTGACCCGGCCGGCCTGACCCGAGGCGATCGGCGGGGTGGCCGGCGCCTGGCCCCCGGGCGCTACCACCGGCTTGCGGCCGGCCGCACCGGTTTCGAAGCCGGCCGCGATCACGGTGACCCGGACCTCGTCGCCCAGCGAGTCGTCGATCACGGTGCCGAAGATGATGTTGGCTTCCGGATGCGCGGCCTCCTGCACCAGCGAAGCGGCCTCGTTGATCTCGAACAGGCCCAGGTCGCTGCCGCCGGCCACGGACAACAGCACGCCCTGCGCACCGTCCATCGAGGCCTCCAGCAGCGGCGAGTTGATCGCCATCTCGGCGGCCTTGAGCGCGCGCCCGTCGCCACGCGAGGCACCGATACCCATCAGGGCCGTGCCGGCTCCGCTCATCACGCCCTTGACGTCGGCGAAGTCGACATTGATCAGACCCGGTGTGGTGATCAGGTCGGTGATCCCCTGCACGCCGTTGAGCAGCACTTCGTCGGCACTGCGGAAGGCGTCCATCAGCGAGACGGCGGCGTCGCCCATCTGCAGCAGCCGGTCGTTCGGGATCACGATCAGGGTGTCGCAGCTTTCGCGCAGCGCCTGGATCCCGTTCTCGGCCTGGTTGGACCGCCGCTTGCCCTCGAACGAGAACGGGCGGGTCACCACACCGACGGTGAGGGCACCGAGCTTGCGGGCGATCGACGCGACCACCGGCGCACCGCCGGTGCCGGTGCCGCCGCCTTCGCCGGCCGTGACGAAGACCATGTCGGCGCCGCGGAGCAGCTCCTCGATCTCGTCCTTGGCGTCCTCGGCGGCCTTGCGGCCGACCTCGGGATCGGCGCCGGCACCCAAACCACGGGTGGATTCGCGACCGACGTCGAGCTTGACGTCGGCATCGCTCATCAGCAGGGCCTGGGCATCGGTGTTGATCGCGATGAACTCCACGCCCTTGAGGCCTTGTTCGATCATGCGGTTGACGGCGTTGACGCCGCCGCCGCCGATGCCGACCACCTTGATGACGGCGAGGTAGTTGTGCGGGGGGGTCATCGGTCTTCCTCCCAATGGATCGGTTGTCTGGTGGAACGGCCGCCGAACCCTTGATGGCAAACCCTCAACCTCAACCATAGGCTTAGAGTTATGTCAAGTAGCTCCGCGTAAACAGAACCGTATGGCCGCCAACCCGGTCCGCCCGGCAGGCGCGCCGGTGAGTCGCGGGCGAATTTCGCCACCGTCGCTGCCAGTCCGACCGCCGGTCACCGCCAGTCAGCCGGATCCAGCTACTTGACCGTGGGCAGGTCCGGGCTGGACACGTCGTAGGTGTGGCCCGGTTGAGTCAGCAGCGCCGCGAGTTTCTCGGCCTTCTCCTCGGTGCGCTCATTGGTCCCCCACACCACCACCCGCCCGTCGGTGAGCGTGAGGGTCACCGAGGCCACCGAGGTGGCACCGACCCGGCCGACCTGACCGGCCACCTCCGGGCGCAGCGAGGTCAGCACATCCAGCGCGGCCCGGGTGGCCGGATCTGCCGGGCCCGGCGACTCGACGTCCAGGTAGGGCAGGTTGGGTGGCGGGGCCGGGATGGTGAAGTCCACGCCGTCGGCGTCGTAGAGCCGGGATCCCTCGGGAAAATCCTTGACCGCCACCGGAATCCGCTCGGTCACCGTGATCCGCAGGGCGGACGGGTACTCCCGCTGCACCCGTGCGCTGGCCACCGGCCGGATGGCTGCCACCCGGTTAGCCACCCCGCCGGTGTCGATCTGCAGCAGCGGTGTGCCGACCACGACCTGCGCGGCCTCCAGCACTTCCTCGTTGGTCACCGCTGCGGTCCCGACCACCACCACGTTGCGCACCGACATCAGCGGCGTGAAGTACAGCACCAGTCCGAGCCCGAGCAACCCGAGCGCCAGCAGCACCGACAACACCAGCATCTTCAAGCCGCCGACCGTGCCGCGGGCGGCGGGTTTGCCGTCGGTTCCGGTACCGCCGCGGGCCCGGCGCTTGGCCTCGAGTTGGGCGTCGGCCAGCGCCCGGGCGCGTTGTTGGGCCTCGCGCCGCTGTTCGCGCTCCCGGCGGGCCCGCCGGCGCGGGCCCTCGAAGGCGGTCTCCTCGGCTTCGGGTTCTGCGGCCTCAGCGGCCTCGGCGGCGTCGGCCGGTGGGGCGGACTCGGGATCGGGTGCGTCGGAGTCCGGCGGTGTTGTCGCGCGGTCGGGATCCTCGGGCCCGGCGGGCCCGTCCGGCGAGGTCACCAGGACGCCCCGGGCCGACCGGGCTGGCCCCGGCTGGCCCGGGCGGTCACGGCGGACAGGATCTCGGGTCCCAGCATGGTGACGTCGCCGGCCCCCATGGTGACCACCACGTCGCCGGGCTGGGCCAGTTCGGCCACGGTGCGCGCGACGGCCGAGAAATCCGGCAGGTAGCGCACCGGCACCCGGACGTGTTCGGCCACCGTCGCGCCGCTGATCCCGGCGATCGGTTGTTCGCGGGCGGCGTACACGTCGAGCACCACGGCGCGGTCCGCCAGCGACAACGCGTCGCCGAACTCCTTGGCGAAAGCCTTTGTCCGGGAATACAAGTGCGGCTGGAACACCACCAAAGTGCGGCCGCCGCCACTTTGTTCGGTCACGGTGCGCAGCGCCGAGAGCACCGCGCGCACCTCGGTCGGGTGGTGTGCGTAGTCGTCGAAGACCCGCACCCCCTCGGTGGTGCCGATCAGCTCGAACCTGCGGCGCACACCTTCGAAGCCGGCCAGCCCGTCGAGCACGTCGGCGACCGGAGCCCCGGCTTCGACCGCGGCCAGCAGCGCCGCCAACGCATTGAGCGCCATGTGCCGGCCGGGCACCGACAACCGCAGCGCGCGCGGCACCGGTTCGCCGGCCAACTGCACCTCGGCCACCGCGCCGGTGCCCTGCTGCTGCCAACTCAACAACGTCCCGGCCAGCGGCCGCTCCCCCGGCGAACCGTAGGCCAGCACCCGCACCCCGAGTTCACCGGCGCGGTCGGCCAGCGCGGCCGCACCCGGATCGTCGGTGCACACCACCAGCGCGCCGCCCGGTGCGATCCGTTCCACGAACGCGTCGAACACCGCGCCATACGCCTCGGGGCTGCCGAAGTGGTCCAGGTGATCGGATTCGATGTTGGTCACCACCGCGACGTCGGGGCGGTATTCCAGCAGCGAGCCGTCACTCTCGTCGGCCTCGGCCACGAAGCAGCGCCCGCTGCCGTGGTGCGCGTTGGTGCCGGCCTCGCCCAGGTCGCCGCCGACCGCGAAGGACGGATCGGCGCCGGCGTGCTGCAGCGCCACCACCAGCATCGAGGTGGTGGTGGTCTTGCCGTGCGTGCCGGTCACCATCACCGTGGTGTGCCCGGCCATCAGTTTGGCCAGCACCACCGGACGCAGCACCACCGGGATACCGCGCCGACGCGCCTCGACCAGTTCCGGGTTGGTCTTCGGGATCGCGGCGTGCGTGGTGATCACCGCGGTCGGCCCGCCGGGCAGCAGGTCCAGCGCCGCCGCGTCGTGCCCGATGTTGATCTGGGCACCTGCGGCGCGCAGCGCCACCACACCGCGCGACTCCTTGGCATCCGAACCGGAGACCAGGGCACCGCGGTCCAGCAGGATGCGGGCGATCCCGGACATCCCGGCACCGCCGATGCCGACCATGTGGACCCGGGTCAGATCCGCGGGCAACTCGGTGTTCACTTGCGGCCCGCCCTTGCCGCGGCAGCGACTTCGAGTGCGGCCGCGGCCACCGCGCGGGCCGCGTCGCGGTGCCCGACCCGGGCCGCCGCCGCGGTCATCGCGGCCAGTCGGGGCGCGTCGGTCATCAGGTCGGCAACCGTGCGCCCGACGTAGTCCGGGGTCAGATCGGCGTCGGCGACCAGCAGGCCGCCGCCGGCCTCGACCACCGGCAGCGCGTTGAGCCGCTGTTCGCCATTGCCGATCGGCAGCGGCACGTACACCGCGGGTAGCCCGACCGCCGACACCTCGGCCACCGTCATCGCACCGGAGCGGCAGATCGCCAGATCGGCCGCCGCGTACGCCAAATCCATCCGGTTCAGGTACGGCACCGCGACGTACGGCGAGTCGCCGGGTGCCGGCGTGCGCAGCTCCAACGTGTTCTTCGGACCGTGCGCGTGCAGCACCGCGATCTTGCGCGCGGCCAGCGCGTCGGCGGCCCCGCTCACGGCCCGGTTGACCGACACCGCGCCCTGGGAACCGCCGAAGACCAGCAGCACCAGGGCGTCGTCGGAGAAACCGAAGTGCGCGCGCGCCTCGGCGCGCAGCGCCGCCCGGTCCAGACTGGTGATGCTGGACCGCACCGGCACCCCGACCACGTCGGCGTCGCGCAGACCGGAGTCGGGTACCGCCGCCAGCACCCGGGCCGCACCGCGGGCGCCGAGCCGGTTGGCGATGCCGGCACGCGCGTTGGCCTCGTGCACCACCACCGGAACCCGGTGCCGGCGCAGCGCGCCGCCGCGCGCGGCCAGATAGGCCGGGACGGCGACGTAGCCGCCGAAGCCGATCACCACGTCGGCCTGCACCCGGCGCAGCACACTGCGGGTTTCGCGGACCGATCGGCGCACCCGCAGCGGTAACCGGGCCAGGTCAGCGTTCAGCTTGCGCGGCAACGGAACCGGCGTGACCAGTTCCAGCGGGTAACCGCGCTCCGGAACCAGTTTGGTCTCCAGGCCGCGTTCGGTGCCCAACGCGGTGACGCGCACCTGCGGGTCCAGCGCCTTGAGGGCGTCCGCCACCGCCATCGCCGGTTCGATGTGGCCGGCCGTGCCGCCGCCGGCGAGAACCACCGAAAACGAGTCGCTCACCCGTAACGCTGACCTTCCCGTGCTCTGGTTCGGCTCGCGCGCTCGGAGCCGTGGCCGGCCCGGGCGCGCTGATCGTCTCCATGATGCACCGCGCGGCGCGCGCCCCGGTCAGCGGCATAGATCTTGGCGGGTCGGCGACCGGCGGCCGCGCGCGGGGTCGAGGCCGCCGCCCGGGTGCCGCGGCCGGTCGAGGCGCGGGTCGAGCCGGTCGGCTTGGCGGGCTGACCGGCCCGGGTCCGTCCGGACGCCGCCTTGGGCGATTTGGTCTTGGCCGACGCCGCCTTGGCCGACTTGGGCTTGGCCGATTTGCTCGCGGCTTTGGCCGACTTGGCCGATTTGCTCGACGACGCACCGGACTTGGAGCGCAACCGGTCCCGGAGTGCCTCGACCCGGCTCGGCGTGTAGGGCTCGGGCAACGGCAGCCGCAACAGACGGTTCATCCGGTCGTCGCGGCCGGCCCGCAACGCGGCCACCGCGTCGGGTTCGTGGCGGGCCGCGTTGGCCATCACACCGATCATGAACAGCGTGGTGGCCGTCGACGTGCCGCCGGCCGAGATCAAGGGCAGCTGCAGTCCGGTCACCGGCAGCAAACCGATCACGTAGCCGACATTGATGAACGCCTGTCCCAGGATCCACAACGTGGCCGTCGCGGTCAGCAACCGCAGGAACGGGTCCGCACTGCGCGCCGCGATCCGCATCCCGGTGTAGGCGAACAGGCCGAACAGGCACAGCAACGCGAACGCGCCGACGAAGCCGAGTTCCTCGCCGATGATCGCGAAGATGAAGTCGTTGTGCGCGTTGGGCAGGTAGTTCCACTTCGCGGTGCCCTGGCCCAGCCCGTCGCCGAACACACCCCCGTTGGCCAGCGCAAACTTGGCCTGCCGGGCCTGATAGCCCGAACCCTGCGCGTCGGCCGACGGGTCCAGCCAGGACTGCACCCGGGCGCTGCGGTAACCCTCCGACACCGCCAGCACCGCACCCGCGACGAACACCGAGAACAGCGAGGTCAAGAAGACCCGCAGCGGCAGGCCCGCGTACCACAGCAGCGCCAGCAAGATGATGCCCAGCGACACCGTCTGCCCGAGGTCGGGCTGCAGCACGATCAGGGCCAGCGCGATCACCGCGGCCGGCAGCAGCGGGATCAGCATCTCGCGCAGCGACGCGCGTTCCATCCGGCGGGCCGCCAGCAACTGGGCACCCCAGATCGCGAACGCGATCTTGGCCAGCTCCGAGGGCTGCATGGAGAACCCGGCGACCACGAACCAGCCCCGGGATCCGTTGGCCTCGGTGCCGATACCGGGGATCAACACCAGAATCAGCAACACGATGGTCAGGGCAAACGCCGGAAAGGCCAACCGGCGCAACGTCGCAACCCGGATCCGCACCGCGATGTAGAACGCGATCAGCCCGATGACGGTCCAGAGCACCTGTTTGGCGAAGATGGTCCAGGGCGAGCCGTCGGCGTCGTAGGAATGCACACCGGAGGCCGACAGCACCATGATCAGGCCGAGGGTCACCAGCAGTGAGGCCACCGCGACGATCAGGTGGAACGACGTCAGCGGCTTACCCAACCAGGCGCCGAACCGGGTACGCGGCCCGTCCTTTTCGGCCGTGGGCAGCGCGGCTGCGGTCGCGGTCTTGGCCGAGCCCTTGGCCGCCTCGCCGGCCGATTCGTCGCCTTGTTCTGCGGCCGGCTGGCCGGCCGAGGTGTCCTTGGCCTCGGTCGGGGTGGCATCGTCGCCGGCGGCCCGCCGCCGACGCCAGGCCCGGGTCGCGATGTTCGCCATCTACTAGTCCGTGACGTCGAGGTCGCGAACCGCCGCGGCAAACACCTCGCCGCGATCGGCATACCCCGCGAACTGATCGAACGACGCCCCGGCCGGCGCCAGCAGCACGGTGTCCCCCGGTCGGGCGAGTTCGCGGGCGGTGGCCACTGCGGCCGACATCACCGAGCTGGCCGAGCCCGCGGGCGCCCTGACCACTCGAGTCACAAATGCCCCATTAGTCCCAAGCATCTCAACATCCTCCCCCGTCACAACCTCGACGGCGGGGACATCGGGTGCGTGTCGTGATAACGCCTTGGCTACCAAACCGCGGTCCCGGCCGATCAGCACCACACCGGCCAGCCGGTCGGCGATCCGGGTCACCATGTCGTCGACCGCCGCACCCTTGAGCAAACCGCCGGCAATCCACACCACCCGCGGGTACGCGCGCACCGAGGCCTCGGCGGCATGCGGGTTGGTGGCCTTGGAGTCGTCGACGTAGGCGACGCCGTCGACGACGGCGACCAGTTCGGCGCGGTGCCGACCCACACTGAACGAGGCCAACGCCGTCGCGATCGCCTCGGCCGGCACGTCGACCGCGCGGGCCAGCGCCGCGGCGGCCAACGCGTCGAGCACCCCGACCGGACCGGCCACCGGAATCGAATCCGCCGCAGCCAGCGTCAGCTCCGGATCGGCGAACGCGTGGTCGGTCAACCGACCGTCGCGCACCCCGAGCTCGCCGGCCGCCGGCGCCCCGAGCCGGAAGCCGACCTTGACTTCCGCGGCGGCGTCGCGCAACAACTCGGCGGCCAGCGGGTCGTCGAGCCCGGCCACCGCGACCCGGCCGGTCAGCGCGCGGGCCTTGGCCGCGGCATAGTGCGCCAGGCTGCCGTGCCAGTCCAGGTGGTCTTCGGCGACGTTGAGCAGCACGCCGGCGTCCGGGCGCACCGACGACGACCAGTGCAGCTGGAAGCTGGACAACTCGACGGCCAGGAACTCCGATGGCGTGCCGAGCACGTCGAGCACCGGCTCACCGATGTTGCCGCACAGCAGACTGGCCCGCCCGGCGGCAGTCAGCATGGCGTGCAGCATCGAGGTGGTGGTGGTCTTGCCGTTGGTGCCGGTGACCACCAGCCAGCGCCGCGCCGGCCCGTAACGCCCGGATTGGTCCAGCCGCCAGGCCAATTCGACGTCACCCCAGATCGGCACGCCGGCGCGGCCGGCGGCCACCGCGACCGGGGCGCTGGGCGGCAGACCCGGACTGACCACCACCAGCGCGTAGCCGGCGATCCGGACGAGCGCGGTCGCGGCGTCGACGACGACGGTGCCCTCGGCGGCGCGGGCGGTCAGCACGGCCGGGTCGTCGTCGGTCAGTTCGGCGCGCACATCCAACGGGGCCAACGCCGCCAGCACCGCGCGGCCGGTCACCCCGGCCCCGACCACCAGCACCGCGGCGTCCGGACGCAGCGGACCCAGACCTTCGGAGCCGGCCGGGTTCAAGCTAGGCGCCGATCGCCGCGAGCCACTCGCTGTAGAACAGCGCCACACCCAGGCCGCAGGCGATCGCGGTCAGCAGCCAGAACCGGATGATCACGGTGGTCTCGGCCCAACCAACCAGTTCGAAGTGGTGGTGGAACGGCGCCATCCGGAACACCCGCCGGCCGGTGGTGCGGAACGCCAGGATCTGCACCACCACCGAGACGATCTCGGCCACGAACAGCGCACCGAGCACCACCGCGAGCACCTCGGTGTGGCTGGTCACCGACAGCCCGGCGATGATCCCGCCGAGTGCCAGCGAGCCGGTGTCGCCCATGAAGATCTTGGCCGGTGCGGCGTTCCACCACAGGAAGCCGATGCAGGCACCGGCAGTGGCGGCCGCGATCAACGCCAGGTCCAGCGGGTCGCGCACGTTGTAGCAGCCCAGCCCGGGTGCGGTGGCGCACGCATTGCGGTACTGCCAGAAGGTGATCAGCACATAGGCCGCGCTGACCATGCCCATGCTGCCGGCCGCCAAACCGTCCAGCCCGTCGGTGAAGTTCACCGCATTCGACCAGGCCGACACCAGGAACACGATGAACAGCAGGAACAGCAGCGGCGGCAACGTCACGGTGGCGATCTCGCGCACGTAGGACAGCTCGCGGCCACCGGGCGTCAGGCCGGACGGGTTGCGGAACTGCAGCACCAGGATGCCGAACAGCACCGCCGCGCCCACCTGCCCGACGGTCTTGGCGGTCTTGTTCAGTCCCAGGTTGCGCGAGCGGCGGATCTTGATCAGGTCGTCGAGGAAGCCGACCGCGCCCAGCACCGTGGCCAGGCCCAGCACCAGCAAACCCGAGGCGGTGGGTCCGGTGCCGTCCAGGGCCAACCCGACCAGGTGCGTGCCGAGGTAGCCGGCCCAGATGCCGGCCAGGATCGCCACGCCGCCCATCGACGGGGTACCGCGTTTGGTGGCGTGGCTCGGCGGGCCGTCCTCGCGGATCTCGTGCCCGAAGCCCTGCCGGGTGAACAGCCGGATCAATGCCGGTGTGAGCAGGATCGCCACCGCCAGCGACAGGCCGACGGCAATCAGGATCAGTCGCATGCCGGTCCGTCTCCGTCGTCGATCAGCTGCTGGGCCAGAGTCGCCAACCCGGCCGAGTTGGAGGCCTTGACCAACACCACGTCACCGGGCTGCAGTTCGGCGCGCAGCAACGCCAGCGCGGCGTCGGCATCGTCGACGCGGGTGGCTTCGGATCCCCACGAACCCTCCATCACCGCGCCCTGGTGCATGGCGCTCATAGCTCTCCCGGTTCCGACGACGACAAGTCGAGAAACATCTAATCGCACCGCCAATCTGCCGATGCGGTCGTGTTCGGAAATCGCGTCCTCGCCGAGTTCGGCCATCTCGCCGAGCACCGCGAAGCTGCGGCGCGCCGGCGCGCCGTGCTCGCGGGGCGCGCGGGCCATCCAGGCCAACGCGGCCAGGCCGGCGCGCATCGAATCCGGGTTCGCGTTGTAGGCGTCGTTGACGACGGTGACGCCGTCGACGCGGTCGGTGACCGCCATCCGGTGCGGCGAGACGGGTCCGGCCGCACCCAGTGCCCGCGCCACACCGTCGAGGTCGGCCCCGCATTCCAACGCGACCGCGGCCGCGCACAGCGCGTTGGACACCTGGTGGTCGCCGTGCACGGCCAGCGTCACCGGAACCGACTCGTGACCGTGGTGCAGCACGAACCGGGGCCGGGCCAGCTCGTCGAGTTGCACGTCGGCGGCCCACAGATCGGCCGGGCCGGCCCGGCTGACCCGCACCACCCGGGCCGAGGTCTTGTTCGCCATCGCCGCGACCGCGCTGTCGTCGACGTTGAGCACCACCACGCCGTCAGCTGGAATGGCTTGAGCCAGCTCGCTTTTGGTGTCAGCGATGGCTTGCCGGGAACCGAACTCGCCGAGGTGCGCGGTGCCCACGTTGAGCACCACACCGAGCGACGGCGGCGCGACGGCAGCCAACGCGGCGATGTTGCCGGGATGCCGCGCGGACAGTTCCAGGATCAGGAAGTCGGTGTCGGCGTCGGCGCGCAGCACGGTCCAGGGGTGGCCGAGCTCGTTGTTGAACGATCCGGGCGGGGCCACCACCTGCCCCAACGGCGCCAACACGGCGGCCAGCAGGTCCTTGGTCGAGGTCTTGCCCGACGAACCGGTCACCCCGATGATCCGCAGTCCGTCGGCAGCCAACCGGCGCGCGACCTCGGCGGCCAACCGGGCCAGCGCAGCCAGCACCGCGGCCCCGGAGCCGTCCTGGTCGTGCTCGAGCACGCTCGAACTGGTGTCGCCCGGCGCCGGGTCGACCACGATCGCCGGGACCCCGACCGGGCGGGCCGCCAGCACCGCGGCGGCGCCCGCGGCGTGCGCGGCCGCGGCGAAATCGTGGCCGTCGCTGCGCGCGCCCGGCAGAGCCAGGAACAACCCGTCGGCAGTGACTGCGCGGGAATCGAATTCGACACTGCCACGGACGTGCGTACCGGCGGCGTCGGCGGCGCTGATGTCGGCCAGCCGACCGCCGACGATCTCGGCGATCTCGGCGACGGTGAGGTCGATCATGACCCCGACCCCAGCGCGTCGATCGCCTCGGCGAGCACTTCGCGGTCGTCGAACGGCACGGTGCGATCCCCTCCGGTCTGTCCGGTCTCATGGCCCTTGCCGGCGATCAGCACCACGTCCCCGGTGCGCGCCCAGCCGACCGCGGCCGTGATGGCGGCGCGCCGGTCCCCCACCTCGAGCACCTCGGCGGCGTGCCCGCTGGCCCCGGCCGCGATGGCGGCGCGGATCGTGGCGGGGTCCTCGGTGCGCGGGTTGTCGTCGGTGATCACCACCAGGTCGGCGAGTTCGGCGGCCACCGCACCCATGTCGGCTCGCTTGCCCGGATCGCGGTCACCGCCGGCGCCGAACACCACGGCGAGCCGGCCCTCGGCCTGGTTGCGCAGGGTCTCCAGCACGGCCCGCAGCGCCCCGGGTTTGTGCGCGTAGTCGACCAGCGCCAGGAAGTCCTGGCCGCGTTCGACCGGCTCCAATCGGCCCGGCACCCGTGCCTGCATCAGACCGGGCGCGGCCTGTTCGGGGGCCACCCCGATGGCGTCCAGCAGCGCCAACGCCAGCAGGGTGTTGGCCACGTTGTAGCGGCCGGGCAGCCGGATGCCGATCCGGTGGTGCACGCCGGCCGGGTCGGTGACGGTGAACTCCTGACCGCCGTCGCCGCTGTGCACGATGTCGGCGCAGGTCCAGTCCGCGGGCCCGGTGCTGGACACCGTGATCGGATCGGCCGCGCGGGCGGCCATCGCCACGCCGGCGTCGTCGTCGATGCAAATCACGGCGCGCTCGGCATGCAGCGGGGACGCCGGATCGAACAGCAGCGCCTTGGCCTCGAAGTAATCGGCCATGCTGGGGTGGAAATCCAGGTGGTCGCGGGACAGGTTGGTGAAACCGCCGGCCGCGAACCGGACGCCGTCGACCCGGCCCAGGGCCAGCGCGTGGCTGGACACCTCCATCACCGCGGTGTCGACGCCGCGCTCGACCATGCTGGCCAGCAGCCGCTGGACGGCGGGGGCTTCCGGCGTGGTCAGCGCGCTGGGCTGGGCGGCGCCGTCGATCCGGATGCCGACCGTGCCGATCAGCCCGGCGCTGCGGTCGGCGGCGCGCAGCCCGGCCTCCATCAGGTAGGTGGTGGTGGTCTTACCCGAGGTTCCGGTGACCCCGATGACCGTCAGCGAGTGCGACGGATCGCCGTAGACGCGGGCCGACACGGCTCCGAGCACCGACCGCGGCGCGTCGTGCACCAGCACCGGCACCGCTATGTCGCCCAGGATCTGCGCGCCGGCCGGGTCGGTCAGGATCGCGACCGCGCCGCGGCTGACCGCGTCCGGTCCGAAAGCTGCCCCATGCGCCGACGAACCCGGGAGCGCGGCGAACAGATCGCCCGGATGGGCGTCCTGGGCCCGCAGCGTCACCCCGCTGAGCTGCGGATCGGCGCCGGCCGGCGCAACCTCGCCGGCGCGGATGCCGGCCCCGTCGGCCAGCGCAGCGAGCTCACGCAGCGTCGCGGGAACCAGGATGCGTGGACGCAGGCCCGAGCTCACCACACACCTCCGCACTAGCGACCGTCATCAGCCTTGACACCCTACCGACTGGCCGGGCGGACCGAAGCCGCTCAGGTGGCCTGCAGGATCAGATCCGGTCCCGGATCCGGCGAGAGCGGAACGTTCTCACGACGCAGCAGCCAGGACGCGATGCTGTGGAACAGCGGAGCCGCCGAGGATCCCGGGCTGCCGTCGGCGGCCCGGTGCGGGGCGTCCATCATGATGCCGATGACGTAGCGCGGGTCGTCGGCGGGCGCCATCCCGGCGAAGGTGATCCAGTAGACGTCGCTGTAGTAGCAGCCGCATTCCGGGTTGATCTTCTGCGCGGTACCGGTCTTGCCGGCGATCTGGTAGCCCTCGACCGCGGCCTGCGGGCCGGTGCCCTGCTGATAGCCCATCGGGTCGCGCTGTACGACGGCCCGGAACATGTTCCGCACGGTGCGCGCGGTCTCGGCCGACACCACCCGCACTCCCTCGGGGCGTTCCTCGTCGGTGCGGGTGCCGTCCGCGGCGATGGTGGACCGCAGGATCCGCGGCGGGATCCGCACCCCGTCGTTGGCGATCGCCTGGTACATGCCCGCCATCTGCAGCAGGGTCATCGAAAGACCTTGCCCGATGGGCAGGTTGGAGAACGTGCTACCGGACCACTGCTCCATCGGCGGTACCAGACCGGCGCTCTCGCCGGGTAGTCCGACATTGCTGCGCTGACCCAGACCGAACTTCTCCAGCATCTCGAAGTACCGGTCCGGGCCCACCCGCTGCGCCAGCATCAGGGTGCCGACGTTGGAGGACTTCCCGAAGATCCCGGTGGTGGTGTAGGGCATCACGCCGTGTTCCCAGGCGTCGCCGACGGTCACCCCGCCCATGTGGATCGAGCCGGGCACCTGCAGTACCTCGTCGGGATTGGTCAAGCCCAGCTCGATCGCGGCGGCCGCGGTGACGATCTTGTTCACCGATCCGGGTTCGAACGGCGAGGACACCGCCAGGTTGCCCATCTCCTTGTGGCCCTGCCGGCCGAGATCCTGAGCGGGGTCGAAGGTGTTGTCGTTCGACATCGCCAGCACCTCACCGGTTTTGGCGTCGAGGACCACCGCCGAGACGTTCTTCGCACCGGAGGCGTCCTTGGCCATCTGCACCTGCTGCTGGACGTGGAACTGGATGTCGTCGTCGATGGTGAGTTGCACCGTGGCGCCGTCCACGGCGTTGTGCTGGTTGCGGTAGCTGCCCGGGATCACCACACCGTCGGATCCGCGGTCGTAGGTGATCGAGCCGTCGGTGCCGGCCAGCACCGCGTCCAGCGAATCCTCCAGCCCGAGCAGGCCGTGGCCGTCCCAGTCGATGCCGCCGACCAGGTTGGCCGCCAACGAACCGCCCGGGTACTGGCGCAGGTCCTGGCGCTCCGAGCCCACCTCCGGGAATTTCTCCGAAATCTTCGATGCCACAGCGGGATCCACCGCCCGGGCCAGATAAACGAAGGTTTCGTTGCTGTTCAGCTTCTTGAGCACGGTGGCCATGTCGGGACGGTTGTCCAGCTGGGTGGCGACCTCACGGGCGATGTCACGCAGCCGGGTTTGCGGTTCGGGGGCCTTCTCGGACTTGGCCCGGGCCTCGGCCAGTTGCTCGCGGATCTTCTTGGGCTGGAAGGTCAGCGCCCTGGCCTCGATGGTGAACGCCAGCTTGTCGAAGTTGCGGTCCACGATGGCGCCGCGCACCGCCTGTTCGACGTCGGTGACCTTGAGTTGGCCCGCGGCCTGGGCGCGCAACCCGGCCGCGCGCGGCACCTGCAGGCTGAACAGCTGAGCCGCGGCGATGATCAGGAAGACCGCGACGATGATGTTGCCGGTGCGGTGCCGGAAGGCGAACTCGGCGGTCCGCGAACCGGTTTCGACGGCCTCCCGGGTACGCCGGGCGCGTACCGAATGTCCCTGCGCCGCAGCCGGCTTGGCCCCGCGGCCAGCCGAGCCGGGTGCTGGGCGGCCGGCCCGGCTCACGCCGGCGCTCCTGCGGGTGCCGGGGCCGGGTTCACCAGGACGGGTTGTTCGGGTGCGACGGTTGGGCCGGGCGCCGGGCCGCGTGCCGGGCCGGGGGCCGGGCCGGTGCCCTGCGGGGCTGCGGGAACCGCGACCTCAGGTGCTGGTGCGGCAGCCTCAGGTGCCGGTGCCGCGACTTCGGGGGCCGCCGGTGCAGCAGCTTCGGGGGCTGCCGGTGCGGCGGGTGCGGGTGCGGGTGCGGGTGCGGGTGCGGCAGCCTCGGGAGCCGCGGGCGCGGCCGGTGCGGGTGCGACCGCAACCGGCCCGGGCTGCGGTGCGGTCGGCGAATGACCGTGGTCCAGCGGCTGGGCGGCCGGATTCGGTTCGGCGGCAGCCGGTGCCGGGACCCGCACCGGGCGTTCGACCTCCTGCGGCCGGGTGGCGTCGGCGGCCGGAGGCTCTTCGGGCAGCTTGACGTTCAACGGTGGCGGCGGTACACCCTCGGCAGGTTTGGGTTCGCCCACCACCATCCAGCCGCCGGCCGCATCCTGGACCAGGTGCGCGGTGTCGCGCGACGGGATCATGCCCAGTTCGCGGGCTGCTTCGGCCAGCGCCGGCGCGGCCTGCGCCTCCAGCACATCGCGTTCCAGCGCTTCCTTCTGCTGCAGCAGCTGCTGGTTCTGCAGCCGCGCGTTGCCCAGTTGGTAGGACCGTTCGGCAGCATCGGTGGACAGCCACAGCGTGACGCCCAGCCCCACCCCGAGCGCGGCGATGACGAACACCACGAACGGCACCCGCGCGGCCAGCCGCCGCGGGTTGAGATCGATGCCGGCCAGCCAGATCCGCAGCCGTTCCCGCAGCGGGACCCGAACTACTTTGGGCGCCTTGGCCTTACGCGCCTTGGCCCGGGCCTTGGCCTGACCGGCGTTCTTTGCCGGCACCGGGCGTTGGATCGGCGTGGTGGCCGGTCCGTGCTGCGGGGCGCGCGGTGCGCCGCGACCGGTCCGCCGCGGCTGCGCGTCGGCACCCCGGCGCGGCGGTGCTCCGTCGGCCCGCCGCCGACGCTGCGGGGTCTCGGTGGCCCGGACCCGTCGGGCCGGCGGATCGCCGACCGGCACCCGCCCCCGGGCGCCGCGCGGCTTCGGCGTCGCTGCACGCTTGGTCTTCATGCCGGTGGCCTTTCCCTGAGCTTTTGCACTGCTCGCAACCGCACCGCCGCGCTGCGCGGATTGAGTTCAATCTCGTCGTTCCCGGCGCGTTCGGCGCCCCGGGTCAGATGGCTGAATTCCGGTTCGTGGCCCGGCAATTCGACCGGCAGCCCCGCTGGGGTGCGGCTGGCCGTGGCCTCGGCGAAGACCGCCTTGACGATCTTGTCCTCCAGCGACTGGTAGGCCATCACCACCGCCCGGCCACCCACCACCAGCGCATCCAAGGCCGCCGGCAGCGCAGCCCGCAGCGAGTCCAGCTCGCCGTTGACCGCGACCCGCAGGGCCTGGAAGGTGCGTTTGGCCGGATGCCCTCCGGTGCGCCGGGCCGGCGCCGGAATGGCCGCGTACAGCAACTCGACCAGCTCGCCGGTGGTCTGGAACGGCTTCTGCTTCCGGCTGCGCAGCACGTGGGCGGCGATCCGGGAGGCGAACCGTTCCTCGCCGTAGCTGCGCAGCACCCGGGTCAGCTGCGCCTGGTCGTAGGTGTTGAGGATGTCGGCCGCGGTCAGCGGCAGGTCGGGATCCATCCGCATGTCCAACGGCGCGTCGCTGGCATAGGAGAACCCGCGCTCGACCCGGTCGAGCTGCATGGATGACACCCCGAGGTCGAACAGCACGCCGTCAATCGACCCGCGGGTCGCCAGGCCGGCGTCGGTCAGCGCGGTGTCGATGCCGTCATAGCGGGTGCGGACCAACTCGACGCGATCACCGAACGGCGCCAACCGTGCTCCGGCGATCTGCAGCGCGGTGGGATCGCGGTCCAGCCCGATCAGCCGCAGACCCGGGAACTCGGTCAGGAAGCGCTCGGAGTGGCCACCGGCACCCAGGGTGGCGTCCACCAGCACCGCACCCGACCCGTCGGCGGACTGCCGGCGCAACGCCGGCGCCAGCAGTTCCACGCAGCGCTCCAGCAGGACCGGCACATGGCCATGACTTTCGTCGGCCATCGCCACTCCTCCCGTCAGGGTGTGGAAAGCCCGTGCACCGAGGTCCCTGTCCGTAACGAACCTGGCGTTGGGGAAGTACGCCAGGGTCGTTTCGGGCAGAGGCCACGTGGCACGGGCCCCAACCGGTTGGCAACCCCTCGCCGCGGCTGCGGCAGTCGGTCCGACGGCCGCATCAGATGATGTCGCGAAGTGCTTCATCGCTGGCCGCGGAGAAGTTCTCTTCGTGGGTCTGCTGGTACTCCTGCCAGGCCTGGGCATCCCAGATCTCGAGGTAGTCGACCGAGCCGATCACCACGCAGTCTTTGGACAGGCCGGCGTAGCGGCGGTGGTCGGCCGACAGCGTGATCCGGCCTTGACCGTCGGGATGCTGTTCGTCGGTGGCGGCTGCCAGGTTGCGCAGAAACGCCCTGGCCTCCGGGTTGCTGCGGGACGCGCTGGCCGCGCGCCGAGCCAGTTGCTCGAACTCCGCGCGGGGGTACACGGCCAGGCTGTGGTCTTGGCTCTTGGTGACCATCAACCCTCCTGCCAGTGCGTCGCGGAACTTGGCCGGCAGCGTGAGCCGCCCCTTGTCGTCGAGCTTGGGCGTGTAGGTGCCGAGAAACACACTCGTCACCTCCCGCTTGGGCCTGCTGTGCGGAACCCCCTGGCGCTCCGCACATCGCCACCATACCCCACAATCCCCCACTTTGCTCCATTAAAGCGGGAAACTTGCCCGCGGTTCCCCACCCAGTCCCACGAGGATGCCACCGGGCGCCAGTACTTCCTTCGACCACGCGCCGACGAGTCAGGAGAAACCGCAGTTCAGAGCGGTAGGGAGGGCCGCAGCCACCGGTGGGGCGAAGTGGGGGGCGCGGCCCTGTCGAGGCTCCGACCGGCCGGAAACCACCCGACACGCCCGCGTTGCGATCAGGTTGCGGCGCGAGAACGAAAGCGGGGCAGCCACCCGGCTGCCCCGCAATATCAGTGCTTCAGGAAGCTACTGCTCGAACCGACGACGGAACCGGTCTTCCATCCGGTCGGTGAACGACCCGGCGCCAGAGCTTTTGTTCTTCTTGATCTTGGTCGGGCCGGCGCCCGCGCCGCCCTTGTCCGGGCTCGGCACCCGCGGACCGGTGACGGCGAACACCACACCGGCGAACATCGCGATGAAACCGATCACCGAAAGCACCGGGAAATCCCCGATCATGGTCTGCTTGACCGCGACACCGGTGACCAGCAATGCCAAACCGACCACGAAGAGCCCGATGCCCTGCAGACGTCGCCGCGCTGAGGGAGCCCGGAAATTGCCGCCCCGCACGCTGGAAGCGAACTTCGGGTCTTCGGCGTAGAGCGCGCTCTCGATCTGGTCGAGCATGCGCTGCTCATGCTCGGAGAGTGGCATTCGTCCCTCCTTGCCTGCGCGGCGGTTTGTCGGCGTGCTGTCGGATCCCACGGCCCACTGCGGGCCTCTATAGAGATGATACGAGGTGAATCTGCGCCGTACCACCCACTTCACTGCCCCCATTGTAGGTGGTGCAGGACCCCGCGCTGTGCGGCCGTCCCACAGCACATAATGAGTCAGGACCGGCATGGAGCAGGGCGCCACCGAAAACCGATCGACTCCTGTGGAAGGCACACCGCTTTGGCGACGTACCTGATCGACCTGTCGGCCTCCGACATGCAGCGCCGGCTGGCCGAAGCGCTGAGCGTCTACGTCGAAGCCATGCGCTACCCCCGCGGCACCGAGCAGCAGCGCGCATCGATGTGGCTCGAGCACATCCGGCGCCCCGGCTGGCGCGCGGTGGCAGCCGTCGAGGTCACCCCGGATGGCGGTGCCGGTACCGCGGCGAACGGCAGCGGCGCCGGGGAGGTGGCGCTGCCCGACCCGGCCGCGATCGACGCCGCGCCGCTGTTGGGGGTGGCCTACGGCTACTGCGGGGCCCCCGATCAGTGGTGGCGTCAGCAGGTGGTCGCCGGACTGCACCGGAGCGGCCTGCCGGCCACCGACATCGAGGCGCTGACCAGCAATTACTTCGAGCTCACGGAGTTGCACATCGCGCCGCAGGCGCAAGGCCGCGGGCTGGGCGAGGCGCTGGCGCGCCGGCTGCTGGCCGACCGGCGGGAGGCCAATGTGCTGCTGTCCACCCCGGAGATCAACGGCGAGGACAACCGCGCCTGGCGGCTGTACCGCCGGCTCGGGTTCACCGACGTGATCCGCGGCTACCACTTCGCCGGGGATCCGCGGGCGTTCGCCATCCTGGGCCGCGGCCTGCCGCTGTAGAACCGAACCGAACCCGCGCTCGGGCCGCCCGCAACCACCGGATCTGGCACGATGACCGGGTGCGCGCCCCCGATTCCCGATCCTGCCAGCGCCGCCGCGTGCTCGCGCTCGCGGTGCTGCTGGCACTGCTGGTGACGTTGCTGAGCGGCTGTCTACGGGTCCGCGCGTCGATCACGGTGTCGCCCGACGACCTGGTGTCCGGGCAGATCGTGGCGGCGGCCGTTCCGCGCGACGACGACGACAAGGGTCCGCAGCTGGTCAACAATCTGCCGTTCGGGCACAAGGTTTCGGTGACCAAGTACGAAACCGACGAATACGTCGGCTCGCAGGCGGTGTTCTCCAACCTGACCTTCGCCGAACTGCCGCAGCTGGCCGGTCTCAACGACGACGCCGCCGGCGTGGACCTGCAACTGCGCCGGGCCGGCAGCCTGGTGATCCTGGAGGGCCGGGTGGATCTGACCACGCTGGTCGACCAGGAGGCCGACGTCGCGCTGACGGTGTCCTTTCCCGGCGAGGTGACCTCGACCAACGGCGAGCGCATCGACAGCAAGGTGGTGCAGTGGCAGCTGCAGCCGGGTGTGGTGAACGCCATGAGCGCGCAAGCCCGCTACACCGATCCGGCCACCCGCTCGTTCACCGGTGGCGCACTGGTGCTCGGCATCGCCGCGGTGCTGGTGGCCGGTGCAACCGGGCTGCTGGCCTGGGCCGCCCGGGACCGCTCGGCCAAACCCGGCGCCGGTGCCGAGGTCGGCTGAGCGGCGCGCGGCGTGCCGCAGTCTGCGGTGCCTGGGCCCGGCGCCGCGAGCCACGCTCTACGCTGTGGATTCGGCCCCCGTGATCCCGGGCCGGGATTGAGCACGAGCGACAGGGAGGTACGGCGCTGACCCCCGAACCTGCGGCACCGTCAGCCGTCGAGTTGGCCGCGGCCGTCACCGACCGACTGCGGGACTACCTGCAGCTCCGGCGTTCCGATGCCGCCTACATCGGCACCGACTACGCCGAATTGATCGACGCGCTGGCCGATTTCGTGCTGCGCGGCGGCAAGCGGGTCCGGCCCGCGTTCGCCTACTGGGGTTGGCGTGCCGCATTGCCGGCCGAACCCAGCGACCCGATGGACCCCGATGCGCTGCTGCTGTTCTCGGCGCTCGAGTTGTTGCACGCCTGCGCTCTGGTGCACGACGACGTGATCGACGACTCCGGCACGCGGCGTGGCTGGCCCACCGTGCACGTGCACTTCGCCGAGTTGCACCGGGCCCGCGCCTGGCGCGGCTGCCCCGATCAGTTCGGCCGCTCGGCGGCGATCCTGGCCGGCGACCTGTCCTTGGTGTGGGCCGACGACATCATCTCCACGGTGTCGATGCCCGACGGTGCGCACCCGCGGGTGCAGCGGGTGTGGGCCGACATCCGCACCGAGGTGCTGGGCGGCCAGTACCTCGACATCGTCGCCGAATCCAGTGCGGCGCAGTCGATCGAGTCGGCGATGACCGTCAACATGTTCAAGACCGCGTCGTACACGGTGTCCCGGCCGCTGCAACTGGGCGCAGCCGCCGCGGCCGATCGGCCCGACGTGCAGAAGGCCTTCCACGATCTGGGCACCGACCTCGGTGTGGCGTTCCAGCTGCGCGACGACGTGCTCGGCGTGTTCGGCGACCCCGCGGTGACCGGCAAACCCTCCGGTGACGATCTGCGCGCCGGCAAACGAACCGTGCTGTTGGCCGAGGCGGTGGCCCGGGCCGAGGACTCCGACCCGGCCGGCGCCGAGCTGCTGCGCACCGGCGTCGGTGCCGAACTCAGCGATCAACAGGTGCGCGAGCTGTGCGCGGTGATCGAGTCGGTGGGCGCGCTGGCCGCCGTCGAGGAGCGGATCGAGACGCTGACCCGGCGCGGCTTGCAGACCCTGGCCGCGTTGGACATCAACCCCGCCGCCAGGACCGGGTTGGCCGAGCTCGCCCACGCTGCCGCCAACCGGACGGCCTGATGGACACCGTCTCCCACGACGACCGCCCGGCCGGCTCCGCGCTGACCCGCGGCTGGCAACAACTCAAGCAGTTCAGCACCGCCGAGGCGGCCCGGCCGGCGCTGCTGGGCCTGCTGGGCGCGATGCTGATCGCGGCCGGCGGCCTGGGTGCGGGCAGCACCCAATTGCACGACGCGCTGCTCGAAGAGCTTCGGCTGTCCTGGCTGCGGTTCGGGCACGGCCTGGTGGTGTCCTCGCTGCTGCTGTGGGGCGGGGTGGCGCTCATGCTGGCCGCCTGGCTGTGGCTGGGCCGCCGGGTGGCGGCCGGCGCGGTGACCGAGAACACCATGATCGCCACCACCGGTTTCTGGCTGGCGCCGCTGCTGCTGTCGGTGCCGCTGTTCTCCCGGGACACCTACTCGTATCTGGCCCAGGGCGCGCTGCTGCGCGACGGCCTGGACCCGTACGTGGTCGGGCCGATCGAGAACCCGAACATCTTGTTGGACAATGTCAGTCCGATCTGGACCACCACCACCGCGCCGTACGGCCCGGCGTTCATCCTGGTGGCCAAGTTCGTCACGATGATCGTCGGCGACCACGTGATCGCCGGCACCATGCTGCTGCGGCTGTGCATGCTGCCCGGGCTGGCGCTGCTGATCTGGGCCACCCTGCGGATCAGCCGGCACCTGGGCAGCAACGGCGCCACCGCGCTGTGGATCTGCGTGCTCAACCCGCTGGTGATCATCCATCTGATGGGCGGGGTGCACAACGAGATGCTGATGGTCGGCCTGATGGCCGCCGGCATCGCGCTCACCCTGGGCCGACACCCGGTCTGGGGGGTGAGCCTGGTCGCCGCCGCGGTGGCGGTCAAGGCCACCGCGGGTCTGGCGCTGCCGTTCTTGGTGTGGGTGTGGATGCGCCAACTGCAGGACCGCGGTGACCGTGCGGCGCGCCGCCCGGTGGCCGCGTTCGCGATCGCGACGGCGGCCTCGCTGGCGATCTTCGTGGCGGTGTTCGCGGTGCTGTCGGCGCTGGCCGGAGTGGGGCTGGGCTGGCTCACGGCGCTGGCCGGTTCGGTCAAGATCATCAACTGGCTGACCATCCCGACCGCCGTCGCCAATCTCACCAACGCCGTCGGCGGCCTGTTCTTCCCGGTGAGTTTCTACGCCGTGTTGGAGGTCACCCGGATCGTCGGCATCGGGGTGATCGCCGTGACGCTGCCGCTGCTGTGGTGGCGGTTCCGGCACGACGACCGCGAGGCGCTGATCGGCATCGCCTGGGCGATGGTGGTGGTGGTGCTGTTCGTACCGGCCGCACTGCCCTGGTACTACACCTGGCCGTTGGCGGTGATGGCCGCGCTGACTCAGTCCCGGGCCTGGATCGCGGCGATCGCGGGCTTCTCCACCTGGATCATGGTGATCTTCAAACCCGACGGCTCACACGGCATGTACTCCCCCGTGCACGTCGGGTTGGCGACGGTGTGCGCCGTGCTGGCCTGGTACGTGTTGAGCCGCGACGAACCGGCCCGCGACCCGAGCTGAGAGCGGCCGACGCGGTCAGTAGGCCATGGCCTGCGCGCGGCGCAGCACCTCGCGGGCCTGATGCGAGTGCAGTGCGTCGACCGGGCGGGCGTTGGACTGCACGTCCTTGGTGCCGTCGCGGGTCAGGCTCAGCGACTCGTCGGCGGTGAACAGCCAGCGCAGGATCTCGGTGTCCTGGTAGCCGCCGTCGCGCAGCACCGCCACCAGGCCGGGCAGCGCCTTGACCACCTGTCCGGTCGGCGAGAAGAACGCCTGCGGAACCAGCGGCGCGCCGTTGCGGCGCACCGCGACCAGGTGCCCGTCGCGCAGGAGCTGGTGCACCTTGGTGACCGGGACCCGGAGCATCTCGGCCACCTCGGGCAGATCGAACATCGGCTCTTCCGGGTCCAGGACGTCCTGCCCGGCGGGAATGCTGCTCACCGGGCAAGTCTATGACCGTCGGGTGACACTGCGCGCAATACGATGGCCCGGTGAGTTCACCGATGCGCGCCGACCCCCTGGTGGGCAGCCTGCTGGACGGGCGCTACCAGGTGCTGGACGCCATCGCGTCGGGCGGCATGTCCACCGTGTACCGGGGTCTGGACACCCGACTGGACCGGCCGGTGGCGCTGAAGGTGATGGATTCCCGCTACGCCGGGGACGCGCAGTTCATCACCCGGTTCCAACTGGAGGCGCGCGCGGTGGCCCGGTTGAAGGACCCGGGTCTGGTCGCACTGTATGACCAGGGCACCGACGGGCGGCACCCATTCCTGGTGATGGAGCTGATCGAGGGCGGCACGCTGCGCGAACTGCTGCGCGAGCGCGGCCCGATGCCGCCGCACGCCGTGGCCGCGGTGCTGCGCCCGGTGCTGGGCGGGTTGGCGGTCGCGCACCGGGCCGGCCTGGTGCACCGCGACGTCAAACCCGAAAACGTCCTGATCTCCGACGACGGCGAGGTCAAACTGGTGGACTTCGGTCTGGTGCGCGCCGTCGCCGAGGCCGGCATCACCTCGACCAGCGTGATCCTGGGCACCGCCGCCTACCTCTCCCCTGAGCAGGTCAGCACCGGAACCTCCGATCCGCGCAGCGACGTCTACTCGGCCGGCATCTTGACCTATGAGCTGTTGACCGGTGCCACCCCGTTCACCGGCGACACCCCGCTGGCGGTGGCCTATCAGCGGATGGACGCCGATGTTCCGGCCCCGAGTAGTCGAATCGACGGTGTACCAACACAATTCGATGATTTCGTGCTGCGGGCGACGCGGCGCGACGCGGCCGGCCGCTACCCGGACGCCGGTGCGATGGGAGCCGCGCTGGAGGCGATCGCCGCCGAACTGAACCTGCCCGCGTTCCGGGTGCCGGCCCCACGCAACTCGGCCCAGCACGAGTCGGCCACCCGCCGGCACCAGCGCGCCCAACCACCACCCGGCCCGAGCGCGGCCACGCCTGCGGTGCGCCACCCCACCCGGGCGTTGACCCGTGGTCCCGACGACTGGAGCGCACCGACCGATCAGCACGCCGATCAGCACGACCCGGACTACCACCGATTCGAGGACGAATTCGACGCTGGCGCAGGGACTTTCGCCGGCATCGAGCTCGGCGAGTTCGCCTGGGCACGCCAGCGCGCGCGGCGCAAGACCGCGATCTGGTTCGCGGTGGTGCTGACCGCCACCGGCGCGGTGGCGGCCGGCGCGTGGACGCTGGGCACCCACCTGAACGCACTGCTGGGCACCGGCTGACAGCGCGGTGCGGTCTGCGTCAGCTGCTCAGTCGCGCAACATCTCGGCGACCAGGAAGGCCAACTCCAGGCTCTGCTGGGTGTTCAGCCGCGGGTCGCAGGCGGTCTCGTAACGACCGGCCAGGTCGTCGTCGGAGATGTCCTGTGCACCACCCAGGCACTCGGTGACGTTCTCGCCGGTGATCTCGACGTGGATGCCACCCGGGTGGGTACCCAACGCGCGGTGCACCTCGAAGAAGCCCTGCACCTCATCGACGATCCGGTCGAAGTGCCGGGTTTTGTAGCCGGTGGACGCCTCGTGGGTGTTGCCGTGCATCGGGTCGCACTGCCAGATCACCTGATGGCCCGACGCCTGCACCTTCTCGATGATCGGCGGCAGCACGTCGCGCACCTTGCCGTTGCCCATCCGGCTGACCAGCGTGAGCCGGCCCGGGGTGTTCTTCGGGTCCAGCCGCTCGACGTACTCGACGACCAGTTCCGGCGTGGTGGACGGGCCGATCTTGACCCCGATCGGGTTGGAGATCACCTCGGCGAACGCGATGTGCGCGCCGTCGAGTTGGCGGGTGCGCTCGCCGATCCACAGGTAGTGCGCCGACAGGTCGTAGAGCTTGAGCGGCTCGCCTTCCACCGCACCCTCGTCGGCGTCATCGGCCAGCCGCAGCATGGCGCGCTCGTAGTCCAGCACCAGCGCCTCGTGGCTGGCGAAGATGTCGGCGGTGTCCAGGTTGCGGTCGTTGACCCCGCAGGCGGTCATGAACCGCAGCCCGCGGTCGATCTCGGCGGCCAGCGCCTCGTAGCGCGCGCCGGCCGGTGAGGTCCGGACGAACTCCCGGTTCCAGTGGTGCACCAGATCCAGCGACGCCAGGCCCGACGCGGTCAGCGCCCGGGTCAGGTTCATCGCCGCGCTGGCGTTGGCGTAGGCGCGCACCAGCCGCGACGGGTCGTGCTCGCGCACCGCGGCGTCCGGCGCGAAACCGTTGACCATGTCGCCGCGGTAGGACTTCAGGCCCAGCGCGTCGGTGTCCGACGAGCGCGGCTTGGCGTACTGCCCGGCGATCCGGGCCACCTTGACCACCGGCATGCTGGCGCCGTAGGTCAGCACCACGGCCATCTGCAGCAGCGCGCGCAGGTTGGCCCGGATGTGCGGTTCGGTGTTGTCGGCGAACGTCTCGGCGCAGTCGCCGCCCTGCAGCATGAAGGCCTCGCCGCGGGCCACCGCGGCCAGCTGGGTGTTGAGCTTCTCGACCTCACGGGGCACCGTGATCGGCGGCACGCTCTCCAGCACGGTGCGCATGGCCTGGGCTTGGCCGGGATCCCAGCTGGGCTGCTGCACGGCCGGCCGGGCCAACGCCGCGTCCAGGCGTTTGCGCAGGTCTTCGGGCAGCGGCGGGAGCGATGGCAGCTGCTCGATGGGTACGTCGACGGTCCAGTTCACCCATCCATGGTAACGGGGTTGCGCGGGTGCTTTTGACCAGCTCACCTGGCCCGCCGGCGGAGCTGCCGACCGGTTGGGAGAAAACCGGGCCTGGTGCGCGACTATTGAAGTGTGGAATGCGAAGTTGCCCGGGAGGCGCTGTCGGCGCGGCTGGACGGTGAACGCGAACCGGTGCCCAGCGTGCGGGTCGACGAGCACCTGCATTCCTGCTCGACGTGCACCGACTGGTATTTCCGGGCGCGCAGCACCACCGAGCGGCTGCGCACCCTGACCGGGCAGTCCCGGCCGGCGATGTCGGTGGTCACGCCGCCCGCGGACCCGGCGCCCCGGCCGCGGGCCCGGCGTCTGCAGCGGTTCTGGCGACCGGCGCTCGGACTGGCCGGTGCGGTGCAGCTCGCGGTGGCGCTGCTGCAGGGCTTCGGGGTGGACGTCGGCTTCGCGCATCTGGATCCGGCCGGCGGGCACGGGCACCTGCTCAACGAATCCACCGCGTGGTCGGTCGCGCTCGGGCTGGTGATGCTGGCCGCTGCGGCCTTCCCGGTGCTGGCCGCCGGTTTGTGCGCGGTGCTGACCGGTTTCGCCGCGGTGTTGGCCGGCTACGTCGTCGTCGACGCCGTGGCCGGCGCGGTGACCCCGCTGCGGGTGCTCAGCCACCTGCCGGTGTTGGCCGGCGCGGTGTTGGCCGCGCTGGTGTGGCGCACCCGGCCCGCGCCGCCGCCGCGACCCGACGACGACGAGCGCGACGCCCCGATCACGCTGCCCGAACACGCGGTGCGCGGACGTCGTCGCGGCCATCTACGTCGCGCCGACGACTCGGTGGCCTGATCCCTACAGCATCACGCCGAACATGATCGCCATGCCGGCGGCCATCGCGGCCTGGGCCGCCACGTCGAGGAACGCGACGGTGGGCTCGGCCGGGCGGTCGCGGCGCTCCACGAAGTAGCGGTTCAGCCAGTACAGCGCGGCGACCGCGAAACCCACGGTCCAGAACCAGTTCACGCCGTCGATCCAGGTCAACCCGTCGGCCGCGGCGCTGTGCTGGTGCTGAGCTGCCCCGTGCTCCAGCCCGGCGCCGTGCTGGTGCCCGCCGGCCGGAACGTCCTGATGGTGATCGTGCCGGCTCGCGTCCTGACCGGGCAGCAGCCCGCCGTCCATCACGGCGTACATCCAGGCCATCGCCGCCATCATCAGGCCGTGATAACCGGCGACCAACCTGGCAAAGCGGGCCTCGGCCCGCAGCATCACCGCGACGAACCACAGCGCGGCCAGCGCGAAGAACACCAGCGGCGGCCGGTCCGGCACCGCCAGCCCCCACGGCCACGCCATCACCGCCATCGCCACGGCCATCGCGATGTGCAGCAGGTGGCTGACCGCGTGCCGAGGCGGGCGGTTGTCCGGAACCCGCAGCGGTCGTCGCTCGACCACCAGTGCGTAGCAGCCCTCGATCGCGGCGAAACCGAACAGCAGCGTCACCACCCAGCACAGCGCCATATCGGTGATCACCGGTCCACCTCGACGTGCGCGATCTCGGGTTCCCGCCCGTGCTCGACGGGCACCGCAGCGCGCCGCGCGGCGCGCCAGCCCAGCAGCACGTCGACGGCCAGGAACCCGGCCAGGGACAAGCCGAGCAGCGGGACCAACCAGCCGACGCCCACCAGCATCACGACCACCAGCACCGCCTCGTGCGGTCGCAGTGCGCCCAGCGCACCGCGTCGCGGGCCGGCCGGCAGCACGAACGTCGAACCGCGCACCGGCCGTCGGCGCCACCACATGCGGTAGCCGAGCAGGATCATCGCGATCAGCGCGATCGCGATCAGCGCCAACACCACCTGATTGGCGACGCCGAACAAGATGCCCATGTGCGCGCCGATGATCCAGTCGGTGAGTTTGGCCAGGATCGGCCAGTCCGCGAAGTTCACCCGGTCGGTCACCGCACCGGTCTGCGGGTGCACCGCGATCGCGTCGTAGCGGGTCGGCCAGCTGCGCTTCTTCTCGGCCACCCGCCAGGCCCGGCCCTCGTCGGCCGGTGGGTACATCCACAGCGGCGTGCGCAGACCGGCCTGCTGCGCGGCCTGCCATGCGACGTCGGCGCCGGCCCAGCTCGGGTCGACACCGGTCGGCCCGGAGGCCGGTGCGACCTGGGGCAGCGCGGTGTCCAGTGTCGGTGCGCGCTGATCGAGTTGGGTCTGCACGGTGTCGATGGACTGACCGGCCCAGCGCGACCAGGTCATCCCGGACACCGACAGCACCAGCAGACCGATCAGCACCCACACCCCGAGGGCGCCGTGCCACGACGTCAGCCGGCGGCGACCGCGGGCGGCGCGGTCCGGCAGCAGCAACCGACGCAGCCGACCCGAGCGAGCACGCCGACCGAGCCACAGCGCCAAGCCGGCCAGCGCGATCAGCCAGGTCCAGCTGGCCGCCAACTCGCTGTAGTTGCGGCCCACGGCGTCCAGGTGCAGCGTGCGGTGCAGTTCGTCGAACCAGGCCCGCACCGGCATCCACTGGCCGTAGGTGGTCAACGCGCCGCGCACCTCGCCGGTGTAGGGGTCGACGAACACCGTGCGGCCGTAGTCCGGCGGGACGTCGTCGACGGCCAGCGTGATCTGCGTGGTGTCGGCGGCCGCGGCCGGCGGCCGGATGCTGGTGACAGTGCCTTCCGGGTGCGCGCGCCGGGCCGCGGCCAGCTGCTCGGCCAGCGGCAACTGCTGGGTGCCGACGTTGGGCACGGTCAACTGCTCGCGATGCACCCACTCGTCGATCTGCGGGGTCAGTACGTACATCAGTCCGGTGAGCGCCGCGATCAGGATGAACGGCGCGACGAACAGACCCGCGTAGAAGTGCACCCGCATCAGCAGCGGGCGGAACCGCGACCAGGTGGTTTCGGCGGATTCGGGCAAGACGTCGCTCACTGCTGCACTTTCGTCGGACTGACCGGGCCGGACTGCGGCCTCGTGTGCATTTGTCGGGTGCGAGCGCGGAAAGTTCCCACGGATTCGGGTGCTACGACCTGCAGTCGTAGACTTCGGGTACCCGATCAGATCCCGTGAAGGGCCGATAACCCATTACCAGCAACCCGACTGAGACCACCGACGAGAACAGCGCCGAGAGCATCGTCGCGTCCGGCACGAAACCCGGCAACGCTCGGCGTTGGGCGCTGATCGTCGGCTGGCTGGTCTGGGTCGTCGCGCTGATCGGCTACGCCCTGGTGGCCGGCCGGCAGCGCTTCGTCGACGCCGGTGACGCCTATCCGGGCGCGCTGACCAACATCGCCGACCTGGTCGGACATTTCACCGCCGGCACTGCTGCCGCGACCTGCCTGGGCGGCCTGCTCTACGTGGTCTGCACGGCCCGACCGGACGCCGACGGCCGCATCGACGCCGCCGGCTTCCGGATACACGTGGTGCTCGAGCGACTGGCCGGGCTGTGGGCCGTGATCGCCGCGGTGATGGTCGTCGTGGTGGCCGGGGCCGATTCCGGGCTGTCGGTGGGCCGACTGCTCACCACCCCGTCGCTGCCGGCCGCGATCGGCGCCTCCGAGCTGTCCCGGGCCTGGATCGTCACCGCGATCTTCGCGACCTTGATCGCGGTGGTGCTGCGGTTCTGCCTGAGCTGGGTGGCCCACCTGGTGCTGTTGATCCCCACCGCGATCGCCGTGGTCGCGGTCCCGGTGGCCGGCAATGCGGGGCAGGGACCCGATCACGACTACTCCACCGGAACCATGATCGTGTTCGCCGTGACGGTGGCCGCGGTAGCCGGTCTCAAGATCGCCGAGACGCTGGTCGGCGCCCCGGCCGACGTGCTGCGCCGGCTGCGGATGCTGACCGCGGTGGCCGGCGGGGTTGCGCTGGCCTACGGCGCGCTACTGCTGGTACTGCTCACCCCGCACACCTTGACCAGCAGCGGATACGGCCGGCTCGGTCTGCTGGTCGGGGTACTGCTGGCCGGGGTGTTCGTGACCGATCTGCTGGCACTGCGCGGTGCCGCACCGGCCCGACCGGCCGTGCCGCTGGCGCAGGCCTTGGCGATGCTCACCGCGCTGGCGTCGATCACCGTGATGGCCACCCAGACCGCGCCGCGGTTCCTGACCCACCCGTTCACCATCTACGACGTGTTCCTGGGCTATCAGCTGCCCGGGCCGCCGACCGCGCTGAACCTGCTCACGGTGTGGCGCTTCGACACCTTCATCAGCACCGCCGCGCTGGTGGCCGCGGCCGCCTACACCGCGGGTTACCTGCGGCTACGCCGACGTGGCGACCACTGGCCGGTGGGTCGACTGCTGGCCTGGCTGATCGGTTGTCTGCTGCTGGTGATCTGCACCAGTTCGGGCCTGCGCTCCTACGGGTCGGCGATGTTCTCGGTGCACATGGCCGAGCACATGGCGCTGAACATGTTCATTCCGGTGCTGCTGGTGCTCGGCGGACCGGTGACCATGGCGCTGCGGGCGCTGCCGCCGGCCGGTTCCGGGCAGCCGCCCGGCCCGCGCGAATGGGTGCTGTGGGCCGTGCACGCCAAGTTCACCCGGGTGCTGGCCAACCCGATCGTGGCGTTCGTGCTGTTCGTCGGGTCGCTGTACGCGGTGTACTTCAGTCCGCTGCTGGACACCCTGATGCGCTACCACTGGGGCCACGAGCTGATGAGCGTGCACTTCCTGCTCACCGGCTACCTGTTCTTCTGGGGCATCATCGGCATCGACCCGGGCCCGCGCCGGTTGCCGTTCCTGGGCCGGCTGGGCCTGCTGTTCGCGGTGATGCCGTTCCACGCGTTCTTCGGCATCGCGACCATGACCATGACCACGCCGCTGGCCGGCACCTACTACCGCTACCTGGACCTGCCGTGGGTTTCGAGCCTGACCGACGACCAGCATCTGGGCGGCGCGATCGCCTGGGGGTCCAGCGAAGTCCCGGTGGTGATCGTGGTGATCGCGCTGGTGGCGCAGTGGGCCCGGCAGGATCGGCGCACCGCCGAACGCAGCGACCGGCATTCCGACGCCCACTACGACGACGATCTGGACGCCTACAACGCCATGCTGCGCGAGTTGGCCCGCAACCGTCGGTGAAACCGACGCCGGTGTGCCCTGGTTGCACACCGGGTGCGGGCAAGGCACGTTCAAACCCCATTTCGCGTGCCCTGGTTGCACACCGGGTGCAGGCAGGGCACGCCCAAACCTGATTTCGCGTGCCCTCGTTGCACACCGGGTGCAGGCAGGGCACGCCGTCAGCTGCGCAGGGTGTAGTTGCCCTCGTCGCTCAGCGCGGCCTGTACCTCGGCGGCACCGAGTTCCCGGCCGGCGTTCACCGTCACCACCGAGGTGCCGTTGGGAACCAGCTCGACGTTGACCTCGGTGACCTCGGGCAGCCCGGTGAACGCCTCGGTGACGTGGTTGACGCAGCCGCCGCAGCTCAGGCCGTCGATGTTGAAGATCTGTTCAGTCATGACGAAGGTCATTGCCTTTCAGGGTCATTGGAGACGGAAGCGCCTTTGCGGCCGAACTTGCGCAGCCGCAGGCTGTTGGACACCACGAAGAACGACGAGAACGCCATCGCACCCCCGGCGATCAGCGGGTTGAGCAGACCGGCGGCGGCGATCGGGATGGCCGCGACGTTGTAACCGAACGCCCAGCCCAGGTTGGTCCGGATGGTGCGCATGGTGGCCTTGGCCAGATCCAGGGCCTGCGGCACGATCTGCAGGTCGTCGCGCACCAGGATGATGTCGGCGGCCCCGATCGCGACGTCGGTGCCGCGCCCGATCGCCAGACCCAGATCCGCGCAGGCCAGCGCGGGCCCGTCGTTGATCCCGTCGCCGACCATGGCGACCACCCGGCCGCGTTCGCGCAGCTGCTCGATCACCGCGACCTTGCCCTCCGGCAGCACCTCGGCGATCACCTCGTCGATGCCGACCGCGTCGGCCACCGCCGCGGCCGTGGCCGCGTTGTCACCGGTGAGCAGGACCGTGCGCAGCCCGCGTTGGTGCAGCGCGGTCACCGCGCCGGCCGCGGACTCCTTGACCGTGTCGGCCACCGCGACCGCACCGACCAGCTGCTGGTCGACTGACACGAAAACCACTGTCTGCCCGCGGGATTCACCGGCCTGGCGAGCCGCGACCAGTTTGTCCGGCACCGCCCCGGTGGTCACCCAGGACGGTCGGCCCACCGCGACGACGGCGCCGTCGACGGTCCCGACGACACCGCGGCCGGCCTCGGCCCGGAAGTCGGTCACCGGCCGGTGCTCGGCGACCGCGCCGGAGATCGCCAGACCCACGGCGTGTTCGGAGGCGTGCTCGACGGCCGCGGCGACCGCCAGCACCTCGGTCGGGTCGGCGCCGGGCGCTGCGGTGACCGCGGCGACGGTCAGCTGCCCGTGGGTCAGGGTGCCGGTCTTGTCGAACACCACGGTGTCGACGCTGCGGATGGCTTCCAGCGCGGGCTGGCTCTTGAGGAAGATGCCCAACTGTGCGCCGCGCCCGGCCGCCACCAGCATCGCCGTCGGCGTGGCCAGCCCGAGTGCGCACGGGCAGGCGATCACCAGCACCGCCAGCGCCGCGGAGAACGCCCGGTCGGCGTCGCCGTCGGCCAGCCACCAGCCCAGCGCGGTCAACGCCGCGATCACGAACACCGCGGGCACGAACACCGCGGAGATCCGGTCGGCCAGCCGCTGCGCGGCCGCCTTCTGCGCCTGGGCGCCTTCGACCAGGCGGACCATGCCGGCGAACTGGGTGTCGGCGCCGACCGCGGCGGCCTCCACGATCAGCCGGCCGTCCAACACCACCGTGCCGCCGACCACGTTGCCGCCGGGGCGGACCCGCACCGGGCTGGATTCACCGGTCATCGCGCTCATGTCGATGGCGGCCTCGCCCTCGACCACCAGCCCGTCTGCGGCCACCGTCTGCCCCGGGCGCACCACGAACCGCTGCTGCTCCTTGAGCTCGTCGGCCGGGATCACCAGCTCGCCGCCGTCGGCCAGCAACACCGAGACGTCCTTGGCGCTCAACGCGGCCAGCGCCCGCAACGCGCTACCGGCGCGGGACTTGGCCCGCGCCTCGAAGTACCGGCCGGCCAGCACCAGCGTGGTGACCCCGGCGGCCACCTCCAGGTAGATCGAATCGCTGGACCCCAGGGCCTGCCAGACACCGCTGGTCTCGCGCACCGGGGCGGCCGTGAAGATGGTGTGCAGCGACCACACGGTCGCGGCGCTGACGCCGACCGAGATCAGCGTCTCCATGGACGCCGTGCCACGGCGGGCGTTGCGCAGCGCGACCCGGTGGAACGGCCAGGCCGCCCAGGTCACCACCGGCAGCGCCAGTGCCAGCAGCACCCAGCTCCAGCCGGCGAACCGGGTGCTGGGCACCACCGCGAACATCACCGACAGGTCGGCCAGCGGGACGAACAACACGGCGGCCACCGCAAGGCGCAGCAGCAGGTAGCGGGCGTGGTCGGCGTCCGGGTCGGAGACCGGGGGCACCGAGCGCTCGTCGTTGGGGGCGGCGTCGTAGCCGGCCTTGCGCACCACCTCGCACAGCGTCCCGACGTCGGTGTCGGCCGGTGCGTCGACGGTGGCCACCCGGGTGGCGTAGTTCACCGAGGCCCGCACCCCGGCCACCTTGTTCAGCTTGATCTCGACCCGGGCGGCGCACGCCGCACAGGTCATACCGGACACGTCCAGGCGTACCCGCTGGATCTGCGCCGGGTCCTGCTCACCGGCGACCACAGCGGTCATCGTTCTCCCATCACTGCTAGCTGCACCGGGGGTTCTGGTGCACCTAAGTCCTAGTCGCACCGCGCTGCCGGTTGGTTCCCGGCGACCAGGCATAATCTCTGGTCGTGCCCACAGACGGCGGACAAGACCAAGTTACCCGGCTCGCGTTGGCGGCCGGTCGCGGCGACGCCGTCGCGCTGCGGCAGTTCATCGAGGCCACCCAGGCCGACGTGTGGCGTTCGGTGGCCTATCTGGCCGATCCGGGCAGCGCCGACGACCTGACCCAGGAGACCTACCTGCGTGCGATCGGCGCGCTCCCCCGTTTCTCGGCGCGGTCCTCGGCGCGCACCTGGCTGCTGTCCATCGCCCGCCGGGTGGTGGTCGACCAGATCCGGCGCAATCAGGCCCGGCCGCGCACCACCGGCGACGTCGACCTGGACGCCCTGTTGGGCGCCGGCCGCGGCGGCCCGGGCCGGTTCGAGGACATCGTCGAGGTCAAGATGCTGCTCGACGGTCTGGAGACCGACCGGCGGCACGCCCTGATGCTGACCCAGGTGCTGGGCTTGTCCTACGCGGAGGCCGCCGCGGTGTGCGGCTGCCCGGTCGGCACCATCCGCTCCCGGGTGGCCCGGGCCCGCGAAGACCTGCTGGCCGCGAGCCACGACGACGAGGCCACCGGTTAGACCCAGCCGGCCCGCAGTTCGGCCATGATCTCGAATCTGCGGCGCGCCTGCTGCGCGTCCACCAGGGCATCGTGGGTGTCGGTCGGCCGCGGCGGCATCCGCGGACTGCCCAGATCCGCCCAGAGTTGCCGCAGCTCGTGGGTGAACCGCGGGATCTGCGGCGGCAGGTTGGTCATCGGCCCCCACAGCTGACACAGCGCGACGTGGTCGTAGGCGCCCACCCAGGCCCACAGTTCGATCGGTTCGTCGGTGTCGATGCCGAAGAACGCCTCCAGGTCCTCGCGAATGGTGCGGCGGGACTTCCACAGCGGCGAGGACGGCGACGGCAGCTTGGGCAGCACGTGTTTGCGTACCCAGGTGCCGGCCCGCTCGGGCGGGAATTCGGTTGACACCGCGTAATATTCGCGGCCATCCTCGGCGGCCACCCCGATCGAGATCAACTCGATGGTGCGGCCGTCGTCGATGAACTCGGTGTCATAGAAGTACCGCATGGCAGGCCAGCCTAGCCAGCACCGACGACGCTCGACGGGGCCGACGGAGCCGGTGCCGGGTGGATCGCGCGATCCAGTTCGGCGTCCACGGCGTCGTCGTCGGGGAAGCGCGGCATGCCGGCCAGCACGGATTGCAGCCACAGGTTCGTCGCCACGATCGGCCGGCGGATCCGGCGTTCCCGCACCAGCGCGCGGTGCATCTTGCGCGGGTCGTCGGTGTAGCGCCACCGCGCCCACGGCGCATGCGGACGGGACAGCCGGATCGCGCCGACCACCAGCAGCAGCGGCATGCCCAGCCCCAGCAGACCGGTCCACACCTTGCCCTTGAGCAACACCAGCACCGCCAACGCCAAGCTGACCACCGCTGCGCCGATCAGCAATGCCTTGGCGTACCAACCGGTTTCGTTCGACCAGACGTCGATACCCAGGAACGCCAACGGATTGAACCCGGTGACCAACAGTCCGGCCACCGCGGCCGCGACGAACACCGCGTCCACCGACGTGCGACCGTCCTCACTCCAGTAGACGTCCTGCAGGTGCAGGATCAGCGCGAACTCGTCGAGCACCAGTGCGGCACCGATCCCGAAGAACACTGCGGCGACGGTGAAGTCACGCTCGCTGCCGTCGACCGCCAGCGTCACCATGGCCAGACCGGAAACCAGCACCAGCACCACCCCGATCACCACATGGTGCAGATGGAAACCGCCGCCGTCGCCGTCGTCGATGGCCAGGTTGCGCGGCTGCCACCACTTGCGCGGCCCGGTAGCACCGGCGTGCGCGCGGATGTAGCGCACGATCAGCCGGGTGATCAGGAACGTGACGATGAAGGCGACCAGACAGCAGACCAGCGGCAGCCGGCCGGGGGCCATCAGTTGCACGTGCCAGGAGACCTCGTGTTCGAGCCTTGCTACCGCCCACGCCACGTGCCGAACTTACGCCAGTGCCCTGATGCCGCACGGCCGCGGATACCCTGTCATGGACATGATGACTCGGCAGCCCCACACGGGTACGACGGCGACCCCTCGGCAGCTGATCGGCCGGCGGGTGTTCCAGCTGATGGCGGTCATCGCCTTCGCTGCCGCGGCCTGGTGGCTGTTCACCCACGCCAACTACCGCATCGACATCGACGTGTACCGGATGGGCGGGCGGGCCTGGCTGGACGGCCACGAGCTGTACGGCGCAGATTCGTCGTTCCACACCCAGGCCGGGCTGGACCTGCCGTTCACCTATCCCCCGCTGGCCGCGATCGTGTTCGCGCCGTTCGCCTGGCTGCCACTGCCCGCGGCCAGCGCCGTGATCACCGGGTTGACCCTGGTGCTGCTGGTGGTCTCGACCCAGATCGTGCTGAACCGGCTCGACGTGCTGGCCGGCCGCAGCGCCGACCGCTGGTGGCTGGCGGTTGCCCTCAGCGCACCCGCCGCGGTGCTGCTGGAACCGCTGCACGCCAACTTCGACTTCGGCCAGATCAACGTCGTGCTGATGACCATGGTGATCGCGGACTGCCTGCTCCGGCGCACCTGGTGGCCGCGCGGACTGCTGGTCGGCCTGGCGATCGCGGTGAAGCTGACGCCGGCGGTGTTCCTGGTGTACTTCGTGCTGCGCCGCGATTGGCGCGCGGTGCGGACCGCGGGTTTGGCGCTGCTGGGCGCCACCGCCGTCGGGTTCGCGCTGGCCTGGCGCGATTCGGTGCAGTACTGGACCAAGACGATCCACGACACCGAGCGGATCGGCACCGCGACGCTGAACACCAACCAGAACATCTCGGCGCTGCTGGTGCGGCTCGGCATACCGGACGGACCGCGGTTCCTGCTCTGGGTGACGCTGTGCCTGCTGGTGCTGGCGCTGACGGTGTGGGCCGGCCGGCACGCGCTGCGCGCCGAGCAGCCGGTGCTGGCGCTGATCACGGTGGCGCTGTTCGGTCTGGTGGTCTCGCCGGTGTCCTGGTCACACCACTGGGTGTGGGCGTTGCCGGCGCTGCTGACACTGGGATTGCTGGCCGTGCGGTGGCGCAACATCGCATTGGGCGTCGTGACCGTGGTCGGGGTGCTGCTGATGACCAGCTACCCGCTGCTGCTGATGCCCGAGCACCGCGAGGCCCAGGCCGCGCTGTGGCGGCAGCTGCTCGGCGCGTCCTACGTGTGGTGGGCGCTGGCGGTCATCGTGGTGACCGCGGTGGTGTGCAAATCCCACCCGGGGGTCAGCCCGCGGCCGACTCCGGCAGCCGGGACACCGGCGGATCCTGCGTTGCGCCCGTCTTGAGCGTGGCCGCGTAGATGTCGACGTACTCCTGGCCGGACAGCCGCATCAGCTCGTAGATCACCTCGTCGACCACGGCGCGCTCGATGAACCGGTTGCCGGCCATGCCGTCGAACCGGGAGAAGTCCATCGGCTTGCCGAACCGCACCTCGACCCGGCCGAACCGCAGGCCCTTGCGGCCCGGCGGGTTGACCACGTCGGTGCCGACCATCGCGACCGGGATCACCGGAACACCGGTCTCGAGCGCCAGCCGGGCCAGGCCGGTCTTGCCCTTGTAGAGCCGGCCGTCGGGCGAGCGGGTGCCCTCCGGGTACATGCCCAGCAGCTTGCCCTCGCCCAGGATGCGGGCTGCGGTCTGCAGCGCGTCCTGCGCCGAGTCGGCGTTGGTGCGGTCGATCGGAACCTGCCCGACCACGGTGTAGAACCAGGCCAGGAACCGGCCCTTGATCCCGGTGCCGGTGAAGTACTCCTGCTTGGCCAGGAAGGTGATCCGGCGGCGCACCACCAGCGGCAGGTAGAAGCTGTCCATCACGGCCAGGTGGTTGCTGGCCAGAATCGCCGGCCCATCAGCCGGAACATGTTCCAAGCCTTGGACTTTTGGCCTACCCAGGGCGGCCAGTAGCGGTCCCAGCAGGATGTACTTGAACAGCCAATACCACATGGACCCTCCCGCTCGGACGCACATCGACGACGACGATGCCGTGCGCCAACTTTACCCACCGGTACCCGTAGCGACTACACGCGAGTTTGCGATCAGTCCTCGACGGTGACGTGGATGGGCTGATATCGGCCGGCGCCGCCGGGCCCACCCGGTTCGGCCGCGGGCCGCGGTTCGGCCGCCGGACCCGCGTCGTCCGCGGTCTGCGGTGGTGGCCCGCTCGGGTCGGTGGGCGGCTGCGGTGGGCCGGCCGGCGCGGCCGCGTCGTGGCCGTCGATCACCGCGCGCACCACGGTCAGCAGCGCCATCGAATGCTCGGCGATCACGGTCAGCAGCGGATGCTCCTCACCGGCGGCGACCGCGGCCAACGCGCACACCGGGCACCACACCTGCTGGCAGCGGCCCGGGCTGTCGCCGGAGCGGGCGGCGGCCAACGCCGCGGCAGCGCGCACCGCAGGGTCGATCCGGTCCAGCAGGGCTGCGGCCAAGGCACGCAGCTCCGGACCCAGATCCGAGTGCGACCCACTCACTTCGGCCACACCTCCGGGTTGGGACGAAAACGCACGGTCAACTGATTGCCCTTGAGTTGGGCGTTGATCACGATGCACCGACGCAAGACGGAGGCCAGCCGGACCCGCCGGCGCATGCCCCCCACCCCGATGATCAGATCATCGTCGACCCGGCCCAGGGACAGCGCCCCGGAGTCGACATGCGGTAACTCTAGTCGCAATCGGTAGATCGAGCCGAGTCCCGTGCCGGACTCCAAGTCCACCACCGGGCGCAGCGGGCCGGGCGGAGCCGAGCCGTCGCGGCGGCGGGCGGCGTCGAGCAACTCGGCGAGCGCCTTGGGTCCGATCGGTTCGCCGGGCAGATGCGGCGTCAGCACCAGTTGCACATCGCCGATGGTGCCGCTCAGTTCGTCGAGCACCGCGCGCTGCTCGCTGATCCGCTCGGCATACCAATCGAAGGCCGGATGGTCGGGCAGGTTGCGGTACTCGTACGAGTCGTCTTGCAGCAGTACCTGGTTGACGATCAGTTCGGTGACCCGCACCCCCATCAACGACAGCGACCCCAGGGTGCGCGCGGCTTCGGCGGCCACCACCCGTTCGGCGGTCATCACCAGGTGCGCGCCGACGACGTCCTCGTCGGTCAGCAGCGCGCCCAGCGTCTCGATGCCGGCGCTGATCCGCTCCAACACGCCCACCACGGCCGCGCTCGCAGCGTCGGTCACCGAGGACAACCGCCGGTGCCGCGGCCAGGCCCGCTCCAGATACAGCCCGAAGGTCGACGGCAGGGTCAGCATCCGCAGCGCGTCCGCGGTGGACGCGCAGTCCACCACGATGGTGTCCCACTGTCCGGAGTTCGCCAGCTCGGCCACCTCGTGCAGTCCGAGTACCTCCTGGATTCCAGGCAGCGCCGAAAGTTCTTCCGGCGCAACATCGCCCAGCTCGGAGTCCGGGAACCGGCCGGCCAGCGTGGCGGCCACTTCGCGCCACCGGGCCGCCAGCAGCGCCAGGGTGTCGACGGCCAGCGCATCCAGCGAACCGCCACCGGCATCGGGATCATCGGTCAGCACCCGGACCGGGTCGCGCACACCGGTGGCCGGCACCGGCACCCCGAGCACGTCGCCGAGTGAGTGCGCCTGGTCGGTGGACACCAGCAGCACCCGGGCACCGGACTGCGCAATGCGCACCGCGGTGGCCGACGCCAGCGTCGACTTGCCAACCCCGCCCTTGCCGACGAACAGGCTGATCTGGGCGCGGACGGCGGCCGCTGCGCTGGATTCGGTCAGCCTTCGACTCTCTTCTTCAGGTCCTTGAGTGCGGTGTCGGTGAGTCGACGTTCGGCCTTGCGCTTGAGCAGCCCGATCATCGGGATCAGCAGATCGACCGCAAGCTCATAGGTGACCTCGGTGCCGGATCCCTTGGGCACCAAGCGATATTCCCCGTCGAGCGCCTTGAGCAGCGAACTCGATACCAACCACCAGCGCACCGAACGACGGTCGGCGGGCCACTCGTACTCGAACACCATGGTGTCCTTGAGCACCGCGGCGTCCAGCACCAGCCGGGCCACTTTCGGGTTGCCGTCGGCGCCGGTCTCGAGCACCTCGGTTTCCTGGTACTCCTTGACCCACTCCGGATACGAGCCGATGTCGGCTATCACGTCCATCACCGTGCCCGGATCGGCATCGATGTAGATGGTTTGCGTCGTCTTGTCCGCCACGTGATCGCTGCCCTAACGCTCTATGACTTGCAGTTGTCCGCTCGTCTGCAGACGGTACCCGTACCGCCTGCGACCTCGCCTGTCATCCCACCCGCCGGGAGGGGCTCGTCAGCCCTGAGGTGCCGCCCCGACCGGACGGTTGCACTCCAGTTCGCCCTTGACTTCGAAGGCCATCCGCTTGCCGGCCACCCGGCGTGCGTGGTTGAGCTTGGCCAGGTTCAGCTTGGCCAGTTGGTGCGCGGTCACACCCGCCGGTTCGGCGTGCAGGAAGTAGTGCAGGATCACGCCGTCGAGCATGGGCTCCAACCAGATTTCCATCGATCCGGTCAGCGGCCCGGACACCGTCCAGCGGATCCCCGCCTCGCCGCGCTCCTCGACCACCTTCAAGCTCAGATCGGGCCACCAGCGCCGCCAGCGCGCCGGATCCGCGATCGCCGCACCCACCACGGCGCCGTCGGCCGCCACGAACGTCTCGTCGGCCACCTGAATGCTGTTCATCGCCCATTAGCTTCACATACCGGCGACCAGGCCGGGCAACCTCCCCGACCTGCCGAACACTCCCACACCGGCGCAAACCTGCCGACTAGGCTGGTGGCATTGACCGCCGACCCGGAAGAGGCCACCGAAGTGCGCGAGTTCAGCGTTCCCGCAACATTCGAAATCGCCGAGGACGACAACGTCGTCGCTGCCGTGTTCGACCATGAGCGCAACGACCCGGACTACGTCATCTACCAGCGCCTGATCGACGGCCAGTGGCACGACGTCACCGCGGCGCAGGCCGCCGAGTTGATCCGCTCGGCAGCGCGCGGCCTGATCGCCCAGGGTGTGCAGCCCGGTGACCGGGTGGCCATCCTGAGTGCGACCCGGTTCGAGTGGGCCATCCTGGACCTGGCCATCCTGGCGACCGGCGCGCTGACCGTGCCGATCTACGAGACCTCCTCGGCCGAGCAGGTCGCCTGGGTGCTGTCGGACTCCGGTGCGGTGGCGCTGTTCGTGGAGAACGACGCGCACGCTGCCATCGCCGCGCAGCTGGCCGATCAGCTGCCCGAGTTGCGCCGGGTGTTCCACATCGACACCGCAGGCCCGGCCGCGCTCGACGAGCTGGCCGAGGCCGGCGCATCGGTGGATCCCAGCGAGGTGGACCAGCGGGTGGCCGGCATCCGGTCGGCCGACGCGGCCACCCTGATCTACACCTCGGGCACCACCGGCCGGCCCAAGGGCTGCCAGTTGACCCATTCCAATCTGCTCTACGAGATCAAGGGCGCCGCCGACTGCGTGCCCAGCCTGCTCACCGAGGGGCAGCGCATGCTGGTGTTCCTGCCGCTGGCCCATGTGCTGGCCCGGGCGATCACGCTGGCGGCCTTCCACAACAAGGTCACGGTCGGGTTCACCAGCGACATCAAGAACCTGGTGCCGATGTTCTCGGTGTTCAAGCCAACCATCGTGGTGTCGGTGCCACGGGTGTTCGAGAAGGTCTACAACACCGCCGAGCAGAACGCCAGCAACGACGGCAAGGGCAAGATCTTCGCGCTCGCGGCCAAGACCGCGATCGACTACAGCGAGGCGCTGGATCACGGCGGACCCGGCCTGCTGCTGCGGCTGCGGCACGCGCTGTTCGACAAGCTGGTGTACCACAAGCTGCGTGCGGCACTCGGCGGAGACTGCCGGGCCTCGATCTCCGGCGGTGCGCCGCTGGGCGCCCGGCTGTGCCACTTCTACCGCGGCGTCGGGCTGACCATCTACGAGGGCTACGGACTGACCGAGACCAGCGCCGCGATCACGGTCAACCGGATGGACAACATGAAGGTAGGCACTGTCGGAACCCTGTTGCCCGGCAACAAGTTACGCATCGCCGAGGACGGCGAACTGCTGGTTGCCGGCGGTGTGGTGTTCAACGGCTACTGGCGCAACGAGGAAGCCACCGCCGAAGCCCTGACCGACGGCTGGTTCCACACCGGTGACCTCGGCACCGTCGACGACGAGGGGTTCGTGCAGATCGTCGGCCGCAAGAAGGAGATCATCGTGACCGCCGGCGGCAAGAACGTCGCGCCCGCGGTGCTCGAAGACCCGCTGCGGGCGCACCCGCTGATCAGCCAGGCGCTGGTGGTCGGCGACGCGCAGCCGTTCATCGGTGCGTTGATCACCATCGACCCGGAGGCCTTCGAGGGCTGGAAGGAACGCAACGGCAAGCGTGCTGACGCCGCGGTGGCCGACCTGGTGCAGGATTCCGACCTGCTCGCCGAGGTGGAGCACGCGGTCAAGGAGGCCAACCAGCACGTGTCCAACGCCGAGGCGATCCGCAAGTTCCGGATCCTCGGGGTGGACTTCACCGAGGACACCGGTGAGCTGACGCCGACCATGAAGCTCAAGCGCAAGGTGGTCGTGGAGAAGTTCACCGACGAGATCGACGCGATCTACGCAAAGGGCTAGCGCGGCCTCAGCCGGCGAGCAGAGCCGCCATCCGCTGCGCCAGCACATCCTGGCGCCACTGCGCCAGCACCCACTGCCGGCCCGCAGCGCCCATCGCGGCGGCGCGCTCCGGATCTTCCAGCAGCCCGGCCACGGCGTCGGCGATCGCGGCGACGTCTCGGCCGTCGACCACGTGCCCGGTTTCGCCTTCGCGCACGGTCTCGGGCGCTCCCCCGGAATCGCCGGCCACCACCGGGATCCCGGTGGACGAGGCCTCCAGGAACACGATGCCCAACCCTTCGACGTCCAGCCCGCCGCCCCGGGTACGGCACGGCATCGCGAACACGTCGCCGAGTGCGTAGTGCGCGGCCAGCTCGTCGAACGGTACGCCCGCGGTGAAGGTGACGTGTTCGGTGACCCGGTGCTGGTCGGCCAGCTTGCGCAGCTGGTCCAGATGCGGTCCACCACCGACGATCACCAGCGCGGCATCAGGTACCCGGGCGCGGATGGCCGGCAGCGCGGCGATCAGCTTGTCCTGCCCCTTGCGCGGCACCAGGCGGGACACGCACACCACGGTCGGGCGCTCGCCGAGGCGGTAGCGCTGGCGCAGTTCGGCGCGGGCAGCCGGGTCCGGCGCGAACCGGTCGGTGTCGACCCCCGGCGGCAGGTGTTCCAATGCGGCGTGCGGCCCGAACGCCGAAGCGAACCGGTTGCAGGTGTACTGGCTGACGTAGGTGATCACGTCGGCGCCGTCGCCGATCCGGCGCAACGCCGACCGGGCCACCGGCAGCATCGACCAGCCCACCTCGTGGCCGTGCGTGCTGGCCACGATCCGGCGCGCACCGGCCGCCCGGGCCCGCGGCCCCAGCAACGCCAGCGGTGCGGCCGCACCGAACCACACCGTCTCGATGCCGTGTTCGACGATCAGGGCCCGCATCCGCGACTCCACCGACGGCACCGGCAGCATCAACTTGCCCGGATGCCGCACCACCCGGTAGCCGGCGGCCGCGTCGTAGTCCGCGGCACCCTTCCAGGCCGGCGCGTAGACGGTCAGCTCGTGGCCGCCCGGCGCGGCGATCCGCCCGGCCAGTTCGGCCAGATACGACTGGATCCCACCGCGCCGGGGCGGAAAGTCGTTGGTCACCAGCAGCACCCGGGTCATCGAGTGCCGAGCCTAACGGGTGTCAGCCGGCCAGCCAGCGCCGCCACTCGGCCAGCAGCAGCTCCGGTGTGCTGCCGGTGGCGTCGGCCAGCGCCTCGGGCAGCGGCACCGGGTTGGCGCCGGCCGACTCGACGTAGAGCGCGTGCAGCGCATCCTCGCCGTAGCGGTCGGCGATGAACCGGGCGAACCACCAGGCCCGGTCGTAGGCCTGCGACAGCGCGGCGCCGGTGGTATCGAAATCGGCGTCGTCGGGCAACGCAGCCGGCAGCGTCGCGGCCGGCGGGCGCGGCTGCTCGGGCCGGGCCAGGTAATCGGCCACCGCCTCGGTGATCCAGCGCGGCGCCTGCGGGTGGGTCTGCGCGCGGGCCGCGTAGTGGAACAGCTCATGGGTCAGGACCAGTTCCAATGCCGCATCGCTCATCTCGGAAGCCTTGGGCGCCAACACGATCCGTTGCCCTTCGGCGGTTCGGCGGCTGATGTCGACGGAGTCGGCGACGGCTACCGCGGCCATCTGCGGCGCGGCGCCCGGCGCGGCGGTGGCGAACTGGTCCGGCGTGTCGGTGGCCACGATGACGATCTCGCGCGGCCAGTCGGTGCCCCAGAACGCCTCGACGCGGTCGGTGGCGCCGGTCAGCATGCCCGCCACCCGGTTCAACACCGGATCGGTGGCTTGCCCGCCCATGCTCAGCAACGTCACGCTGCGGTCGGCGCCGACCCGCAGTTCGGGCCTGACGGCCGTGCCGGAGGTGTCGAGAGCGGTGGGTGTCGTGGGGATCTGCCCGGTGCCCGGCGGGAACGCCAGGGTCAGTGCGCCGCCCACGGCCAGCGCACCACACACCGCGGCCAGGGCGAGCCGACGGCGAGTCCGGCCAGCGACAGAGCCGAGCGTGTCAGTACCGACGCGCGTTGTAGAACGGTCCGGCACCATCGAGCGGCACCACCTTGACCGGCACACCGTAGGTGGACGCGTGCACCACCATGCCGTCGCCGATGTAGATGCTCGAGTGCGAGGCATCCGAGTAGTGCTGGATGACGTCACCGGGCTGCAGTTGATCCCGGGAGACCGGGGTGCCACCGCGGCCCAGCGCCTGGCTGGAGTGCGGCAACGAGATACCGGCCTGCTGGTAGGCCCACATCACCAGGCCCGAGCAGTCGAATGCGTTGGGGCCGGAACCGCCCCAGGAGTACGGCGAACCGACCCGGGTCAGCGCGGCCTGCACCACCACGTTGCCGACGCCGGAACCCGGGGCCAGTTCGGGGGCTGCCACGTCACCGGGCGGGATGGCCGCGGCGGGATCCGGTGCGGCCAGGATCTCCGGACCGGGCGCGGTCTCGGCCGGAGCCTCGGGCCCGGGGGCCGCCGGCGGCACCGGAACCGGGTGCGGCGCAGCCAGTGCCACCCGCTGATCCGGCGTCAACGCCTCGTACTGCGCCTTGACCACGGCGATCTTGACCTGCAATTGACTCTGCTTGGCCTGCAGGTCGGCGCGTACGGCCGCGGCCTGCTCGGCGGCTGCCTTGGCCTCGGCGGCCGACTTGGCCGACGCCTCCTCGGCGGTGCGAGCGCTCGTGCTGGCCTCGCGGAAGTTGCCCAGCTGCTCGGACATCTGGGTCGCCATCACGCGCTGCACGGCCAGCTTGTCGATCAGGTGCTGCGGCGACTTGGCGGTCAGCAGCGCGCTGAAGCCGTCGGTGCGACCACCCATGTACATCGAGATCGCGACCTTGTTGACCTTGCTCTGGAACTTTGCCAGCTGCACCTGCGCGGCCTCCGCGGCAGCCAGGTCGGCGGCGTGCTGCTGCTCGGCGGCCTGCTGCTCGGCCAGCTTGTTGGTCAGGTCGATCTGCGCGCTGTGCACCGCTTCGGTAGTTTGCTCGGCCTCGCGGGACAGCTCCTGCAGTTTGTGCAGCGCGTCGTCGGCGGGATCGGCCTGCGCCGCCGGTACCAGCAGTCCGCCGACCAGGGTGAAGCCGGCCAGAACGCCAAGAGCCATCCGCTTGAGGGAGCGCTTTTGACCGCGAGCATGTACGTGCTTGGCGTCGAACCTCAAGATTGCGTTCCTTACAAACTGCCTTCGGCGCGCAGCGAGAGCGTCGGCGCCGAACCGCCTTAGGTCTCAAATAGGTTACGAAACGGCATCGGCGTTGTCCAACAGAAGACCCAAATTTATCAGCCCGGATGCCAAACCGCTCGCCCGGCGCGCGCATTGCGGCCCCTCAATCCGGGGCATTCGGGCCCGCCCACGGCGTCGGTCAGCCGGGCGCCGGCGTCGGTCAGGCCACCCCCGGACGCGGCCGCCGGTGCACCGGCACCAGCCGCAGCCGCGGCGCCAAGCCCACCTCCGCCAGCGCCTCCAACGCGGCCCGTTCATCGGCCAGCAACGTCTCCGGCACTCCCAGCAGCACGCTGACCACACAATCTCGGCAGCCTGGTCCGCGGACAGCACAGTCATCGCAGTCGATGACGACGGGTTCGTCGGGGTCACGGTCAGCCATCGACCCGTCCCCCGGCTCCGGTGCTCGCACCATGTCGTCGATCCTTTCGTTGCACGACACGCCTGGTCAGGCGCTGCGCTCGCGACGCTAGGCCAGGCCACCGACAAGTTCGGCGGGCGCGAGCCGATCCGGCCGTGACACGGCCCTGTGACAGCTGAGTCGGAAGTGGCGAAAGCGATGTTTGTCACCGGGGTGCCCTAGCGTCTGCGGCGTGGGTGAGCCCCTGGGAGCGCAACTGAGCTTCGCCGACGTCGACGCGGCCGCCGAGTTGCCGCTGGCCCGCACCACCTTCGTGGTGGTCGACCTGGAGACCACCGGTGGGCGCGCCCGGCCCGCCGAGCCGGGCGGGCCCCGGGACGCGATCACCGAGATCGGGGCGGTCAAGGTGTGCGGCGGCGAGGTGCTCGGCGAGTTTGCCACCCTGGTCGACCCGGGCCGCCCGATCCCACCCCAGATCGTCTCGCTGACCGGCATCACCACCGCGATGGTGCACGACGCACCTCAAATCAACGCCGTGCTGCCGATGTTCCTGGAGTTCGCCAGGGGTGCGGTGTGGGTGGCCCACAACGCCGGTTTCGACATGGCTTTCCTGCGCGCGGCCGCCGCCGAATGCGACCTCGCCTGGCCGCGGCCGCCGGTGTTGTGCACGGTGAAGCTGGCCCGCCGGGTGCTGACCCGCGACGAGGCGCCCAGCGTGGCGCTGGGCGCGTTGGCCCGCACGCTGCGGATCGCCGGCCGGCCCACGCACCGGGCGCTGGACGACGCCCGCGCCACCGTCGACGTGCTGCACGCGTTGCTCGAGCGGGTCGGCAACCAGGGCGTGCACACCTACGCCGACCTGCGCGCACACCTTCCGAACGTCACACCGGCGCAGCGCCGCAAACGCGGTCTGGCGCAAGCGTTGCCGCACCGGCCGGGGGTCTATTTGTTCCGTGGTCCAGACGACCAGGTGCTCTACGTCGGAACCGCCGTCGACCTGCGCCGTCGGGTGGGTCAGTACTTCACCGGGGCGGATCCGCGCGGCCGGATCAAGGAGATGGTGGCGCTCGCGGAGCGGGTCGAGCACGTCGAATGCGCGCACGCACTGGAAGCCGGGGTGCGCGAACTGCGGCTGCTGGCCGCGCACGCCCCGCCGTACAACCGGCGCTCCCGCTTCCCGCACCGGTGGTGGTGGGTGACGCTGTCCGACGAGCCGTTCCCCCGGTTCAAGGTGGTGCGCTCGCCCGGCCACGACCGGGTGCTGGGTCCGTTCCGGGCGCGCGCCGACGCCGCCGCCACCGCGACGCTGCTGGCCGAGTTCACCGGTGTGCGCACCTGCACCACCCGGCTGGGCGCCCGCGGCCGGCACGGGCCGGCCTGCCCGCAGCGCGAGGTGGCCGGCTGCCCGGCCGCCCGTGATGTGTCGGCCACCGAATACGCCGCGGCGGTGCAGCGCGCGGCCGACCTGATCGCCGGCGCCGACGCCACCGCACTGGCCGGGCCGGTCGCCAAGGTCGGCGCACTGGCCGGGCGTGGGCTCTACGAGAGCGCGGCGCGGCTGCGTGACCACACCGCCACCGCAGTCGAGACCATCTGGCGCGGCCAGCGGCTCAAGGCACTGGCCGACGTCACCGAGCTGGTGGCGGCCCAGCCGGACGGACAGGGCGGCTGGCACCTGGCGATGCTGCGGCACGGCCGACTGGCCGCGGCCGGCAACGCCGCGCGCGGGGTGCCACCGATGCCGGTGGTGGCCGCGCTGCGCAGCGCGGCTCAGGTGGTGTTGCCGCAGGCCGCGCCAGCCGGGGGTGCGTTGATCGAGGAGACCGGTCTGCTGGTGCGCTGGTTGGCCACCGCGGGCACCCGGATCGTGACGGTCGACGAGGACAGCCCGCCCTGGTGCACGCCGGTGCACGCGGCCGGCAAGTTCGGCAGCTGGCTGGGCACCGCACGTTCGGCGCAGCTGGCTGCGGCCCAATGGGATCGCGCGGCAACCTTCCCGGACGCCGCGGACATCACGCCCGAGCCGTCCGTCCCGACCCCGCGGGGCCGGCTCAGAGCTTCTGGGTGAACTGCACCCAGCGGGCCAGCAGCTGTGCTGCCGCCCCGGAGTCGATCGCCTCGGCGGCCCGCGCCAGGCCGGACTCCCAGGACGGCAGCCAGTCCGCCGAGCTGGACAACCCGGCATGCGCGACCATCGCGCCGGCCGCGTTGAGCACGACGGCGTCGCGCACCGCGCCCTTGGCCCCACCGAACACCGCACGCGCCTCGGCGGCGTTACTGGCGGCGTCACCGCCGATCAGCTCGGAGAGCTGCGCGCGCGGGAACCCGAAACCGGCCGGGTCGAAGGTGAGCCGGTCGATGGTGCCGGCCTGCACCCGCCAGATCGTCGACGTCGTGGTGGTGGTCAGCTCGTCGAGGCCGTCGTCCCCGTGCACCACCAGCACACTGCAGCGGCGGGCCGCGAACACCCCGGCCATCACCTCGGCGAGGTCACCGAACGCACAGCCGATCAGCCCGGCGCGCGGCATCGCCGGATTGGTCAGCGGTCCGAGCAGGTTGAACACCGTCGGGACGCCGATCTCGCGGCGGGCCACGCCGGCATGCCGGTAGGAGGGATGGAACTGCGGCGCAAAGCAGAACCCGATGCCGAGCTCCTGCAGGCAGCGTGCGACGTCCTCGGGGCCGAGGTCGATCCGCACGCCGAGCGCCTCGAGTGTGTCGGCGCCACCGGACAGCGACGACGCCGCCCGGTTGCCGTGCTTGATCACCGGGACCCCGGCGGCCGCGCACACGATCGAGGCCATCGTGGACAGGTTGACGGTGTTGGCGCCGTCACCGCCGGTACCCACCACGTCGACGGTGTCGGTGCCGATCACCTCCGGCGGCATCTTGCGGGCGTGCGCCAGCATGGTGTCGGCCAACTCACTGACTTCGGCAGCCGTCGGCCGCTTCATCTTCATGCTCACCCCGAACGCGGCGATCTGGGCCGGCGAGGCTGCCCCGGTCATGATCTGGTCCATCGCCCAACCGGCTTCGCCGGGTCCCAGGTCATGGCCCTCGGTGAGCTGACCGAGCACCCCACGCCAGGAGGGGGCCGGCCCCGACACGCCGGAGGGACGGTGGGCGGGTTGCGATGAAGAACGGGTCACGGCCCGATATTCGCACGTCGGGACGTCAATTCCCAACGCGGCCCGCTCCCGGAACGACCTAAATGCATCCCCGGGTGGAGTTCGACAACTACAAAGCGTCATACTTCTACCTGTGACGAGCGCTGTAGGTACTTCGGGAACTGCAATCACGTCGCGCGTACATTCGCTGAACAGGCCAAATATGGTCAGTGTCGGCACCATCGTGTGGCTATCCAGTGAGCTGATGTTCTTCGCTGGATTGTTCGCGATGTACTTCACCGCGCGCGCCCAAGCGGACGGCGATTGGCCGCCGCCGCCCACCGAGTTGAATCTCGCGTTGGCGGTGCCGGTGACGCTGGTGCTGATTGCCTCATCGTTCACCTGCCAGCTCGGCGTGTTCGCAGCCGAGCGCGGTGACGTGTTCGGGCTGCGCCGCTGGTATCTGCTGACGCTGGCGATGGGCACGTTCTTCGTGCTCGGCCAGGGCTACGAGTACCTGCACCTGGTGGAGCACGGCACCACCATCCCGGGCAGCGCCTACGGCACGGTGTTCTACATGACCACCGGGTTCCACGGCCTGCACGTGATCGGCGGTCTGATCGCCTTCGTGCTGCTCCTCGCTCGCACCACCATGAGTAAGTTCACCCCGGCACAGGCCACCGCAGCGATCGTCGTGTCCTATTACTGGCACTTCGTCGACATCGTGTGGATTGCACTGTTCGCCGTCATCTACTTCGTCCGCTAGCAAGTGACCGTGATGAACAGGAGTGCTCGGTTGAAGATCACGCGGCTGACCGGATCGGTCAGCGACGACCGGTCCCGACGGCGCTGGCGGCGCCGGGCCACAGGTGGCCTATTGCTGATGATGGCATTGGCCATGGCCGGTGGCATGGCGGCGCTACTGACTCCCACACCTCAGGTGGCCGTGGCCGACGAGGCCAGTTCGGCGATGCTGCGGCAAGGCCAAGAGCTCTACGAGACCTCTTGTGTCACCTGCCACGGCGTCAACCTGCAGGGCGTGGCGGACCGTGGCCCCAGCCTGATCGGTGTCGGCGAGGCCGCGGTCTACTTCCAGGTCTCCACCGGCCGGATGCCCGCAATGAGCCTGAACGCCCAGGCGCCGGCCAAGCCGCCGAACTTCACCGCGGAACAGACCGACGCCCTGGGTGCCTACGTCCAGGCGCACGGCGGCGGTCCGGTGGTCCCGCGCGACGGCGACCACATCGCGACCGAGTCGCTGACCAACGGCAACGTCGCGCGCGGCGGTGACCTGTTCCGGCTGAACTGCGCGTCCTGCCACAACTTCACCGGTAAGGGCGGCGCGCTGTCCTCCGGTAAGTGGGCTCCCGACCTCGGCGACAGCGAACCCGCGGTGATCTACACCGCGATGCTGACCGGCCCGCAGAACATGCCGAAGTTCTCCGACCGGCAGCTCTCCCCCGAAGAGAAGGCCGACATCGTCAGCTACGTGCGGCACGCTGCGGAGTCCCGCAGCCCCGGTGGCTACGGCCTGGGTGGCTTCGGGCCGACCTCTGAGGGCATGTTCATCTGGATCGGCGCCATGGTGATCATGATCGGAATCACGATGTGGATCGGGGCACGTTCATGAGCAACGACAACCGCACCAACCCCACCGACGAGCAGCTCGCCGCGATGTCGCGCGAGGAACTGCTGGCGCTCGGCGGCGAGCTCGACGGCGTCGACATCGTCTTCAAGGAACAGCGGTGGCCGGTCGAGGGCACCAAGGCCGAGAAGCGCGCCGAGCGCGCGGTGGCCCGCTGGTTGATGCTCGGCGGTTTCCTCGGTCTGGCGCTGCTGGTGGTCTTCATCTTCTGGCCGTGGGAGTTCGACCCGGACAGCTGGTGGTACAACCTGGCCACCCCGATGTACGGCCTGACCTTCGGCGGTTCGATCCTGTGCATCGGCATCGGCGCGGTGCTCTTCCAGAAGAAGTTCATCCCGGAGGAGATCACCATCCAGGAGCGCCACGACGGCGCCTCCCCGGAGCTGCACCGCAAGACCATCGCGGCCAACCTGACCGACGCGCTCGAAGGCTCGACCATCAAGCGCCGCAAGATGATCGGCGCCTCGCTGGGCCTGGGCATGGGTGCCTTCGGATTGGGCACGCTGGTCGCGTTCGCCGGCGGCATGATCAAGAACCCGTGGAAGCCCGTGGTGGAGACCGCCGAGGGTAAGAAGGCCGTGCTGTGGACCTCGGGGTGGACCCCGCGCTACCACGGCGAGACCATCTACCTGGCCCGTGCCACCGGTGACAGCCACGCCCCGTTCGTCAAGATGCGGGCCGAGGACCTCGACGCCGGCGGCATGGAGACCGTCTTCCCGTGGCGGGAATCCGACGGCGACGGCACCACCGTCGAGTCGCACCACAAGCTGTCCCAGATCCACATGGGTGTGCGCAACCCGGTGATGTTGATCCGGATCAAGCCGCAGGACCTACCCAAGGTGGTCAAGCGCAAGGGTCAGGAGAGCTTCAACTTCGGTGACCTGTTCGCCTACACCAAGGTCTGCTCGCACCTGGGCTGCCCGTCGTCGCTGTACGAGCAGCAGACCTACCGCATTCTGTGCCCCTGCCATCAGTCGCAGTTCGACGCGCTTGCCTACGCCAAGCCGATCTTCGGCCCGGCGGCCCGCGCGTTGGCACAGTTGCCCATCACGATCGATCAAGATGGCTTCTTGGTCGCCAACGGCGACTTCATCGAACCCGTCGGACCGGCCTTCTGGGAGCGCAAGTCATGAGTTCGAAAATCGGAGACCGTCTGGCCAAACAGGGTGATGCGATCGATTCGCGCTATCACCCGTCGGCGGCGGTGCGGCGCGGCATCCTGAACAAGGTCTTCCCGACGCACTGGTCGTTCCTGCTCGGCGAGATCGCGCTGTACAGCTTCATCATCCTGTTGATCACCGGCGTGTACCTGACGCTGTTCTTCGACCCGTCGATGGCTCACGTCACCTACGACGGCGTGTACCAGCCGCTGCGGGGCATCGAGATGTCGAAGGCCTACGCGTCGACCCTGGACATCAGCTTCGAGGTGCGCGGCGGTCTGTTCGTCCGGCAGGTTCACCACTGGGCGGCGCTGCTGTTCGCCGCGTCGATCATGGTGCACCTGGCCCGCATCTTCTTCACCGGTGCGTTCCGGCGCCCGCGTGAGGCCAACTGGATCATCGGCACGCTGCTGCTGATCCTGGCGATGTTCGAGGGCTACTTCGGTTACTCGCTGCCGGACGACCTGCTCTCCGGTATCGGCCTGCGCGCCGCGATGAGCTCGATCACCCTGGGCATGCCGGTGATCGGTAGCTGGCTGCACTGGGCGCTGTTCGCCGGCGACTTCCCGTGCGGCGGCGTCGGCAACAACTGCCTGGCGCCGGGTGCCGGCATCATCATCCCGCGGATGTACGCGCTGCACATCCTGCTAATCCCGGCCATCATCCTGGCGCTGATCGGTGCCCACATGGCGCTGGTGTGGTTCCAGAAGCACACCCAGTTCCCCGGCCCGGGCCGGACCGAGACCAACGTCGTCGGCGTCCGCGTGATGCCGGTGTTCGCGGTCAAATCGGGTGCGTTCTTCGCGCTGACCGCCGGTGTGCTGGGTCTGATGGGTGGTCTGCTGCAGATCAACCCGGTGTGGGAACTGGGGCCCTACAAGCCATCTCAGATTTCGGCAGGTAGCCAGCCGGACTTCTACATGATGTGGACCGAAGGCATGGCCCGGGTCATGCCGGCCTGGGAGCTCTACCCATTCGGGCACACCATTCCCGCGGTGATCTGGGTGGCGCTGGCCATGGGTGCGATCTTCATCCTGCTGGGCGCGTGGCCGTTCCTGGAGAAGAAGTTCACCGGCGACAACGCCCACCACAACCTGCTGCAGCGGCCCCGGGACGCTCCGGTCCGGACCGCCATCGGCGCGGCGGCGATCTCGTTCTACATGATCCTGACGCTGTCGGCGATGAACGACGTGATCGCCTGGAAGTTCCACATCTCGCTGAACGCGACGACCTGGATCGGCCGGATCGGCATGCTGGTGCTGCCCCCGATCGTCTGGTTCATCACCTACCGCTGGGCCGTGGCGCTGCAGCGTAGTGACCGCGAGGTGCTCGAGCACGGCATCGAGACCGGCATCATCAAGCGGCTGCCGCACGGTGCCTACATCGAGCTGCACCAGCCGATCGGACCGGTCGACGAGCACGGCCACCCGATCCCGCTGGACTACCAGGGCGCTCCGCTGCCGAAGAAGATGAACAAGCTCGGTTCGGCCGGCGCCCCCGGTGTGGGCAGCTTCCTCACCGCGGATCCGCCGGAGCAGGCCGACGCCATCAACGAGGCGGCGCACGCCTCCGAGCAGCGTGCCCTGACCGCGCTGCGGGAGTACCAGGAGACCGAGATCGACACCGGCAACGGCCAGCAGCACTAGTCGATCTCCGCGAGCGGACGAGGCCGTCACCCCCACCGGGTGACGGCCTCGCTGCTGTATCGGGCCGGTTTGTGCCGTGAACCGTGAATTGTGTACGCCCGCACTCGCGATATGCGTACACAATTCACGGTTCACGACCGATATCCGCCCTAGCGGCCACCGCTACCCCATTGACCGCGCCGGTTACCTACGACGAGCACCTGACCGGCCTCAGCCCGAGCACCTGACCGGCCTCAGCCCGAGCGCCTGGCCGCCTCAGTCCGAGCTCCTAACCGGCCTCAGCCCGAGATCTGGGCCACCGACGGCAGCCCCGAGCTAGCCGGCCGAATCCCTATCGGCGTTGTCCAGCGTCGCCCGCAGCCGGTGGAAGTAGAACCCGGGAATCGCGATCATCGCGCCGGCGAACACCGCACCCAGCGCATACAAGCCCCAGGACCAGCCGTCGTGTCCGACCGCCATCAGCTGGGTCGCGACCGCCACCGACGCCATCGCCAGCCCGGCCGCGGTCAGCACGCCCACCCCGCAGCGCAGCCACATCCGGTCCAGCTCTTCGGCCGAGATCACCGCGCTGGAATAACGTGCCGGCGTCGGCCCGGGATATCCGGGCGGGTCGCTTTCGCTGCCCCGCAGCGCGGAGCGCACCGGTCCGGGTTTGCGCCCGGATTCGCCCGGTTCGGCCCGCCGCGCGCGCAGCAGCAGCGGGATGGCCAGCGCGATCACCAGCGCCGAGATCCCCATCACCACGTACAGCACCCACGGGGTTCCGCCGCCGTCCTCGCCGTCGATGGCTGCGCTGTGCGCGCTGCCCAGATCGACCAGCGCCACCCCGGCGGCCACCGACAACCCGAGCACCAGCAGCCACACCACCGCGCACGCCGCGATCAGCGCCCGGTCGACGGCCTCGGGTGATTTGAGCAGCTGCTCGAACCGGTTCTCCATCTCCACGCTCGACGCCCGCATCAGCAGCTGGTCTGCGCGGCGTTGCTGGTGTTGGCGGACAACACCTGACCGTCGCTGGTCGTGATCGAACAATTGAGCCTGCTGAAACCGAACAAGCTGGATGCCTGCACCGAACCTACCTCCGACTGGGAAATCGGGGTCACCGTGAGCGACCACGGAATGTACACGTTGCGTTGGGTGCGACGACGCCCGTTGGCGTCGACGTAGGTGACCGAGATGATGTCCCCGGGCGACTTGCTGCCGGTCACCGAGTAGGTGACCTGACGCGGTCCCGAGCGGGTGGTGGGCGCCGGCGTCGGCTCGGCGGCGGGCTCCTCCGGGGCCGGCTCCGGAGCCGGTTCGGGTTCCGGCGCCGGTGCGGGCGCGGGCGGCGGCGCCGGCGAGGTCACCGTCACGGTCTCCGGCGGCGGCGGGGGCGGCGGTTCCGTGGTCGGCGGTGGCGGCGGGGGCGGTTCTTCGGTGGTCGTCGGCGTGGTCGTGGTCGGGAACTCGTCCTGTACCGGCGGCACCGACGTCGTCGTGGTCACCGGCGTCGCCAGCTGATCGGTGTCGGTCTGGGTGACCAGCAAAGAAACCGACACCACCAGCGCGATCGCGGCGATGATCGCGGTGATGCCCACCACCCACGGCCAGCGCGGCGGACGCTCGTCCTCCGCGGTGCCGTAGGCGTCGTAGTCGTAGAGCTCGAGGTCGGCCGGCACGTACGGCGCGCTCTGGAACTGCTCGGATTCCGGGGCCGAGTAGGCCTGGGACGGGAAGCCTTCGGATACCGCCTCGGTCGAATCGAGGTCACCGGCGGCGTCGGCAGCGTCCATCGCATCCGGATCGTCGTCGGACTCCGGTCCCGGGGGATTCGGCCCGCTCATCCTCGTCTGTCCTTCTCGACTAGATCACCGTAACGAGCACGCGCCTGTCGTGCCCCGGCAACACTACCCAACGTGGCTGGCCGAACCGGCACGACGGGACCGTGGCGCGCCGAGTCGCGCCGTGATCGTGACCTTGGACGATGCCGGACCCGCAGCTGCGATCAGTGCTTCTCGGGCCCGAGGTAGTACTCGAAGACCAGGCCGGCGACCGCGCAGATGATCATCACGATGCCCGAGACGAACAGCCACGGATGCCACAGCGCCAGGCCGACCGCGGTGACCGAGGCGGCCAGCGCGATCACGATCGGCCACCAGCTGTGCGGCGCGTAGAAGCCCAGTTCGCCTGCGCCGTCGCTGATCTCGGCGTCCTCGTAGTCCTCCGGGCGGGTGTCCAGGCGGCGCGCGACGAACCGGAAGAAGGTGCCGATGATCAACGACAGACCACCAGACAGCACCAGCGCGGTGGTGCCTGCCCACTCGATGCCGCCGACCGCGAACAGATGGGTCAGCACGCCGTAGGCGATCGCGGCGACCGCGAAGAACGCGGTCAGGATCTCGAACAGCCGGGCTTCGATATGCATGTCTTAACCCCTACCTGGTCGCCGTGCGGCGGGTCTCGAACGGTTTGGTCGTGGTGGCCAGCGGCTCTTCACCGATCGCCTTGAGGGCTTCAGCGTTGGTCATGCCGTCCGCGCCCTGCCGGAACTCGATGTAGCGCTGGAACAGCACCGGGTTCACCACCCGGACCTCGAAGTTCATCATGGCGTGGTAGGTGCCGCACATCTCCGCGCACCGGCCGACGAAGGCGCCGCTGCTCTGGCCCTCGGGCAGCTGGATCTCGCTGACCTGGAAGACGTTCTTGGAGTGGTTGGCCTCCGGGTCCGGCATCACGTCACGCTTGAACAGGAACTCCGGCACCCAGAACGAGTGGATCACGTCGGACGAGGCCAGCACGAAGCGGACCGGCTTGCCCTCCGGCAACACCAGCACCGGGATCTCCTCGCTGGTGCCCAGCGTCTCGATCTCGTTGTAGTTCAGGTACGAGCGGTCCTCGGGGTCCTTGCCGTGGATGGCACCGCGCTGCTCCTTGCCGTGCTCGTCGACGCCCTCGGGCGCCGACACCATGGCGGCCTTGCGCTCTTCGTCGAGGCCCTCGTAGCTGAACGACCCGTCGGCGTAGTTCACCGACTGGTAGCCGAACTTCCAGTTCCACTGGAACGCGGTGACATCGATGACGACCTCGGGATCCGTCTCGAGGCTCTCGATCTTCTCCTGCACCACCACGGTGAAGTAGAACAGCACCGAGATGATCAGGAACGGGATCACCGTCAGCGCCAGCTCCAGCGGCATGTTGTAGCCGAACTGACGCGGCAGCTCGGTGTCGGTGTCCTTCTTGCGGTGGAACATGGTGGTCCAGAACAGCAGCACGTAGACGATGCCGCCGACCACGAAGGCCGCGACCACCGAGTAGATCCACAGGTCGTAGTTGGCGTGCGCCTCCGGGGTGATGCCCTTGGGCCAACCCAGGCCGATGACATCCTTCCAGCTGCAGCCGCTCATCGTGACGGCCAGCGCGCCCAACATGGCCGCCAAAGCGACCTTGCTGGTCCAACGCGAACGGCCCTTCGAATCGGCCCCGGTCAAGGCCAGCCCGCGGCTTTTCACGTCGGCGCCTCCTGTATGTGTTGCCCTGCACGAATCCACTGCGCGCACGCGGCGCGAATCGAATACTACGCAGCGTAGACCACGCCCTCACACCAAGCTCGACACACCTCCCGATCCGAGGCCCGCGTCGCGGTGTTTCAGCCGCCCTCGGCGGGTGTTTGGGCGGCTCCGGCCGCGCTCGACAGGCCCGCGAGCACGCCGGACGCGCCCGGCACCGCGTCGGTGGCATACTTTGGCCCGATGTGCGGACTGCTTGCGCTGGTGTGTGACCCGGACCGGTCCGTCACCGCAGAACTCGTCGAATCCGTCGCCGGTGCCTCGCACCTGATGCGCCACCGCGGCCCGGATGAGCCCGGCACCTGGTCGGATGAGCTGGCGGTGCTGGGCTTCAACCGGCTCTCGATCATCGACATCGCGCACAGCCACCAGCCGCTGCGCTGGGGCCCGCCGGACGCACCGGACCGCTACGTGCTGGTGTTCAACGGTGAGATCTACAACTACCTGGAACTGCGTGACGAGCTGACCAGCCAGTTCGGTGCCGTCTTCCACACCGAAGGCGACAGCGAGGCGATCGTCGCGGCCTACCACCACTGGGGCGCCGACGCGCTGAACAAGCTGCGCGGCATGTTCGCGTTCGTGATCTGGGACACCGCCACCCGGCAGATGTTCGCCGCCCGCGACCCGTTCGGCATCAAACCGCTGTACCTGGCCACCGGCGCGCACGGCAGCGTGCTGGGCAGCGAGAAGAAATGTCTGATGGACCTGGCCGAACAGGTCGGTTTCGACACTTCGATCGACGAGCGCGCTGTGCAGCACTACACCGTGCTGCAGTACGTCCCGGAGCCGGAAACCCTGCACAACGGGGTGCGCCGGCTGGAATCGGGCTGCTACGCCCGGATCGCCCCCGGCCAGCCGCCGGAGATCACCCGCTACTTCACACCGCAGTTCAAGGCGGTGGCCTTCCGCGCCGGCGCCGAACAAGCCCGCTACGACGAGATCACCGCGGTGCTCGAGGATTCGGTGGCCAAGCACATGCGCGCCGACGTGACCGTGGGCGCGTTCTTGTCCGGCGGCATCGACTCGACCGCGATCGCCGCACTCGCGATCCGGCACAACCCGCGGCTGATCACCTTCACCACGGGTTTCGAGCGGGAAGGCTTCTCCGAGGTCGACGTTGCGGTCGCCTCGGCCGAGGCGATCGGCGCCCGGCACGTCACCAAGGTGGTCAGCCAGGCCGAGTTCGTCGACGCGCTACCCGAGATCGTCTGGTATCTCGACGAACCGGTGGCCGACCCGGCTCTGGTCCCGCTGTTCTTCATCGCCCGCGAGGCCCGCAAGCACGTCAAGGTGGTGTTGTCCGGGGAGGGCGCCGACGAGTTGTTCGGCGGCTACACCATCTACCGCGAACCGGTCTCGCTGCGGGCGTTCGACTACCTGCCCAAGCGCTTGCGCCGCACGGTCGGCAAGATGTCGGGCCCGCTGCCGGAAGGCATGCGCGGCAAGAGCCTGCTGCACCGCGGTTCGCTCACCCTGGAGCAGCGCTACTACGGCAACGCCCGCAGCTTCAACGACGCGCAGCTGCGCGCGGTGCTGCCCGGCTTCCGGGCCGACTGGACGCACACCGACGTCACCGGGCCGATCTACGCCGAATCGGTCGGCTGGGATCCGGTGGCCCGGATGCAGCACATCGACCTGTTCACCTGGTTGCGCGGTGACATCTTGGTCAAGGCGGACAAGATGACCATGGCCAACTCGCTGGAATTGCGGGTGCCGTTCCTGGATCCCGAGGTGTTCGCGGTGGCTTCCCGGCTGCCGCTGGAGCAGAAGATCACCCGCACCACCACCAAGTACGCGCTCCGCCGGGCACTGGAGTCGGTGGTACCCGGCCATGTGCTGCACCGCGCCAAGCTGGGCTTCCCGGTGCCGATCCGGCACTGGCTGCGGTCCGGTGAGCTGTTGGACTGGGCCCAGCAGATGATCGACGACTCGCAGGCCGACGCGTTGATCGACCGGGCCGCGGTACGTCAGATGCTCGAGCAGCACCGCACCGGCGCGGTGGACCACAGCCGGCGGCTGTGGACCGTGCTGATCTTCATGCTGTGGCACGCGATCTTCATCGAGCAGACCATCACACCGCAGATCAGCGAGCCGACCTACCCGGTCGAGCTCTAGGCGAGCGCGGTGCCGATCTCGCGGGCCGCCTCGACGCCGTAGGCGCCTTCGAGGCGGACCAGGCCCGCGTCCCGGTCCCAGGTCCACTGCTGGGTGCCGTTGGTCTCCAGCACCAGCACGGCCACCAACGAACCCAGCTGCGCGCTGCGCTCCAGGTTCAGGCCCGCGCTGCGCCCGGTCAGGAAGCCGGCCCGGAAGGCGTCGCCGACGCCGGTCGGGTCCACCTGCGCGGTCTCGGGGACGACGCCGACGTGGATGGTGCTGCCGTCCGGTTCGACGATGTTGACGCCGTCGGCGCCCAAGGTGGTGATCCGCAGCCCGATCTGGGCCATCACCTCGGCTTCGGTCAGCCCCGACTTGCTCAGCAGCAGGTCCCACTCGTAGTCGTTGGTGAACAGGATCGCCGCGCCGGAGATCAGCCGCTTGATCTCGTCACCGGACAGCCGGGCCAACTGCTGGGACGGGTCGGCGGCGAACGCCAGACCCAGTTTCCGGCACTCCTCGGTGTGCACGAACATCGCCTCGGGGTCGTTGGCGCCGATGATCACCAGTTCCGGGGCGCCGTCGGCGGCCACCACGTCGGCCAGTGAGATGTTGCGGGCCTCCGACATCGCGCCCGGGTAGAACGACGCGATCTGCGCCATGTCCTGGTCGGTGGTGCAGACGAAACGCGCGGTGTGCGCGGTCGTGGACTGCAGCACGTGCCGGCAGTTCACCCCGGCCGCCTCCAACCACTGCCGGTAGTCGGCGAAATCGGTTCCGGCCGCCCCGATCAGCGTCGCGTCACCGCCGAGCACGCCGATCGCGTAGGCCATGTTGCCGGCCACGCCACCGCGGTGCACCACCAGGTCGTCGACCAGGAAGCTCAGCGACACCTTCTGCAGGTGCTCGGCCAGCAACTGTTCGGAGAAGCGGCTGGGGAACCGCATCAGGTGGTCGGTAGCGATGGAACCGGTTACCGCAATCGTCACGAAAGGCCTCATCCGTTGTTCGTAAGCTTGGCTGGCGAAACACTACCCAAGGCTGACGACCCCGCTGTGCCGCCCCCGCGTGCGCTAACCTGCGTAACAGACGTCAGCCGAGGCGGCGCGGGTACGGTGCAATGGTGCAAAACCGTTAGCAGCCATGGCCTGACAGTCATCCGTCGGTGTTCATGATTCGCTCGACGACCGGGAGAGGAACCATGGCCGGGCCCAATCCGCCGCACCACGGCCTCGAAGGCAGCGGTCCGGTCGAGGGCACGGCTGCCGAGCCGGTTCCGTTCGACCCGGTCCCCTACCCGTTCGACGCCGAAACCACCGGGCCGCTGCCGAAAGTGGACTACCACCGCCGCTCCCGGGTCCGGATCGTGGCGATCGCGCTGGCAACCGTGGCGGTGGTCGCCGCCATCGTGACCGCGACCGCGCTGGCGATGCGTGGCGAAGAGGGTACGAGCACCGCGCTCACCTTGGATGCCGCGAGTGCGCAATCGTCGATCCAGAGCTACCTGGACGCGCTGGCCGATGCCGATCTGCAGGTCATCTCACGCAATGTGCTGTGCGGGCTCTACGACGGGGTGCGCGACCGGCGCGCCGACGACGCCCTGGCCGCGATGTCCAGCGACGCCTTCCAGAAGCAGTGGGTGCGCGCCGAGGTCACCTCGATCGACCAGATGGTGTTCTCCGCGCCGAACAGCGTTCAGGTGCTGTTCACCATGGACATCACCCCGGTCGGTTCGGCTGCCACACCGACCCAGCGCCAAGGTGTGGCGCAGTTGCTCGCGCACGACGGCGAGATCCTGGTCTGCTCCTACGTGATGCGGACCGTAGGCACGTTTTGACCCGACGACGGTTCGTCGTCGGGTCAAAGCCGGTGCGTCAGTTGAACGAGTCGCCGCAGGCGCACGAACCCGTGGCGTTCGGGTTGTCGATCGTGAAGCCCTGCTTCTCGATGGTGTCGACGAAGTCGATGACCGCGCCTTGCACGTAGGGCGCGCTCATCCGGTCGACGGTCAGGTTGACGCCGCCGAACTCGGCGGTCAGGTCACCGTCGAGCGAACGGTCATCGAAGTACAGGTTGTAGCGCAGGCCGGCGCAGCCGCCCGGCTGCACGGCGATCCGCAGAGCCAGGTCGTCGCGGCCCTCCTGGTCGAGCAACGACTTGGCCTTCTCGGCCGCCGCGTCGCTCAGGGTCACGCCGTGCGTGGTGGTGGCCGACTCGTCCTGAACAGTCATTGCCTCTCCCTTTGATAGCCATTCGGGGGTGCCTCACGGTGGGAAACACCCACGCCAATCAACGGTACCTCTAATCGGCGCTATTCCCGAAGTGACAGTCCCACCTCGGCCGCCACCTGCCGCGCCAAACCGGTCAGCGCCGCCTCCGCGTCGTCGATGGCGCGCTGCACCGATCCGGTGAGTTCGGCCAGCGAGTGCGCAGCGGCGATCCCGGCAGCCCGGCAGGCCTGCCGGTCCAGCTGCACCTGGCCGGCCAGCACCAGCACCGGTGTACCGCGCGGCTGCGCCCCGCGGGCCAGCGCGCTGACCACCTTGCCGTGCAGTGACTGGTCGTCGAAGCGGCCCTCACCGGTGATGATGAGGTCCGCTGCAGCGATGTCGTCGGCCAGCCCGGTGTGTCGGGCGACGACGTCGGCGCCGGATTCGCGGTGCGCGCCCAGCGCCAGCAGCGCGGCGCCGATCCCGCCGGCCGCGCCGGCTCCGGGTTGCGCACTGACCGCCGTCGCGGCGAATTCATCCAGCTCAGCACCCCATTCGGCGAGCCGCCGTTCGAGCCGCGCCACGGTGTCGGCGTCGGCGCCCTTCTGCGGACCGAACACCCGGGCCGCGCCCATCGGGCCCAGCAGCGGGTGCTCGACGTCGGATGCCGCGATCAGCCCTACCGGCGCCAGCGCCGCTCGGGCGGCGGCCAGCCCACCGAGCGCGGCGACCAGGCCCCGACCGCCGTCGGTGCAGGCGCTGCCGCCCAGACCCACCACGATGCGCCTCGCGCCGACCCGCAGCGCGGCCGCGATCAACTCCCCCACCCCGCGGCTGTGCGCGGCCAGCGCCGTCGTCGTGCTGGGCGGGCCACCCAGCAGCGACAGCCCGCAGGCATGGGCCGCCTCCAGATAGGCCGTCGCGGTGACCGGATCGAACACCCAGCGCGCGGTCACCGTGCGCTGCAGCGGCCCGGACACCGCGGTGTGGTGAAACTCACCGAGCCGGGACGCCAGCACCTCGACGAATCCGGGTCCGCCGTCGGACTGTGGCGCCAGGGTCAGCCGGTCGCCCGGACGCACCGCGCGCCAACCCGCGGCGATCGCCCGCGCGGCCTGCACCGCGGTCAGGCTGTCGCCAAAGCAGTCCGGCGCGATCAGCACCTGCAGGTCGGCCATCCGTGCAGCGTACGGCCGGGCCCGCCGGGGCGCAGCGGCCGCGACCGACACCGGTAACCTGGCAGCGTGAAGTTGCTGGGCCGCAAGGGCGGAGATTCAGAGAAGGAACCCGCCGAAGACGTACAGGACGTGCCGTCGCAGGCGATCGACGAGCCGGGCCCGAAGGCCACCGCGCCGAAGGGCCGGCCCACCCCCAAGCGTGATCAGGGCCGCCGCGGACCGGTGGCGCCGGCGCCGATGACGGCCGCCGAGGCGCGCGCCCGACGCAAGGCCATGAAGGGTCCGAAGCTCAGCCGCGAGGAGCGCAAGGCCGCCAGCGCCGAGCGCAGGGCGCGGATGGCCGAGAGCCGCGAACGCATGATGGCCGGCGACGAGAAGTACCTGACCGACCGCGACCGGGGCCCGGTGCGCCGCTATGTGCGGGACTGGGTGGACTCCCGCCGATTCCTGCTCGGGCTGTTCATCCCGGTCGCATTCCTGCTGATCCTGGTCAGCTTCTCGACACCGCAGCTGCAGCTCTACTTCTCCCCGGCCATGCTGATCATGATGCTGTTCATGATCGGCGACGGGATCGTGGTGGGCCGCCGGGCCAACAAGGCCGTCGACCTGAAGTTCGGAGAGCACAGCGAAGGCCGGCTGCGGCTGGGCTTCTACGCCGCCATGCGGGCCTCGCAGCTGCGCCGGATGCGCGCACCGCGCCCGCAGGTCAAACCCGGCGACAGCATCGACTGACGCAGCGATGCGCACCTTGGTGCTCGGCGGCATCCGGTCGGGCAAGTCTGGCTGGGCCGAGGACGCGGTCACCCGCGCGGCGGGCGCGACCCCGGTGCGCTACATCGCGACCGGACGCGGTGGGCAGGACGCCGATTTCGCGGCCCGGATCGCCGCGCACCGCGGCCGTCGTCCGCAGCATTGGCAGACCGTCGAGACCGTCGAGGTCGCTGCCGCGCTGCGCGACGCCGCCGTCCCCACCCTGGTCGACGACGTCGGCAACTGGCTGGTCGCCGCCATGGACCGCGCCGACGGCTGGTCCGGCGGTGAGGTGCGCGACGAGGTCGACGAGTTGGCCGCGGCCGTCACGGCTTTCGCCGCCCCGCTGGTGCTGGTCAGCCCGGAGGTCGGGTTGACCGTGGTGCCGGCCACCGCGTCCGGCCGCCAGTTCGCCGACCAGTTGGGCTGGTGCAACCAACGCCTGGCCGCGGTGTGCGACGAGGTGGTGTTGGTGGTGGCCGGAATCCCGGTGCCGGTCAAGACGGGTGGGTCGGCGTGAGCGAGTTCACCGAACTGAGCGACATGCCGGCACCGGATGCGTTGGCCGCCGGCGCCGCCCGCGAGCGTCAGCTGCAGTTGACCAAACCGCCCGGCGCGCTGGGCCGGCTCGAGGACCTGTCGGTGTGGCTTTCGGCCTGCCAAGGTCAGTGTCCGCCAAAGCAATTCGAGCGGGCCCGGATCGTGGTGTTCGCCGCCGATCACGGCGTGGCGGCTGCCGGGGTGTCGGCGTTCCCGGCCGAGGTGACCGCGCAGATGGTGGCCAACATCGACGCCGGCGGTGCCGCGATCAACGTGCTGGCGCAGGTCGTCGACGCCGGCGTGCGGGTGGTGGACATGGCCGTGGACGCCGAAGCGCTGTCCCCCGCGATCGGCGCGCACAAGGTGCGCCGGTCCAGCGGCGACATCGCCGTGGCCGATGCGCTGAGTCCGGATGAGACCCGCGCAGCGCTGGCGGCCGGCCGGCGGATCGCCGACGAGGAGATCGACGCGGGCGCCGACCTGCTGATCGCCGGCGACATGGGCATCGGGAACACCACGCCGGCAACGGTTTTGATCTGCGCGCTGACCAACACCGAGCCGGTGGTTGCGGTCGGCCGCGGCACCGGGATCGACGACACCGGCTGGATGCGCAAGACCGCCGCGGTGCGGGACGCGCTCTACCGCGCACACCCGGCCCGCCGGGATCCGGTGGCGCTGCTGGCCGTGGCCGGCGGCGCCGACCTGGCCGCGATCACCGGCTTCCTGGCCCAGGCGGCGCTGCGCCGCACCCCGGTGCTGCTGGACGGCCTGGTGGTGACGGCGGCCGCGCTGGTCGCCGACCAGTGGGCCCCCGGTGCCCGCGCGTGGTGGCGGGCCGGGCACCGCTCAGCCGAGCCCGCGCACGACCTGGCGCTGGCCCAGTTGGAACTCGAGCCGATCCTGGATCTGGGCATGCGGCTCGGCGAAGGCACCGGCGCCGCCGTCGCGCTCGGTGTGCTGCGCGCCGCGGTGGCCACCCTGGCTTCGATGGCCACCTTCGACTCCGCTGGGATCTCGGCCGGGCCGCGGCCGTGATCGGTTCGCTGGCTTCGGCTTTCGGTTTCGCCACGGTGCTGCCGATACGCAGCCGCACCCCGATCGGTCGGGGCACGCTGACTGCGCTGCCGGTGGTCGGGGTCGCGTTGGGCGCCCTGGCCGCCGCCGCGGTGGCCGGCGGGCAGGCGCTGTTCGGTGCGGGCAGCCTGCTGCCCGGGGTGTTGGCGGTGACCGTGCTGCTGTTGTGCACCCGCGGACTGCACATCGACGGGTTGGCCGACACGGTCGACGGCCTGGGTTGCTACGGGCCGCCCGAACGGGCGCTGACGGTGATGCGCGACGGCAGCAGCGGTGCGTTCGGGGTGGCCGCGGTGGTGGTCGCGATTGTGCTGCAGGCCTTGGCTTTCAGTGCGGTGGGCGGGCTGGCCGTGCTGACCGCGGTGGCCGCGGGCCGGGTGGCGGTGCTGTTCGCCGCGCGCCGCGGCGTGCCGGCCGCACCGGGCAGTTCGTTGGGCGCGTTGGTGGCCGGCAGTCAACCGCTGTGGGTGCCCGTCCTGTGGGCCCTGGCAGTAGCCGGCGCCGCGGTGTTCGCCGGCCCGCGCCCCTGGCAGGGCCCGACGGTGGTGCTGGGCGCACTGCTGATCACGGTGCTGGTGGTGCGCCATTGTGTGCGCCGATTCGGCGGCATCACCGGTGACGTGCTGGGCGCGGCCGTGGAGTTGACCACGACGCTGTGCCTGCTCGGGTTGGCGGCCGGCGGCTAACCGAGCCGATGCATCCAGCCGTGGGTGTCGGCGAAGGTGCCACGCTGGATCCCGGTCAGGGTGTCGCGCAACGCCATGGTGACCTCGCCGGGCTCGCCGTCGGCGATGGTGAATTCACCGTCGCCGTGTTTGACCACCGAAACCGGGGTGATCACCGCGGCGGTACCGCACGCGAACACCTCGGTGATCTCGCCGGAGGCCGCGCCCTTGCGCCATTCCTCGACGTCGATCTTGCGTTCCTCGATCGCGAAGCCGGCGTCGGTGGCCAACTGCAGCAGCGAATCTCGGGTGATGCCGGGCAGCAGCGAACCGGACAGTTCGGGGGTGACCAGCCGCGCCGACCCACCACTGCCGAACACGAAGAACAGGTTCATCCCGCCCATCTCTTCGACGTAGCGGCGCTCGATCGCGTCCAGCCACACCACCTGATCGCAGCCGTGCTCACTCGCTTCGGCCTGCGCCAGCAGCGACGCCGCATAGTTGCCGCCGAACTTGGCCGCACCGGTGCCGCCCGGGCTGGCCCGGACGTACTCGGTGGACAGCCACACGCTGACCGGTTTGATGCCGCCCTTGAAGTAGGCCCCGGCCGGCGAGCCGATCACCAGGTAGCGGTACTCGTCGGCGGGCCGCACCCCCAGTCCGGGTTCGGTGGCGAAGATGAACGGCCGCAGGTACAGCGACTCCTCACCACCGGCCGGCGGCACCCACTGCTCGTCCACGGCGATCAGCTGGCGCAGCGACTCCAGGAACAGCTCGGTGGACAGTTCCGGGATGGCCAACCGGCGCGCCGAACTCTGCAGTCGGGCCGCGTTGGCTTCCGGCCGGAACGACACGATCGAACCGTCGTTCCACCGGTAGGCCTTGAGTCCTTCGAAGATCTCCTGCGCGTAGTGCAGCACGATCGCCGACGGGTCCAGTTCGATCGGTCCGTACGGCAGCACCTGCGCATCGCGCCAGCCGCCGTCGCGGTAGTCGATCGAGACCATGTGGTCGGTGTGGTACCGGCCGAAGCCGGGTTCGCGCAGGATGTCGGCCCTTACCTGGTCGCTCGCCGGGTTCGGATTGCGGGCAAGCGAAAACTCGAGCGGGCCGTCGGTCATGCAGCGATTGTATAACCGGGCCGCCATCGAATTACCGGGTGCGTACCTCGACGAACGGCGGCTTGACCACCTCGCACTCGATCCGGCGGCCCCGCACATCGACCGCCACCCGTTGGCCGTCCTCGATCCCGGCTGCGGTGTCGATCAACGCCAACGCGATCCCGACCTTCAGGGTCGGCGAGAACGTCCCCGACGTCGTCACTCCCACCTGGGTGTCGCCGTCGAGCACGCTCAACTCGGCGCGCAGCACGCCGCGATCGACCGCGCGCAGCCCACGCACCACCCGCTTCGGGCCGGCTTCCTTCTCGGCCAGCAGCGCCTCGCGGCCCCAGAACGCAGGTTTGCGCCAGCCGATCGCCCAGCCGCAGCGCGCCTGCAGCGGCGAGATATCCAGCGACAACTCGTGCCCGTGCAGCGGGTAGCCCATCTCGGTGCGCAGCGTGTCCCGGGCGCCCAGGCCTGCCGGTTGGCCCCCGGCCGCGGTGACCTCGGCCAGCAGCGCGTCGAACACCGGTTCGGCGTCGTCCCAGGCCGGCAGCAACTCATAGCCCTGTTCGCCGGTGTAGCCGGTGCGGCACACCCGGACCGGCACACCGGCCGCGGTGGCGTCGGCATAGCCCATGTAGTCCATGTCGGTGGGCACGCCCAGCTTGCCCAGCACGTCGGCCGAGCGCGGCCCCTGCACCGCCAGCACGGCGCGGGAGCGGTGTTCGTCGGTGACGCTGATGCCTTCGGGCGCAGCGGCGCTGAGCGCCTCGACCACCGCGGCGGTGTTGGCCGCGTTGGGTACCAGGAAGATCTCGTCGTCGGCGACGTAGTAGACGATCAGGTCGTCGATCACGCCGCCGTCCGGCGTGCAGCACAGCGTGTACTGCGCCTTGCCGGGCCCGATCCGGGTCAAGTCGTTGGTCAAGGTGGCGTTGATGAACTCCGCCGCCCCCGGCCCGCGCACCATGGCCTTGCCGAGGTGGCTGACGTCGAACAGTCCGACCGCCGAGCGGGTGGCGGTGTGTTCACCGACGGTGCCCGCGTAAGCCACCGGCATCAGCCAGCCGCCGAACTCGGCGAAGCTGGCGCCGAGATCGCGGTGCCGCTGTTCCAGTGGGCCGTGCTGCAGTTCGGCGCTCGATTCAGTCACGGCCGTCACCCTAGTCGTCCGCGGCGACGCCGATATGGTGTTGACGTGAGCACCGCACCTGGCCATCAGTCCCCGTCCGTCTCCGTCGCCACCTCGCTGCCCAAACGCGGCAGCGACGCTTCGGTGCTGATCGTCGGCATCGTCAGCCCCGAGGACACCGACGGCAAGAACGGCACCACCACCGTGACGGTGGCACCCAGCACGTTCCTGACCGCCGAAGCCACCGCCGAGATCGAGGCCGCACTCAACGCCCTGGGCGCCAAGGCCGGCGCCGAGCAGGTGACCCGGGTGCTGGCACCGTCGCTGCCGGTGGCCAGTGTGTTGGCCGTCGGGCTGGGCAAGCCGCGCGACGAGTGGCCCACCGACCTGATCCGCAAGGCCGCCGGTGCGGCCGGGCGCGCGCTGAACGGCACCGAAGAGGCGCTGACCACGCTGTCCGAGCTGGATCTGGCCGGCGCCGTCGAGGGTCTGATCCTGGGCTCCTACAAGTTCGAAGAGTTCCGCTCCGACAAGACCGCACCCAAGACCGCCGGGCTGCGCACCATCACGGCGCTGTCGAGCGCCAAGGGCGCCAAGGACACCGCGGCCCGGGCAGCCGCGGTGGCGACCGCGGTGGCCACCGCCCGCGACTTCGTCAACACCCCGCCGAGCCACCTGTTCCCGGCCGAATTCGCCAAGCGCGCAAAGAAGTTGGGGGAACAGGTCGGCCTCGAGGTCGAGGTGTTGGGCCGCAAGGCACTGGAGAAGGCCGGCTACGGCGGCATCGTGGGTGTCGGGAAGGGCTCGTCGCGCCCGCCGCGGCTGGTCCGGTTGATCCACCGCTCCGGTCGCGCCGACGCCAAGACCGTGGCGCTGGTCGGCAAGGGCGTCACGTTCGACACCGGTGGCATCTCGATCAAGCCGGCCGCCTCGATGCATCACATGACCTCCGACATGGGCGGTGCGGCAGCGGTGATCGCCACGGTCGCGCTGGCCGCGCAGTTGAAGCTGCCGGTGGACGTGATCGCCACCGTGCCGATGGCCGAGAACATGCCATCGTCGACCGCGCAGCGCCCCGGCGACGTCCTGACCCAGTACGGCGGCACCACCGTCGAGGTGCTCAACACCGACGCCGAGGGCCGGCTGATCCTGGCCGACGCGATCGTGCGGGCCTGCGAGGACGAGCCCGACTATCTGATCGAGACCTCGACGCTGACCGGCGCGCAGACCGTCGCGCTGGGCGCGCGCATCCCCGGTGTGATGGGCTCCGACGAGTTCCGCGACCGGGTGGCCCGGCTGTCCCAGGAGGCCGGCGAAAACGGTTGGGCCATGCCGCTTCCCGCCGAACTCAAAGATGACCTCAAGTCGACCGTCGCCGACCTGGCCAACGTCAGCAGCCAGCGCTTCGCCGGCATGCTGGTCGCCGGGGTGTACCTCGGTGAGTTCGTCGCCGACGGCGTCGATTGGGTGCACATCGACGTGGCCGGCCCGTCCTACAACACCAGCGGCCCGTGGGGCTACACCCCCAAGGGCGGCACCGGCGTGCCGACCCGCACCATGTTCGCGGTGCTGGAGGACATCGCCGCCAATGGCTGACGGCGCCACGGCCGCGGCGCCGACCACCGAGATCTGGGGGCACGGCCCGCAGCGCGTGGTGTTCGTGCACGGCGTGATGGACCGGGGCCGGTCCATTGCGCCGGTCGCCGAACTGTTGGCCGACGAGTGTCACATCGAGGCCTATGACCGGCGCGGTTACGGCGCCTCGGCGGGGCTGACCGATCAGCCGGTCGGCATCGACACCCACATCGACGACATCATCGCGGTGCTCGACGGGCGCCCGGCGGTGCTGGTCGGGCATTCGTTCGGCGGGTTGAACGCCTTGGGCGCGGCTGCGCAGGCGCCGGAGCTGGTGTCGGCGGTGGTCTGCTACGAGAGTGTGCCGGCCTGGGCTCCGGGCTGGCCGGACGCCGCGATGCGTGCGGTGTTCGCCTCCGACGATCCCGCCGGCACCGCACTGGAGGTGCTGCTCGGGGATCGGTTCACCGCGGCCAGTGCCGAGGCGCAGGACCGCTGGCGGGCCAAGACCGGACCGTTCCTGGCCGAGGAACGGTCGATCCGCGGTGCGCAGCCGCCATTCGACCTGGCGCAGGTCAGCGCCCGGGTGATCTACGGCGCCGGCGCCAACGATCTGATCGCCACGCCGATCGACTACTTGCGTTCGCAGATCGACGATTTCGAACTGGTGACGCTGCCCGGGGCGGACCACTTCGCGCACCGCAGCGCACCGGAGCAGTTCGCCGACCTGATCCGCCGGGCGTTCTAGAACGGATTGGTCCGCGCGGCCCGGCGCAATGCTGCGGGCAGCACCCGCGACAAGCCGTAGACCGCGTAGGCCTCGGGTGTCACCGGCCGGATCGGCGTGTCCCGCTGGACCGACGCCAGGATGGCCGCGGCCACCTTCTCCGGGCCGTAGCGCCGTTTGGTGAACATCTCCCGGCCCCGGTCGCGGGCCGACTCGATCAGCTCCTCGGGCAGGTCGAAGCGCGTCGAGTTGACGATGTCGGTGTCGATCACGCCGGGGCAGATCGTCGTCACACCTATTGCAGCGCTGGACAATTCAGCGCGCAGACAGTCAGAGAACATATACACCGCAGCCTTGGACGTGCAGTAGGCGCTCATCGTGCCCAGGGGTGCGTAGGCCGCCATCGACGCCACGTTCACGATGTGACCGCCGGTGCCGCGCTGCACCATCCGGGTGGCGAACGCACGGCACCCGTTGACCACACCGCCGAGGTTGACGTCGAGCACCCGCTCCCACTGTTCGGGCGGGGTGTCCAAAAACGCGCCGGCTTGACCGATCCCGGCGTTGTTGACCACCACGTCGGGCACGCCGTGGACCGCGCACACCTGCTCGGCGAACTCCTCGACCGCGCCCGAGTCGGCGACGTCGAGCCGGTAGGCGTGCGCGAGGCCGCCGGCGTCGGCGATGGCCGCCGCGGTCGCCTTGGCGGCGGCCTCGTCGATGTCGCTGACCACCAGTTCGGCGCCCTCGGCGGCGAACGCCAGCGCGGTGGCCCGCCCGATGCCGCTGCCCGCGCCGGTCACCGACACCAGGGTGTGGCCGAACGCACCGCCGGTTGCGCCGACCTGCGCGCGGGCCAACGCCCGGGCCTGCGGCGCGCCGTCGAGGTGCTCGACGAGCTCGATCACCATCTGCGCCAGCGCCGGGGCGTGCGACATCGGCATCCAGTGCCCGGCGGGCAGCACCCGGCGCCACAGCCGCGGGGTCCAGCGGGCTTCCTCGGTCAGCCCGTAATCGCGCACCACCAGGTCGTGCTCGCCGGTGACCACCTGCACCGGCACCGAGACGTAGTGGTCGCGCCGCACCGTGCGCATCGAACTGACCAGCGCGGGATAGATCTTGAGCAGGTTGGCGGCGTCGTCGTCGAAGTTCTCGCCGCGGTACTTGGGCGCGCCGGCCGAGTCCAGCGCCTGCATCCGGCGTGCCAAGCCGCGCCGCATCAGCGCCGGGGCCAGCACCGGCACCGAGAACGGCAGCCAGTAGCTGAACCGCGCCGCCAGGCCTACCGCGCGGGCGAACTGCACGGGCCGGTACGGCCGGGCCAGCCCGGCCCGGATGAACGCGCTGTAGTGGTCGCCGCTGGGACCGGCGACCGAGGTGAACGACGCCACCCGCTGGTCGGCGCCCGGGCGGTGCAGGTACTCCCAGATCGACACCGAGCCCCAGTCGTGGGCCAGCACGTGCACCGGCGCATCCGGGCTGCAGGCGGCGATGACGGCCGCGAAGTCGTCGGCCAACCGGTCCATCCGGTAGGCCCGCACCGGCTTGGGGACCGTCGAGTTGCCCGCGCCCCGACCGTCGTATCGGATCAGCCGGAATCGATCCGCCAGCAGCGGCACCACGCCGTCCCACAGCGCATGCGAATCCGGCCAGCCGTGCGCCAACACCAGCGGCGGCCCGTCCGGATTGCCTTCCTCGTACACCGCGATCCGAACCCCGTCGCTGCTGTCGACGAACTGCACGTGTCAGCCTCCGAGTTCCTCGCGCAGCGCACGTTTGCGCTGGATCCGCCGACGGTTGTCGAAGTCCCGCATGCGCTGCGGGTATCCGGTCTTCTGCACGTCGTACACCGGGATGCGCAACTGATCGGACAGCTTGCGGGCGCCGGCTTCGCCGACGGTGCGGCGGGTCCATTCGCCGTCGGCGGCCACCAGCACCACGGTGACGTCGGTGACCGTGGTCTTCGGTTCGACGAAGGCCTCGACCCCGGTTCGCTGCGCCATCCACTCCCGCATTGCGCGTACCTCGGTTCCGCTACTGCGGGAACGGAACCTGTCCAACCAACCCATGAATTCGATAGTGCCAGAATCATCGCGGTTGGCCCGGGTTCATGGCCCAGCCCGATCAGTGACAGGATGGAGTCGGACAGACCGCCCTGGACGCCCACCCGCAGGCGCGCCGCTGTGGTAAGCCAGAGTTCGACCCGTGATGACTGACCTTCGAGGAGTCAATTGACATGGCCGTCTCCGTAACGATGCCCGCACTCGGTGAGAGCGTGACCGAAGGGACTGTTACCCGCTGGCTCAAGCAGGAGGGCGACACCGTCGAAGTCGACGAGCCTTTGCTCGAGGTTTCCACCGACAAGGTCGACACCGAGATCCCGGCACCTGCCGGCGGTGTGCTGACCAAGATCATCGCGCAGGAAGACGACACCGTCGAGGTCGGCGGCGAACTCGCCGTGATCGGCGACGCCGGTGAGGCACCCGCGGACTCCCCGGACGCCACCGAGGCCGAGCAGGCCGAGCCCGAGGTCGAGCAGGCCGAGCAGCCGGCCGAACCGCAGGTTCCCGAGGAAGCGCCGGCCGAACCGGCCGCGCAGTCGTCGGGCGGCGGCGACGGCACCCCGGTGCTGATGCCGGAGCTGGGCGAATCGGTCACCGAGGGCACCGTGACCCGCTGGCTGAAGAAGGTCGGCGACTCGGTCGAGGTCGACGAGCCGCTGGTCGAGGTGTCCACCGACAAGGTCGACACCGAGATCCCGTCGCCGGTGGCCGGCACGTTGCTGTCGATCAGCGCCGAAGAGGACGACACCGTCGAGGTCGGCGGCGAGCTGGCCAAGATCGGTGACGCGCAGGCCGCAGCCGCTCCGGAACCCAAGCCCGAGCCCAAACCGGAGCCCAAGCCCGAACCCAAGCCGGAACCCAAACCGGAGCCGAAGCCCGAACCCAAGCCCGAACCGGTCGCCGAGGCCAAGCCGGAGCCCAAGCCCGAACCGAAACCGGAACCCAAGCCCGAACCGGCCGCGCAACCCGCGGCCTCCGGGGACACCCCGTACGTCACGCCGCTGGTCCGAAAGTTGGCCGCGGACAACGACGTCGACCTGAGCACCGTGCAGGGCACCGGCATCGGTGGCCGCATCCGCAAGCAGGACGTGCTGGCCGCTGCGGAAGCCAAGAAGGCCCCGGCTCCGGCAGCTGCCCCGGCCGCCCCGGCCGCTTCGGCTGCCCCGGCCGCCCCGGCTGCTGCTGCGGCACCGTCGGCCCCGAGCCCGCTGGCGCATCTGCGCGGCACCACCCAGAAGGCCAACCGGATCCGGCAGATCACGGCCAAGAAGACCCGGGAATCGCTGCAGACCACCGCGCAGCTGACCCAGACCCACGAGGTCGACATGACCAAGATCGTGGCGCTGCGGGCCAAGGCCAAGGCCGGGTTCACCGAGCGCGAGGGCGTCAACCTGACCTACCTGCCGTTCATTGCACGCGCGGTGATCGACGCGCTCAAGGCGCACCCGAACATCAACGCCAGCTACAACGAAGAGTCCAAGGAGATCACCTACTTCGACGCCGAGCACCTCGGCTTCGCGGTGGACACCGAACAGGGTCTGCTCTCCCCCGTCGTGCACAACGCCGGCGACCTGTCGCTGGGCGGTTTGGCGCGCGCCATCCACGACATCGCCGACCGCGCCCGCTCGGGCAACCTGCGTCCCGACGAGTTGGCCGGCGGCACCTTCACCATCACCAACATCGGTAGCCAGGGCGCGCTGTTCGACACGCCGATCCTGGTGCCGCCGCAGGCCGCGATGCTGGGCACCGGCGCGATCGTCAAGCGACCCCGGGTCGTGGTCGACGAGAACGGCAACGAGTCGATCGGCGTCCGTTCGATCTGCTACCTGCCGCTGACCTATGACCATCGGTTGATCGACGGCGCGGACGCCGGTCGGTTCCTCACCACGGTTCGTAAGCGCCTCGAGGAAGGTGCATTCGAGGCCGACCTGGGGCTGTAAGTCATGGCCTCCTCGACGGTCGCCATCGCGGGCTCCTCGGGTCTGATCGGTTCGGCGCTGAGTTCGGCGCTGCGCGCCGACGGTCACCGGGTGCTGCGGCTGGTTCGGCGCGCACCGTCGAACCCGGATGAGCGGCACTGGAACCCCGCGACCGGCGAACTCGACCCGGCCACCCTGGACGGCGTCGACGCGGTGGTCAACCTGTGCGGCGTCAGCGTCGGCGGCGGCCGCTGGTCGGGTGCCTACAAGCAGAGCCTGCGCGACAGCCGGATCGACCCCACCGAGGTGCTGGCCCAGGCCATCGCCGACACCGGTGTGCCGGTCCTGGTCAACGCCAGCGCGGTCGGCTTCTACGGCGACACCGGAGCCCGCACGGTCGACGAATCCGATCCGGTCGGTACGGGTTTCCTGGCCACGCTGTGCGCAGACTGGGAGGCCGCCACCGCACCGGCAGCCGATGCCGGAGCCCGCGTGGTGTTGGCCCGCACCGGACTTGTGCTGTCCCGCACCGGTGGCATGCTGGCCCGGCTGCGTCCGCTGTTCGCGGCCGGACTGGGCGCGCGGATCGGCAACGGCCGGCAGTATCAGCCGTGGATCACCCTCGACGACGAGGTCCGTGCGTTGCAGTTCGCGCTGTCCGACGACCGCCTGGCCGGACCGGTGAACCTGACCGGACCGGCCCCGGTGACCAACGCCGAATTCACCGACGCGCTGGCCAAGACGCTGCACCGGCCGTCGTTCGTGTTCATCCCGAGCTTCGCCGCCAAGCTGGCGTTCGGCGAGTTCGCCGAGGAGGGGCTGCTGGCCGGGCAGCGCGCCATCCCGGCCGTGCTGGAACGCGCCGGCTTCGAGTTCCGGCACAACACCATCGGCGAGGCCTTGGCCTACGCCACCAGCCGACCGAGCTGAGCCGTCCCGGCGGGGATCGAACTCGGCCCGGCGAGCGCACTCACCACATCAGGCCGCGCACCATCTCGGTCGGCGGGATGGCGTCGACGGCGATCAGGCCCGCCGGGGCGCGGCACACCCAGTCGATCGCGTTGACCGCGCGCGCCGCCGTCGACAGGCAGCCCGCTTCGGTGACGTCCAGCGTGGGATGCGACAGGCTGGTCTGGATCTCGATGCGCGGTTCGCCCTCGATGATCACCTTGTGCACACCCGGCATACCCTCCGGCGGGTACTGCCAGTCCGGTCCGGACGCCGGGGTCAGCCGGTTGACGTGCTCGACGGTGATGACCGGCGCACCGTTGCGCACACCCTCGGCCGCGAACCGCACGGCGGCCAGCTGGCCGGGCTCGACGGTGGTCATCACGCACTCGATGCGCTCGTCGGTGTACCAGGGCTCGAAGCGCTGGCGCACCTCGTCGAGTTCGACACCGAGCTGCGTGGCGATGTTGCGCACCAGGCCACCGAACATCGAGACCACCACGCCCGGCTGGAACGCCAGCGGGGTCTGGTCGTCCGGAGTGCTGCCGAATCCCATTGCGGTTCCGGTGTATTCGAAGTCGTCGTAGTTGCCGTAATCGAAAATCTCCTGCACGGTCACCGATCGCGCGCGGGTCACCAAACTCAGCGCGCCGTACACCGCGGTGTCGCTGGAGTAGCCCGGGTCGATGCCGTTGATGTACAGCGACGAGTTGCCGGCTGCACACGCCTCCTCCAAGGGCACCCGCAGCCAGTCGTCGGCGTGGTGCGGCGCCACCAGCCACACCATCGACGTGCCGACCACGTTGATGCCCGCCGCCAACAGCTTCGTCATGTCGGCCAGAGCCTCCATCGGCCGGGTCTCGCCCAGCGCGGTGTAGAGCACGCAGTCCGGCCGCAGCGCGATCAACTCCTCGATGTCGCCGGTGGCGATCACCCCGGTCGGTTGCCCGAGGCCGCACAGTTCGGCGGCGTCCTTGCCGATCTTGTCCGGACCGGACGCGTGCACCCCCACCAATTCCAGGTCGGGTCGGCCGATGATGGCCGCCAGCGAATGCCGACCGACATTGCCCGTGGAGAACTGCACGACTCTGCGCATCGCGTGAGATCCGTTCCTAGTTCGTGAATCCGGCGGCCACCATGCCGAGGCCGCGGCGATGCACATCGCATCGCCGAGTTCCACTCTGCCTGCCCACAGCGGCTCGTGGATGCGCTTTACTGTAAACCCGACGGGAAAGATTTCAGGAGGCTTCCTATGACGCAGCGGCCCTACCGCGTCGTGCAGTGGATGACCGGAGACGTCGGGCAGGTGGGCATCCGACACTTCACCGAGAACCCGGTCTACGACCTGGTCGGGGTGCTGGTGCACAGCGCCGACAAGGTGGGCAAGGACGCCGGTGCCCTCGCCGGCATCCCCGACACCGGCGTGATCGCCACCGACGACGTCGAGGCGATCATCGCCACTGACGCCGACGTGGTGTTCTACACACCGCTGCTGATGGACGTCGAGACCGTGTGCCGACTGCTGCGCTCTGGCAAGAACGTCGTCACCACCAGCGGCTTCTATCACCCGTCGCCGGACTTCGCCGCACCCGCCGCGGCCGTCGCGGCGGCCTGCGCCGACGGTGGCACGTCGCTGCACGGCGCCGGCATCCACCCCGGGTATGCCGGCGACCTTCTGCCGCTGACCCTGGCGCGGGTGATGAGCCGGATCGACCGGATCGACGTCTACGAGGTGGTCGACGTGCTGGCCGATGCCCCACTCGACCACGTCGACTGGATGGGCTTCGGCAAGGACCCGGAGAAGTTCCGCACCGAGCCGACCATCCTGGGCATGGCTGTGCCGTTGTTCGCACAGTCGATGTACCTGGTCGCTGACGGCCTGGGCGTGCAGATCGACGAGGTCACCGCCGCCGAGGTCGAATGCGCGGCGGCCGCCCGGGACATCCCGTATGCCGAGGGCGTCATCCCCAAGGGCACCGTCGCGGCACAGAAGCACCGCTGGAGCGCGTGGTCTCAGGGCCGCGAACTGATCACCTACCACCCCATCTACCTGATTGGATCGCCGGAAGACCTTGACCCACAGTGGGATTGGGGCGAGACGCGGTACCGCATCGTGGTCGAGGGTGATCCGCCCACCGAACTCACCCTCAAGGGTGTGCGCCGCGACGACGGCACCATGAAGCATCCCGGCTACACCTGGACCGCGATGGCCGCGATCAACGCGATCCCCGACGTCTGCGAAGCGGCCCCGGGCTGGTGCAACCATCTCGACCTCGGCCTGGTCCGGCCCCGCGGGCTGGTGCGCTGATCGAGCTGATCCGCCGCCGGCTGCGACGCTGATCCAGGTACGGTCGACCCATGACCTCGATCCGGGCCTCGAGCGCACCGCTGGTCGTCCGCGAACTCGACGTGCTGGACTACCAGGCGGCCTGGGATCTGCAGCGCGAACTGGCCGAAGCCCGGGCCGCCGGCGGGCCCGACACGCTGCTGCTGCTCGAACATCCCAGCGTCTACACCGCCGGGCGGCGCACCGAACCGCACGAACGTCCGGTCGACGGCACGCCGGTGGTGGACACCGACCGCGGCGGCAAGATCACCTGGCACGGCCCCGGTCAGCTGGTCGGCTATCCGATCATCGGCCTGGCTGAACCGCTGGACGTGGTGAACTTCGTGCGGCGGCTGGAGGAAGCACTGATCGAGGTGTGCGCCGGATTCGGACTGGACGCCATCCGGGTGGACGGCCGCTCCGGGGTGTGGCTGCCCGCCGACGAGCTGCGCCCGGAACGCAAGCTCGGCGCGGTCGGGATCCGGGTGACCCGCGCGGTCACCCTGCACGGCTTCGCGTTGAACTGCGATTGCGATCTGGGCGCCTTCGGGCGGATCGTGCCGTGCGGCATCGCCGACGCCGGCGTCACGTCCCTTTCCGCCGAACTCGGCCGCCGGATCGGCGTCGACGACGTTCGCGAACAGGTGGCCGACGCGGTCTGCGCCGCTCTCGACGGGCACCTCGAAGTCCGCGAGCACGCACCGACCCGGGTACCATCACAGGGGTGACTGTCGATCCCGGGGCCCGAAAGCTGCTGCGTCTGGAAGTACGCAACGCGCAAACCCCGATCGAACGCAAGCCGCCGTGGATCAAGACCCGAGCCAAGATGGGCCCGGAATACACCGAACTGAAGTCACTGGTCCGCCGCGAAGGCCTGCACACGGTGTGCGAAGAAGCAGGCTGCCCCAACATCTACGAATGTTGGGAGGACCGCGAGGCCACCTTCTTGATCGGCGGTGAACAGTGCACGCGGCGCTGCGACTTCTGCCAGATCGACACCGGCAAACCCGCCGATCTGGACCGTGACGAACCGCGCCGGGTCGCCGAGAGCGTGCAGGCGATGGGCCTGCGCTACTCCACGGTCACCGGCGTGGCCCGCGACGATCTGCCCGACGGTGGCGCTTGGCTCTACGCCGCGACGGTGCGACAGATCAAGGCGCTGAACCCGAACACCGGCGTCGAATTGCTGATTCCCGACTTCAACGGGCACGCCGACCAACTCGAGACGGTGTTCGAGACCCGTCCGGAGGTGCTGGCGCACAACCTGGAGACGGTGCCGCGGATCTTCAAGCGGATCCGGCCGGCGTTCCGCTATCAGCGCAGCCTCGACGTGCTCACCGCGGCGCGCGACTACGGCCTGGTGACGAAGTCCAACCTGATCCTGGGGATGGGCGAAACCATCGATGAAGTGCAAGACGCGCTGCGCGATCTGCACTCGGCCGGCTGCGACCTGGTCACCATCACGCAGTACCTGCGGCCGTCGGCGCGCCATCATCCGGTGGAACGCTGGGTCAAACCCGATGAGTTCGTCGAACTCGCCAAGTTCGCCGAGGAACTTGGCTTTGCCGGGGTGCTGGCCGGACCGCTGGTGCGTTCGTCCTACCAGGCGGGTCGGTTGTACGCGCAGGCGGTCGAGGCCCGCACCGCCGCCGCAAAACCCTGAGCGCCGCCACCGTATCCTTGGTGCATGGCGAAAACCCGTACGCCCGCCGAGCTCAAGGCGGCCAAGGCCGAGGCGAAGGCGGCCCGTAAGGCCGCCGCCAAACAGCGGCGCAGTCAGCTGTGGCAGGCCTTCCAGATGCAGCGCAAGGAAGACAAGCGGCTGCTGCCCTACATGATCCTGGCCTTCGTGCTGATCGTCGGATTGTCGACGGCCGCGGGCATCTGGATGGGTGGTCTGCAGATCTACCTGATGCCGGTGCTGGGTGTGATCCTGGGCGCGCTGGTGGCGTTCATCATCTTCGGCCGCCGCGCCCAGAAGTCGGTGTATCAGAAGGCCGAAGGCCAAGCCGGTGCAGCGGCCTGGGCGTTGGACAACCTGCGCGGCAAGTGGCGGGTCACGCCGGGAGTGGCCGTCACCGGCAACTTCGACGCCGTGCACCGCGTGATCGGCCGGCCCGGGGTGATCTTTGTCGCCGAGGGCTCCGCGTCGCGGGTCAAGCCGCTGCTGGCCCAGGAGAAGAAGCGCACCGCGCGCTTGGTCGGCGACGTGCCCATCTACGACGTCATCGTCGGCGCCGGCGAGGACGAGGTCCCGCTCGCCAAGCTGGAACGACACCTCAACCGGTTGCCGGCCAACATCAACGTCAAGCAGATCGACACGCTGGAATCCAAGCTCGTGGCCTTGGGCAGCAAACTCGGTCCGGCCGCGGCGATGCCCAAGGGGCCGTTGCCCACCCAGGCCAAGGTGCGCAACGTCCAGCGCAGCGCGCGACGTCGGTAGGGCCTGGCGCCGGTCGGCCTACGGCTACCGCCCCTGATTCCTCACTCGACACCGGCCCGAGGTACGTCACTCCTCACCCAGCAGCCGTCCAGATACGACATTCCTCACTCGACACCGGTCCAGCTACGTCATTCCTCACTCGAGACCGCCCGAGGTACGGCATTCCTCACCCGAGACCGCCCGAGGTACGGCATTCCTCACCCGAGACCGCCCGAGGTACGGCATTCCTCACTCGACGGTGAACCTGTGCCGAGTGAGGAACCACGCACATTTTTCCTGCCGAGTGAGGAATCCTGCAGGTGACACGTGCCGAGTGAGGAACCCTGTACACAAAGTGCGAGTAACCCTGTGCGTCACTCCTCACTCGAAACCCGTCGAGGTACGGCATTCCTCACTCGGCGGTGACGCGGTACCTGATTCCTCACCCGCGGCGCTACCCACACGAATGAGGGTCCTGCATGGCACTGGCAATCAAGGCCGCCAACAGTGCAGTTGCCCGCGGAAGGGCAGACAACCCTGCATACAAGTCAGCGCCGCACTACGGCCGTATTGGTGAACTTGTCGTGCAGACCGCGGCCGTCGGCGTCCATGAACAGCGCCGGGATGACCAGTGCCAGCAACAGTCCGCGCACCACCGCGCGACCGAAGCCGACGTGCAGCCGCCCGTCGATCGGGACGACCTGCAGGCCCAGCGCCAGTTGCCCCGGTGAGAAACCGAACAGTCGTACCGAAATCGCACCGATCGCGAACCAGATGCCGATGATCGTGGCCGAACCGACCCAGGTGTAGCGCAGCGTCTCCAGGCTCATCAGCCCGAGCGGTATGGCCAAACCAGCCAGCCCGTAGGCGATGAACCAGTCCAGCAGCAGTGCCCCGAACCGCCGGAAACTGCGGGCCAGTGAACCGGGGCCGGTCTCCGGCAAACCCAACGAGGCGCCCGGATAGGCGTCGGGCGGGGTTTCGTCGGGATCGCGGCCGTACAGCCAGGACGAAATCGGGCGGGACATGCCCACCAGCATAGGTGTCGGCAAATTCCGCGAAATTGCGTAACGTCGGCGCAACATTCGGTTGACTACTGCGCAACATCACCTCCATAGCGTCAGCGCCGGGTTGGACACGCACCGCGAAAGACACGCGCTCAAACCAGGACCTGCCCTCAGAAGGACATGCGGCTCAGAAGCACTCAGAAGGAGTAGTAAGTGGCAGAACAGACGCAAGACGACATTTTCAAGCTGATCAAGGATGAGAATGTCGAGTACGTCGACATCCGCTTCTGCGATCTGCCCGGTGTGGTCCAGCATTTCTCGATCCCCGCGTCGGCGTTCGACGAGAGTGTCTTCGAAGACGGCCTGGCCTTCGACGGTTCCTCGGTGCGCGGCTTCCAGTCGATCCACGAATCCGACATGATGCTGCTGCCCGATCCGGCAACCGCCCGCATCGACCCGTTCCGGGCCGCCAAGACGCTGAACCTCAATTTCTTCGTGCACGACCCGTTCACCCGCGAGGCGTACTCGCGTGACCCGCGCAACGTCGCCCGCAAGGCCGAGAACTACCTGGCCAGCACCGGTATCGCGGACACCTGCTTCTTCGGCGCCGAAGCCGAGTTCTACATCTTCGACTCGGTGAGCTTCGACTCCAAGATCAACGGCACCTTCTACGAGGTCGATTCGGAGTCCGGCTGGTGGAACACCGGTGAGCCGTTCGAGGCCGACGGCTCGGCCAACCGCGGCTACAAGGTGCGCCCCAAGGGCGGCTACTTCCCGGTCGCCCCGTACGACCACTACGTCGATCTGCGCGACGAGATGGCCACCAACCTGATCAACGCGGGCTTCACGCTCGAGCGTGGCCACCATGAGGTCGGCACCGCCGGGCAGGCCGAGATCAACTACAAGTTCAACACGTTGCTGCACGCAGCCGATGACGTGCTGCTGTTCAAGTACATCATCAAGAACACCGCGTGGAAGAACGGCAAGACCGTCACCTTCATGCCCAAGCCGCTGTTCGGCGACAACGGCTCCGGCATGCACGCCCACCAGTCGCTGTGGAAGGACGGTAAGCCGCTGTTCCACGACGAGTCGGGCTACGCCGGCCTGTCCGACATCGCCCGGCACTACATCGGTGGCATCCTGCACCACGCCCCGTCGCTGCTGGCGTTCACCAACCCGACGGTGAACTCCTACAAGCGACTGGTGCCCGGTTACGAGGCCCCGATCAACCTGGTTTACAGCCAGCGCAACCGCAGCGCGTGTGTGCGTATCCCGATCACCGGCAACAACCCGAAGGCCAAGCGCCTCGAGTTCCGCTGCCCGGACAGCTCGGGCAACCCGTACCTGGCGTTCGCGGCGATGCTGATGGCCGGCCTGGACGGCATCAAGAACAAGATCGAGCCGCTGGCGCCGGTCGACAAGGATCTCTACGAGCTGCCGCCGGACGAGGCCGCCAACATCCCGCAGGCACCCACGTCGCTGGCCGCGGTGATCGACCGGCTCGAAGCGGACCACGAGTACCTCACCGAGGGCGGCGTGTTCACCGAGGACCTGATCGAGACCTGGATCTCCTACAAGCGGGAGAACGAGATCATGCCGGTGCAGATCCGTCCGCACCCCTACGAGTTCAGCCTCTACTACGACTGCTGAGTCGTGATACGAAAAGCCGGGTGGCGCAGCTGCGCCGCCCGGCTTTTCGTTGCGCTAAACACATACCGAAGCTGCTGCGGCCGTGGCGATTTCGTCGTCGCTCAAGGTATTGCTCGGCGACAGGTAGTGCGACAGCACGGTGCGCACCAGCAACTCGGCGTGCGGTTCGGCGGCCAGCACCGGTTCGACGGTTTGGGCCACCAGGTCGATCACAGTGAGATCGGCGCCGGCGTGCGGCACGACCAACTGCAACAGTTGGTCGACGTCGTGGTCGCGGATCGCGCCGAGTGCGCGATGCGCCCGCAGGTAGTCCAACGCGAACCGGACCAGGGTTCAGCCGGGATAGGGTGAGACTGAATCGTATATCCGTCTCACGGAGGTGCGCATGACCACAGCCCAGCATCCGACTCCCGGACCAGCACTGCTCAGCTATCTGGAGTCGCTGCCGGGTGCCCGGCGTCGCGCCGCACAAGATCGGATCGCCGCGCTGCCCCCGCACGAATTGGCCAGCTTGGGCGCCTCCGAGCCGCAGTACTTCGAATACGACTACGCCGTCACCGAGGTCGAGGGCACCGTACCGGCCGGGCTGTCCGGCGCGCTGTACCGCAACGGCCCGGGCCGCTGGGAGGACTATCGGCACCGCCCGCTGAATCACCTGTTCGACGGCGACGGGATGATCTCCAAGTTCGCCATCGGCAACGGCGCGGTGCGGTACCGCAACCGCTACGCGCGCACCCGCCACTACGGCGGCCGGGGCAGCACCACGCATATCGGCACCCCGTCGCAGGGCGCTCGGCTCAACCGGATCCTGCATCCGATGCCGTCGAATCTGGCCAACACCAACGTGATTCAGCACGCCGGCCGGATGTATGCACTCTGGGAGGGTGGCCCACCGCATGAGCTCGATCCGGAGACGCTGGAAACCCTCGGCGTGCGCCGGTTCGGTGGGCAGCTGCGCTGGCTGGGCTCCTACTCCGCGCACCCGTCGGTGTGCCCGGACTCCGGCGAGCTGTACAACTTCGGAGTCGAGCTGTTCCCGGCACCGCATCTGCGGGTGTACCTGACCAACACCCGCGGTCGGCTCCGGCATCTGACCTCGCTGAAACTGCCGTACGCCGCGATGATCCACGACTTCGCGCTCACCGAACGGCATCTGGTGTTCCTGGTATCCCCGATCATCCCGGCCGCGCTGCCGATGCTGCTCGGCGAGAGCCCGCTCGGCGATCTGATGACCTACCGGCCCGAACGCGGTTCGGTGGTGATCGTGGTCGACCGTGACGGCACCAACGCCCGCACTATCGAAACCGACCCGTTCATGCAGTTCCATCTCAGCAACGCCTACGACCGCGGTGACGACGTCGTCGTCGACGCCATCACCTACCGCGGCGGTGCAGTGTTGGCCGGCATCGCCGACTTCCGCACCCGGTCGCTGGCCGATGCGCACTCGGAGCTGACCAGGTTCACCGTGACCCGCTCCGGAGCCGTGCGACGCGACACCATCAGCAGCACGTCGTGTGAATTCCCGCGCCACCACCCGGATTTGGAAGGTAAGGACTACCGGTACTGCTACTTCTCCAGCCGCAACCAACTGGCCACGCTGTATGACGCGGTCACCAAACTCGACGTCGTCGCGCAGACCGAGACCCGCTACGTCGCCGAGCAGGCCGGAAACAGCTTCTGCGAACCGGTGTTCACGCCACGCCCCGACGGCACCGACGAAGACGACGGATGGCTGCTGACCGTGGAGTATGAGGCCGCGAGCCACCGCTCCCGGCTGGTGGTGCTTGATGCCCGCGACCTGGCAGCCGGTCCGGTGTTCCGCGCGCAGCTGCACCATCACATTCCGCAGGGCTTCCACGGCAACTTCTATCCGGCTGATTAGATTGCTGCATGCGGGTTTTGGTGCAGCGGGTCAGTTCGGCCAGCGTCGTCGTCGATGATCAGGTGGTCGGCGAGATCCAACCGGAAACCCAGGGTTTGGTGGCCTTGGTCGGCGTCACGCACACCGACGACCCCGCGGTGGCCCGCAAGCTGGCCGAAAAGCTGTGGCGGCTCCGGATTCTGGACGACGAGCGCAGCGCAGCCGATGTCGGTGCGCCGATCCTGGTGGTCAGTCAGTTCACGCTGTACGCCAACACGGTCAAGGGCCGGCGGCCGTCGTGGAATGCCGCGGCACCGGGACCGGTGGCCGAACCGCTGGTGGAGGTGTTCGCAGCGGCGCTGCGTGAGCTGGGCGCCGAGGTCGCCACCGGGAGCTTTGGTGCGCACATGCAGGTCGCGCTGGTCAACGACGGTCCGGTGACACTGATGCTCGAATCGTGACCGTGGGTTGCCTCCATCTTCACCAGCGGCCCCTACCGTCAGTCCATGGCAACTAAATTCGATGACCGCGTCACGACGTACTCATCACCGATGCTGAGCGTCTTCCGAATCGTGATCGGATTGCTCTTCTTGCTGCACGGCACCACGAAGCTGTTCGCCTGGCCGGGTGCCGGGCCGGCGGCCGAGATGTTCACCTGGCCGTACTGGTGGGCCGGCCTGATCGAACTGGTGGTCGGCGTCCTGGTAACGGTCGGCTTCTTCACCCGCGAGGCCGCGTTCATCGGCTCGGGCATGATGGCCGTCGCCTATTTCTGGCAGCACTTCCCCACCGACTTCTGGCCGATCAACAACGGTGGCGAGCCGGCGGTGCTGTTCTGCTTCGCGCTGCTGCTGCTGGTGTTCACCGGTCCCGGATCGTGGGCGGTGCAGCGCAGGTAGTCTGCCCTGCATGGTCAACAAGCACGTTCCGTCCTGGTACGACGACGAAGTCTCGGCACTGTTCGATCTGGCGAAGGGCTTCTTCGAACGCGAGGTCGTCGCCCACGTCGAGAAGTGGGATGCCCAGCGGCACATCGACCGGTCGGTGTGGCTGGAGGCCGGCAAGCTGGGACTGCTGTTGTGCTCGATACCAACTGAATATGGTGGCGGCGGCGGCACTTTCGCCCATGACCTCGCCGTGTTCGATGCCCAGGGATATGCCGGCGACCTGTCCCTGGGCATCGGCGTGCACAGCGGCATCGTGCCGCATTACATCCTGAGCTACGGCAGCGAGGAACAGAAGAAGACCTGGCTGCCGTCGATGGCCAGCGGTGAGGTGCTCGGCGCCATCGCGATGACCGAACCCGGGGCCGGATCGGATCTGAAGGCCATCCGCGCCACCGCGGTCCGCGACGGTGATGGCTACGTGATCAACGGATCCAAGACGTTCATCACCAACGGCAGTCAGGCCGACCTGGTGCTGCTGGCCGCCAAGACCGATCCCAAGGCCGGCGCCCGCGGCATCTCACTGCTGCTGATCGACGTGCGCGACTGCCCCGGCTACCAGGTCACCCGGGTGCTCGACAAGGTCGGCATGCACGGTGCGGACACCTCGGAGATCTCCTTCACCGACGTGCGGGTGCCCACCTCGGCGCTGCTCGGACCGGACGACGGCAAGGGTTTCGGTCAGATGATCGCCCAACTCGCTCAGGAGCGGCTGATCGTGGCGGCCCAGGCGGTCGGCGGCATGGAGCGCGCCGTCGATGAGACGATCGCCTACACCAAGAGCCGGGAAGCCTTCGGGCACAGCCTGTTCAATTTCCAGAACACCGCCTTCGAGTTGGCCGAGTGCATGACCATCGCGCGCACTTCACGGGTGTTTCTGGACCACTGCATCGAGACCCATCTGCGCGACGAACTCGACGGCACCGAGGCCGCGATGGCCAAGTACTGGCTGACCGACAAGCAGTGCGAGGTGATCGACCGCTGCGTGCAGTTGCACGGCGGCTACGGCTACATGCGCGAGTACCTGATCGCCCGGATGTACGAGGACGCCCGCGTGCAGCGGATCTACGCCGGGGCCAACGAGGTGATGAAGGAGATCATCGCGCGCTCGCTGTAGCACGCGACGACCAGCTGAAAAAGCACGCAGGCCCGCAGCGATCCGAAGATCACTGCGGGCCTGCGTGTTCGTACCAGGCCAAGAGCCTTAGGCCGAGGACAGCACGTCCGCGGTCACCAGCGCTTGGGCCACACCGGAAATGATGGCCGCCAGCCGGATTGCCTCGAAGATCGCAGTGCGCGAAACTTCGGCTTCGCGCAGCACGTTCTCGTGAGCCTCCAGGCAGTGCGAGCAGCCGTTGATCGCCGACACCGCCAGGGACCACAGCTCGAAATCAGCCTTGGGCACACCGGGATTGGCGATGATGTTCATCCGCAGCCCAGGCCGCAGGTCGTCGTAGCGACCCTCGAGCTGGCCCCGAGTCCGGTAGAACACGTTGTTCATACCCATGATCGAGGCGGCGCCGAGCGCAGCGTGGTAGGCCTCCTCGGAGAGCACGTCGAGGGCGTCCTCGGCGATCTCCTTGATCAGCCGCTCGTTGCGCGTCGCGGCTGCGGTCGCCACCAGGGCGCCCCACAACTGCTGCTCGTTGAGCTCCGTGCTGCGCGCGATGTTGCCAAGGTTGAGCTTGAGGTCCTTGGCGAACTCCGGTAGCGCTTCCTTGACGTTGTCGATACTCATGGTTAGACCGCCTCAGACAGCAATTCGCCTGCGTTGATGGTCGGGTCGCCCTTCTTCCAGTTGCAGGCGCACAGCTCATCAGACTGCAGAGCATCGAGCACGCGCAGCACCTCGTCGACGTTACGACCCACCGAGCCGGCGGTCACGGACACGAACTGCACCTCGTTGTTCGGGTCGACCAGGAAGGTCGCGCGGTCGGCCACACCGTCGGCGTTGAGTACGCCGGCTGCGGTGACCAACTCGCGGTTGAGGTCGCTGAGCATCGGGAACGGCAGCTTCTTCAGATCCTCATGCTGGGCCCGCCACTGGAAGTGCACGAACTCGTTGTCCACCGACACGCCCAGGACCTTGGCATCGCGGTCCTCGAACTCGTCGTTCAGCTTGCCGAACGCAGCGATCTCGGTCGGGCACACGAAGGTGAAGTCCTTCGGCCAGAAGAACACCACGCGCCACTTGCCCTCGTACTCCTCGCTGCTGATCTGCGTGAAGTAGTCGTCGGGAGACTTGGCCTCGACCTCGGACAGGTCGCCACCGATGACGGCCTTCAGATCGTAGGACGGAAACTGATCGCCGATGGTGAGCAACGCCACGACAAACACCCCTTTTCTGGAATTAGTCCAATTTGGTTACGTTCCCATTGTGCCTGGGAAAACCGCACCAGGGAACACCCTGGGACGTGATTGCCGCCACATTTGCTGCGCGAGATAGCCTGCGTATCAAAGAATGTGAGGAACTTCAAGCGATGCCGTCACACCCTATGGGTGATCTTGGCAACGAATCGGCGCCCCGGCTACCGTTCCATCGCGACGTCGTCGGCGAACCTTCGCAACCCGTCGATCTTCTCGGCCGGCGTCGCGTCCGGACCGGCGTAGAACATCCACGGCATGGTGACGATGCCATGGATGCCGCCCTCTTCGGCGCGCCGGTAGTGCTCGGCCGTGTAGGCGTCGGCCAGCGGTGTGATGATGGTGAAGTCGTCCATGCCCAGACCGTCGGCAGCGCGCAACTCGCGCAACCGCTCGATGCGCGACAGCGCGTCGTCGAGGGTGATCAGATCCCCGATCCAGCCGTCGTACCGGGCCGCGCGCCGCATCGCCACCTCGGAGAGCCCACCGACGTAGACCGGGATGCGCGGCGGCGTCGGTTCCATCTCGAGTCGGGGCACGTCGTAGAACTCGCCGTGGAACTCGGTCCAGCCTTCCGACCAGAGTGCTTTCATCAGCTCCAGCATCTCGTCGGTGCGCTTGCCGCGCCGTTCGAACTCGGCACCGAGCAGTTCGAACTCGTCGCGGCACCACCCCACGCCGATGCCCAACTCCAGCCGGCCGCGGGCCAGATAGGCCGCCGTCCCGATGGCCTTGGCGGCCGCGAACGGATTGCGCATCGCCGGGACGTACACCGTGGTGACGAACCGCAGCCGCTCGGTGACCAGGGCCAGCGCTCCGATCAGCACCCACGGGTCGGGCCACGGCGTGAACGGCTGCCAGCGCCGCTGGCCGTCCTTGGTGTAGGGATAGGGGGTCTGGAGCGTCTCCAGGTTGACCACATGGTCCGGGACGGCCATCCCGGCATAGCCCAGTTCGTCAGCGGCCCGGGCAATTTCGACGGCCTCGTGGGTCTCCATGAAGGCGGTGCCGACGTAGAACCTCACTGCGGGTCCCGGGCCCACTGCGGCTGGATGAACACACCTTCGGCCTCGACGGTGGGTCCGGCGGCGTCGGCGATGAAGCCGCGGCAGAAGGTCTTGATGCCGTCCACCCGCTCGATCCAGGCCTCGGTGCGCAGCCGGCCCAGCGGGGTGCCACGCAGATAGCGCAGCGAGATGGTGCCGGTGAACAGCGGGCGGGTCAGACCGGCGCTGGCGGCCTCGCCGAGGATGTGGTCGAGGATCAGCGCGCTCATCCCGCCGTGCACGTGGTTGGGCGGTCCCTCGTAGGCCGCACCGAACTCGAAGTCGGCCCAGCAGCGCTCGCCGTCGCGTTCGATCGACAGCGGCGGCGCGATCGGGTTGCGCAGCCCCACCACCGGGTTGCCCCAGGATTGGCCCTCGCCTTCGACGGTGAACCGCACCCCGAACGGACCGTCGAGTTGCCGTTCCCGCAGCGACGCCGTCACCGCCTCGATCGCCGCGGTGGCGGCGGCGATCACCTCGGCGTCGGCCTCGGTGCGAATGGTGGCGTCCACCAGTTCTCGCACCGCCACGGCCAGCGGCTCATAGATCACCCGCTGCGCGGCGGCCTCCTCGTCGCTGATCGCCTGATAGCTGAACTGCACCCGTTCTTCATATCATCGCCGGGTCTATGAAACGGTGCGGGGCCGACGGCGCGGCCCACCACGGCAAGCCTCCGGCCTCAGCCGAACACCTTGCGCACGACGGCCTTGGCCCGGCGGGTGACCCGCAAGTAGTTGTCCAGGAACTCGCCGCCGTCGTCGGTGGGCCAGCTGGCCGCCACCGCGACGGCGTTGAGGAACCGGCCCGGTCCGGGCAACTGATCGACCGGCTTACCCTTGACCAGCACCAGCGCGTTGCGCGCCGCAGTCGCGGTCAGCCACGCGTCGCGCAGCAGATCCACGTCGCCCTCCGAGATCAACTCGGCCGCACCGATCGCATCCAGGGTCTGCAGCGTCGAGGTGTTGTGCAGCGCGGGCAGGTCGTGGGCGAACCGCAGCTGCAGCAGCTGCACGGTCCACTCGATGTCGGCCAGCCCGCCGCGGCCCAGCTTGGTGTGCGTGTTGGGGTCCGCACCGCGCGGCAGCCGCTCGGCGTCCACCCGGGCCTTGATCCGCCGGATCTCGTTGACCGTCTCCGCCGAGATCCCGCCCGGCGGATACCGGAACTCGTCGATCATCAGCAGGAACCGCTCCCCCAGCTGCACATCGCCGGCCACCCGGTGGGCCCGCAGCAACGCCTGCACCTCCCACGGCTGGGACCACTGCCGGTAGTAGGCCTCATAGGAAGCCAAGGTGCGCACCAGCGGTCCGTTGCGACCTTCGGGCCGCAGGCTGGCATCGACCTCCAGCGGCGGGTCGGCGCTGGGCGTGCCCAATAGCGTGCGGATCTGCTCGGCCACCGAGGTGGCCCACTTGACCGCGACGGCTTCCTCCACGCCGTCGGCCGGCTCGCACACGAACAGCACGTCGGCGTCCGAGCCGTAGCCCAGCTCGCGGCCGCCGAGTCGACCCATGCCGATCACCGCGATCGTCGCCGGCGCCCGGCCGGCCGCGGGGCCGTCGTCGGGCACGTTGGCGCGGATCACCACGTCGAGAGCGGCCTGCAGCACCGCCACCCACACCGAGGTCAGCGCCGCGCACACGTCGCGCACCTCGAGCATGCCGAGCAGATCAGCCGACGCGATCCGGGCCAGTTCGCGCCGGCGCAGCGTGCGCGCCGACGCGATCGCCTTGGCCGGGTCGGTCTGCCGGCCCGCGGCAGCCACCAATGCCTTGAACACACCGTCGGGTTCGACCTCGAGCAGCTTGGGTCCGGTCGGCCCGTCGGCGTAGGACTTGATCACATCCGGTGCGCGCAGCAGCAGTTCGGGCACATAGGCCGAGGTACCCAGCACCCGCATCAGGCGTTTGGCCACCGCGCTCTCGTCGCGCAGGGTGGCCAAGAACCAGCGCTGATCGGCCAGCGCATCGGACAGCTTGCGGTAGGACAACAGACCGGCGTCCGGATCCGGGGTGTCCGAAAGCCAGTCCAGCAGGGTCGGCAACAGCACGGTCTGCACCTGACCACGCCTACCGGTCTGGCCGGCCAGCGCGCGCAGATGCGTGATCGCCGAGCGCGGCGCCTGATACCCCAGGGCGGCCAACTGACGCTCGGCCGCCTCGGTCGACATTCCGGTGGAAAGCTCCAGCGAGGCAACCGATTCCAGCAGCGGCTGATAGAACAGCTTGGCGTGCAGCCGGGTCACCCGCAGGCTTTGCCGCTTGAGTTCCTTGCGCAGCACCCCCAAGGCGTCATGCGTGCCGTCCGGTCGGACGTGTGCGGCGCGGGCCAGCCAGCGCAACGCTTCGTCGTCGTCGGGTTCGGGCAGCATGTGGGTGCGTTTGAGTCGCTGCAGCTGTAGCCGGTGTTCGAGAAGTCGAAGGAATTCGTAGGAGGCGCGCATGTTCGCCGCATCGTCACGGCCGACGTAGCCGCCGTTGCCGAGCGCGGTCAGCGCGTCCACGGTCGAGGTCACGTGCAGCGATTCGTCGTTGCGGCCGTGCACCAATTGCAGTAGCTGCACCGCGAATTCGACGTCGCGCAGCCCGCCGGTGCCCAGTTTGATCTCGCGGTCGCGCACATCGGCCGGCACGTTGTCGATCACCCGACGGCGCATGGCCTGGACGTCGGCGACGAAGTCCTCGCGTTCGCAGGCGGTCCACACCATCGGCATCAGCGCGGCCATGTACTGCTCGCCGAGCTCGGCGTCGCCGGTGGCCGGGCGGGCCTTGAGCAACGCCTGGAACTCCCAAGTCTTGGCCCAGCGCTGATAGTAGGCGATGTGGCTGTCCAGGGTGCGCACCAGCGGCCCGGCCTTGCCCTCCGGGCGCAGTGCGGCGTCGGTTTCGAAGAACGTCTCCGAAGCGAATCGCATCATCTCCCCGGCCACCCGGGTGGTGACCGAGTCGGCCTCCGCGCCGACGAAGATGATGTCGACGTCGCTGACGTAATTCAGTTCGCGCGCACCGCATTTGCCCATTGCGATGATGGCCAGCCGGGGCCGGGGAGCGTCGTCCTTGCACACCGCGTTCTCGGCCACCCGCAGCGCGGCGGCCAGCGCCGCATCCGCCAGGTCGGACAGATGCTCCCCCACCGTCGGGAACGGCAGCACCGGCTCGTTTTCCACGGTCGGCGCGGTGTCCAGGCCGGCCAACACCAGCAGCCGGTCCCGGTAGACCTTGCGCAGCGTCAAACTCAGTTTGTCCGTGGGGGTTTCGTCGACGCAGTCGCACAGTTGCCGGGTCAGTTCGGCGGCCGTGGGCAGCTGAACGTCACCGGCCAGCAACCGCCAGGACTGCGGGTGGGCCACCAAGTGGTCGCCGAACGCCAAGGACGAACCCAGCACCGCGAACAGCCGACCGCGCAGACCCTTGTCGGTCAGCAGCGCGACGTTCAGTTCGTTCCAGTCGGACTCCAGCGCATCGGCCAACCGGACCACCGCGCGCAGTGCCGCATCGGCGTCCGGAGCGCGCGACAGCGACCACAGCAACTCCACATGCGCATCGGTGTCCCAGCCCAGCCGCGCCAGGTCGTCCGCAGCGGTCCGTCCGACCAGGCCGAGCCGACCGACTCCGGGCAGCGTAGGACGCTGCGTCGATGGTTTGGCCACGTCTAGAACCGTAACGCACCAGACATATCGAGCAGGCCGGCCGGGGCTAGAGCGACAGGTAGTTCTTCAGCTCGAACGGGGTGACGTTCTTGCGGTAGTTCTCCCATTCGGCGTGCTTGTTGCGCAGGAAGAAGTCAAAGACATGCTCGCCCAAGGCTTCCGCGACCAACTCCGAGTTCTCCATGGCTTCCAGCGCCATGCCCAGGCTGGTGGGCAGTTCGCGATAGCCCATCGCCCGGCGCTCCTCCGGCGTCAGACTCCACACGTTGTCCTCGGCTTCCGGTCCCAGCTCGTAGCCCTTCTCCACCCCGCGCAGCCCGGCGGCCAGCAGCACCGCGAAGGTCAGGTAGGGGTTGCAGGCCGAGTCGGGGCTGCGCACCTCGACGCGCCGCGAGGCCGCCTTGTTCGGGGTGTACATCGGGACCCGGACCAGCGCCGACCGGTTGGCCGCGCCCCAGGACGCCGCCGTCGGGGCCTCGCCGCCGTGGATCAACCGCTTGTAGGAGTTCACCCACTGGTTGGTGACCGCGCTGATCTCGTTGGCGTGTTCCAGGATCCCGGCAATGAACGACTTGCCTACCGCGGACAGTTGCAGCGGATCGTCGGGGCTGTGGAAGGCGTTGGTCTCACCTTCGAACAGGCTCATGTGGGTGTGCATGGCCGAGCCGGGATATTCGGTGAACGGCTTGGGCATGAACGAGGCCCGGACCCCGTCGGCGAGCGCGACCTCCTTGACCACGTACCGGAACGTCATCACGTTGTCGGCCATCGACAGGGCGTCGGCGTAACGCAGATCGATCTCCTGCTGGCCGGGCGCGCCTTCGTGGTGGCTGAACTCCACCGAGATGCCCATCTGTTCCAGCGCCTCGATGGCGTGCCGCCGGAAGTTGGGTGCCGAGTCGTGCACGGCCTGGTCGAAGTAGCCGCCGTCGTCGGCCGGGGTTGGCACGCTGCCGTCGGCCGGGCCGGGCTGCAGCAGGAAGAACTCGATTTCCGGATGCACGTAGCAGGTGAAGCCCAGATCGCTGGCCTTGGCCAGCTGGCGGCGCAGCACGTGCCGCGAGTCGGCCCACGACGGTGAACCGTCGGGCATGGTGATGTCGCAGAACATCCGTGCCGAGTAGTGGTCACCGCCGGCCGAGGTCCACGGCAGCACCTGGAAGGTCGACGGGTCCGGTCGGGCGACGGTGTCAGATTCCGAGACCCGGGCGAACCCCTCGATCGAGGAGCCGTCGAAGCCGATGCCCTCAGCGAAGGCGCCTTCGAGTTCGGCCGGGGCGATCGCCACGGATTTCAGATAGCCGAGAACGTCGGTGAACCAGAGTCGGACGAAGCGGATGTCCCGCTCCTCCAAAGTGCGCAGCACGAAATCGGTCTGGCGATCCATGCAGTGAGCGTAGGCAGTGGCTGTTAATTCTGTGTTACGGGCGTGTCCCGGGTCCGCACTGCATATTGCCGGGCACCACGCCGTCGACGAGGTAGTTCACGATCGCGGTGTCCACACACTCGTAGCCGTTGAACACCACGGTGTGCTGCGAACCTTCGAAGCTCAACAGCGGTGCACCCAACTGTTGCGCCAGACTCACCCCGGCCGCGTACGGCGTGGCGGGGTCGTGCGTGGTGGAGACGACGACGACTTTGCCGTGCTGCACCGGGTTGGCCCGGTGCGGCGCCGACGTGGCCGGCACCGGCCAGAACGCGCAGATGTCACGCGGGGCGTAGCCGGTGAACTGGCCGTACGCCGCGAACGGGGCGACCGCCCGGATCTGCCGGTCGGCTTCCACCCACACCGCCGGATCGGTGGGGGCCGGCGAGTCCACGCAGCGCACAGCGTTGAACGCGTCCTGGACGTTGCGGTATTGGCCCTGCTGGTTGCGGCCCTGGTACTCGTCGGCCAGCAGCAGCAGGTCACCCGGATCGGTGCCGCGGGCCAGCCCGAGCAGGCCGCTGGTCAAGAACCGCCAGAAGAACTGGGTGTAGAGCGCGTTGAAGGTGCCGGTGTTGGCGTCGGCGTAGGACAGCCCGCGCGGGTCGGACGGGGTGACCGCGGGACGCAGCGCCAGCGGCTCGACCAGTGCGCGGTAACGGGCCACGGCCTGGCTGGGGTCGGTGCCCAGCGGGCAGCCCGGTGCTGCCGTGCAGTCCGCGGCGTAGTCGTCGAACACGGTTTGGAAACCGGCCATCTGGTTGATGCTGGCGGAGATCGAGTCGACGGTCGGGTCGATCGCGCCGTCGAGCACCATGGCGCGCACGCGCTCGGGAAACTGCTGGGAGTATTCAGTGCCGATCGAGGTGCCGTAGGAGAAGCCGAGGTAGTTGATCTGTTCCTCGCCGAGCAGCCCGCGCACCAGATCGAGGTCGCGGGCGGCTTCCCGGGTGCCGACGCTGGCCAGGAAGGCCGGTCCCATCCGCTGCGCACAGTTCTGCGCGTACTGCGCGTAGATCGCCTCGATGTGGGCCACCCCGGCCGGGCTGTAGTCGACCATCGGTTCGCGCCGCCAGGCGTCGAACTCGGCATCGGTGCGGCAGCGCAGTTGCGGCCGGGAGTAGCCGACACCGCGCGGGTCGACGCCGATCAGATCGAAGGCCTCGTTGATCGGTGAACCGGCCAGCGCTATCCCCATCCCGGCGACGCTGTCGACCGCCGAGGCCCCCGGCCCGCCCGGGTTGACGAACAGCGCACCGATCCGCTGCCCGGACGCCGGGATGCGGATGACGGCGACCTGGACCTGCGGGCCACCCGGGTCGTCATAGCTCAGCGGGACGTCCACCAGCGCGCACTGCGCGGTCTCCAAATCGGTTATGTCACCGAGGAATCCAACGCACGAGGACCAATTCGCTTGCGCTGCAGCAACGTTGGGTTCAGCCGAGCTGAGTGGCGGTTGCGCGCCGAAGAGCAAAGCGAGACTCAGCAGCGCAGAGCCCAGTTTCGTAGTGCGCTGCATCGCCACATCGTCGCATGGTCAGATCACGGCTCGGTCTCGGGTCGGCGTCAGCTCGCGGTCTGCGCTCAGGAACACCGCGCGCCTTCCGGCGGCAGGGTGCCGTCGATCAGGTAGGCGGTGGCGTAGTCGTCGACGCACGGGTTGCCCTGGAACACCACGGTGTGCTGGGTGCCCTCGAAGGTCAGCAGCCGGCCACCGAGCTGGCGGGCCAGGTCGACGCCGGCCTGGTACGGGGTGGCCGGGTCACCGGTGGTCGAGACGACCAGCGGCGGCGGCAGGCCGGGCACCGACAGCTCGTGCGGTTCGCTGGTCGGCGGCACCGGCCAGAACGCACACGTGGACAGCGGTGCGTGCCCGGTGAATTCGCCGTAGCTCATGAACGGTGCGACCTCACGGACCCGGCGATCCTGCTCGACGGCAACCTCCCGGTCGGTGATCGCCGGCTTGTCCACGCAGTTGATCGCCACCCGGGCGTCGGTGGAATTGTTGTAGTGGCCCTGGCTGTCTCGGCGCATGTACATGTCGGCGAGGATCAGCAGGGTGTCACCGGAGCCGTCGCGCAGCTCGGTCAAGCCCGCGGTCAGGTGCTGCCACAGCTGCGGCGAGTACAGCGCCATGATGGTCGCGATCACCGCGTCGCTGTAGGGCAGCGTGCGACCGCTGCGGGTGGGCGCGGGGTTGCCGACCAGTTTGGCCACCATCTCGCGGTACACCTCGGTGGCCTTGGCCGGGTCGGTACCCAGCGGGCAGTCGGAGTCCTTGGCGCAGTCGGCGGCGTAATCGTCGAACGCCTGCTGGAACGCAGCGGCCTGGGCGATCTCGGCCTCCACCGGATCCGCGTTGGGGTCGACGGCACCGTCGAGGATCAGCGCGCGCACGTTCTGCGGGAACTGTTCGGCGTACAGCGCGCCGATCCGGGTGCCGTACGAGTAACCGAGGTAGGTCAGCTTCTCGTCGCCGATGGCCTTGCGGATCTCGTCGAGATCCTTTGCCACGTTCACGGTTCCGACGTTGGCCAGGAACTCCTTGCCCATCTTCTCGACGCACCGGGCGATGAAGGCCTGGGTTTCGCTTTCCATGTCGGCGACGCCGGCCGGGCTGTAGTCGACCATGTCCAGGGCGCGCAGCCGGTCATTGTCCTCATCGGAGTTGCACCACAGCGGAGGCTGCGAGGACGCCACCCCGCGCGGGTCGAAGCCCACCAGATCGAAACGCTCCCGCACCTTGGCGGGCATCAGGTCGACCAGCCCGACGGCGGCCTCGATGCCGGATTCGCCCGGCCCGCCCGGATTGACCAGCAGCGAGCCGATCTTGTCCCCGGTCGCCGGGAACCGGATCATGGCCAACTTGATCGGCTCGCCGTCGGCGTCGGGCTCGGCATAGTCCACCGGCACCGCGATGAAGCCGCACTGGGTGTTCGGCGGCAGCTGGGTCTCGGCGCCACTCTTGAACCGGCACTGCTCCCAATTGACCGGGTCGCCGATGCGCGGTCCGGCGATCCGGGGCTGGCCGTCGACGACTCGGCTGCAACCGGCCGAGGCCACCAGCGCGAGCACGGTCAGCGCGATCAGGACGGTGCGCACGAATCGTCGGGGGCGAAACAAGCTCATGGCACGTCACTCTGCCATGACCACCGGAGGGGCCCGCAGATCACCGCGCCGCGGCGAGCAGTTCTGCCATCGCGGCTTTGAAGTCGTCGGCCATATCCCACAGGTCCGGCAGCAGGTCCGGGCAGGAGATCAAGCCGACGTCGAGGTTTCCGGACAGGCTCATCACGGTGATGTTCAAACCGGAGCCGTGGAAGATCGGCCCCAGCGGATACATCGCCTTGACCTCACCGCCGAGGAAGTACAGCGACTCCTGCGGTCCGGGCACGTTCGAGATCACCAGGTTGTGCACCGGCCGGGCCTCGGTCAGCCGGGTGCCGGCATAGAGCCGCATCGCGACGCCGAACACCGCGGGTGCGGCGAACTGTGACCAGTCCTGCAACAGCGTGGCGGGGATGGCCGAACTGTGTTCCTTGGCAACCGAACTGGCCTGTGCGATGGCCAGCAGCCGCTCGGCGGGGTCCTCGATGTGGGTCTGCAGGCTGGAGAACATGCCGGAAACCTTGTTGCGGCCGGGCCGATCCGAGCGGCCGTGCACCGACACCGGCACCATGCCCACCAGCGAGGTGGTCGGCAGCTCACCGCGGTCGGCGAGGAACTTGCGCAGCACCCCGGACACCAGGGCCATCACCACATCGTTGACCTTGACGTGGAAGTGGTTCTTCACGGTCTTGACGTCCTCGAGATCCAACTGCGCGTAGGCGATGTTGCGTTGGCCGCTGATCCCGGCGTTGAACGCGGTCTGCGGCGCGGTGAACGGGCTGGCCATCGCGGCACCGGCCATCGCGCGTCGCACGGTGTCGACCACGGTGCTGACGGTGGCCGGCAGCGCCCGGGTGGCCAGGTACACCGGTCGGGTGGCGAACCGGGCCAGGCCGCGCGCGGCGATCTCGAGTTGGTTGGCACCGCCGGGTGCCTCGACCGGGTCGGGCGGTGCGCTGGCCGGTTCGGTGGTGCACAGCTGCGACATCAGGTTGGCTCCGGTGACGCCGTCGACCGCGGCGTGGTGCACCTTGGTCATCACGGCCAGCACCGCGCCGTTGCGGGCGTCGGCGCCGTCGACGTTCTCGATCACCAGCATCTCCCACAGCGGTTTGCTGCGGTCCAGCGGCAGCGACGCGAAATGGCCGCAGATCTCCGCCAGTTCGTCCCGGCCGCCGGGCGCGGGCAAACCCACCCGGTGGATGTGCCGGTGCACGTCGAAGTGCTCGTCTTCCACCCAGACCGGGTGGTCGAGGTTCAGGAAGCTGTCGGTGATCTTCATCCGGAACTCCGGCATGGCGGTGAGCCGCAGCGCCAGTTCGTCGCGCAGCCGGTCGAACGTGTAGCCGCCCGGCATGGTCGAGGTGTCGATCTCGAGCAGCGAGCACACATGCAGGGGCTGGGCGGGCGTCTCGAGATAGAGGAAGCTGGCGTCGAGGCCGCTGAGCCGCTGGTAACCGGGGGACATGGGTGCAGATCGTAAGCCCGCCACCTCGGCGGTGTGAGGAAGTCCACTCAACAACCGGTTCACCCCGGCGTGTCATCTTTGGCAGACTGGACCGGTCAGCGACCCGGGGACCCGTTCGAGGCCTCGAGGATCGACCAGACGAACGAAGGACGACGATGTCTGATCTGCCCGTCTACGGTGCTGCCCCCGATTCCGGCACCACTGCCCGTCCCCGCACCAAGGTACGTACCCACCACCTGCAGAAGTGGAAGAGCGAAGGCCACAAGTGGGCCATGCTCACCGCCTACGACTATTCCACCGCCCGGATCTTCGACGACGCCGGCATCCCGGTGTTGCTGGTCGGCGATTCCGCCGCGAACGTGGTCTACGGCTACGACACCACCGTTCCGGTCTCGATCGACGAGATGATTCCGCTGGTCCGCGGTGTGGTCCGGGGTGCTCCGCACGCCCTGGTGGTCGCCGACCTGCCGTTCGGCAGCTACGAGGCCGGCCCCGAGCAGGCCCTGGCCACTGCCATCCGGTTCATGAAAGAGGCCGGTGCGCACGCGGTCAAGCTCGAAGGTGGTGAGCGGGTCGCCGACCAGATCGCGATGCTGACCGCCGCCGGCATCCCGGTCGTCGCGCATATCGGCTTCACCCCGCAGAGCGTCAACACCCTGGGCGGGTTCCGGGTGCAGGGCCGCGGCGACGCCGCCGAGCAGACCATTCACGACGCGATCGCGGTGGCCGAGGCCGGCGCGATCGCGGTGGTGATGGAGATGGTGCCGGCCGAGCTGGCCACCCAGATCACCGGCAAGCTGACCATCCCCACCGTGGGCATCGGCGCCGGCCCCAACTGCGACGCGCAGGTGCTGGTCTGGCAGGACATGGCCGGCATGACGTCGGGCAAGACCGCGAAGTTCGTCAAGCGGTTCGGCGACGTCGGTGCCGAGCTCGGCCGGGCGGCCGCGCAATACGCCGAGGAGGTCGCCAACGGCGCCTTCCCGGCCGAAGAGCACAGCTTCTAGCCGGCGATTTCGGTGCGTTTGGGTGCGCCCACCGCCCCCAAACGCACCGAAATCACGCGAACTTGGGCGCGCGCTTGTTCAGGAACGCCTCGATGCCCTCGCGGCCGTCGGCGCCGTCGGCGTTCTGGGCGATCAGCTGGCTTTCCAGGTCCAACTGGGCTTCGATCTCGTTGCCGTAGCTGGCGGCCAGCAACTTCTTCACCGCGGCTGCCGAACCCTTTGCACCGGAGGCGATTTCGTTGGCAATCTGGTCGACCTTGGTTTCCAGTTCGGCGTCGTCGACGACGTAGTTGACCAGCCCCCAGTCCTCGGCCTGCGCGGCGGTCAGCTTGCGGTTGGTCAGCATCAGGTCCGCGGTGCGGCGCACCCCGACCAGTCGCGGCAGATAGTAGGACGCGCTGCCGTCCGGGCTCAGCCCGGCGCGGGTGTAGGCCATCGTGAACGACGCCGACGACGTCGCCACCACCAGGTCACCGCTGACCGCCAGCGAGAACCCGGCCCCGGCCGCAGTGCCGTTGACCGCGGTGATCAGCACCGCGTCCATTCGGGCGAACAGCGCGATCGCCTTGTGCAGATCGTCGGCGATGCCCTTGACGAACGGTCCCGGGCCCAGCGGTGAGGCGGCCATCGCCTTCAGATCGCCACCCGCGCAGAAGAATCGACCGGCACCGGTCAGCACCACGGCCTTGGTCTCGGCGCCGCGGCAACGCTGCGCGGCGTCGGCGAGTTCACGGGTCAACACGTCGTTCATCCCGTTGGCCGCGTCGGGCCGGTTCAACGTGATGCGGGTGATCGGGCCGGACGAATCGAAGAGCAGGGTTTCGTAGGTCACACCGTGACGTTAACGCCTGCCGATTCCAAACGGTCAGCCGTCCCCCGGCGCAGCGCGGCGAAGTCGCCGTCGTAGCCCAGCGCCCGCAGCGCGCCGTCGGCGACGGTCCAGGGCTGCTCGGGTGGGCAGCTGCCGTCGTCGGAGCGACAGTTGATCACCGATTCGACCAGCCGGAACGGCAGGTCGTCGGCTTCCGGTGGGCCGCCACACTCCCCGATCACCTCGGCTGCCAGCCGCCGGTACCGCGCGCGCAGTTCGGCACGCCGTTGCCGGAACGTCTCGAACCGGTCCAACCGCAACTCCGGCAGCAGGTAGAGCGCACCCAGGTTCCACCGCCCACTGCTCAATTGCGCTGCGTCGCAGGTGATCAGCGCGTGCAGCCGGGCTGCGGCCGGCCCGGGTTCGGCCAGCAGGTCGGCGGCCAACTGCAGAGCCTGTTCGATGGTGCCGGACAGCAACGCGTCCAGGATGTCGTCCTTGGTCGCGAAGTGGTGATACAGCGAGGCTTGGCGCACGCCGACGGCGTCGGCGATCGCGCGGGTCGAGGTGCTGGCGTAACCGTTGGTGGTGAACAGTTCGGCCGCGGCGTCCAAGATCTCCTCGCGCGCGGTGCTGCCCGGCCGCTGGGCCCGCTTCAGGCGGGGACGTCCGCGGCCATCGCTGCTCATGGCCGACATTATGGCCGACATCGCTGGCGCCTTCCGTTTCACATGACCTCGCCCCTCGCCTTCACATGACCTCGCCCCTCGCCTTCACATGACCTCTCCCCTCGCCGCCACCATTTCCTGTCAATTGACAGGAAATGGTCACACGGATGTAACCGACCGGACATCGGGCCGGAATGACCCGTCGCAAAACTTTCGACCGACAGTTATTCGAGGGAGGACCCAATGAGCACTGCATCCACCCGGGACGCCCGTGCGCACGCTCGCGCACAGGCCCATGACGCCACGCTGCGGATCCCGCCGAGCCCGGGGCTCGCGCCGCTGTGGGCCGAATCGGTGCCGGCCGGCTCGTATGCCAGCCGGGTGCTCGGCCGCGGCACCCGGCTGCGACTGGCCGATCCGGACGGGCGGGCCTGCGCGCACCTGCTGCTGTTCCGCGCCGACGCGCCGTGGGAGCGACTCAACGTCGCCGACACCATCAAGGTGCCCTGGCAGGCCTACCTGGGCGTCGGTCATCCCCTGCTGTCCGACCAGGGCCGGGTGCTGGCCACCGTCGTCGCCGACAGTTCCGGTCAGCACGACACGCTGTGCGGGCCCACCCCGGCGGGTTGGCAGGCGCTGCTGCTGGGTGCGCACAAACACGGGCTGGACAGCCGGGACCTGGCCCCCTCCGTCTCGTTCTTCCAGGGTGTGCGGGTGCAGTCCGACGGTGAGCTGAGTTTTATCGGCTCGGCGAGCCCAGGCACCGCAGTCGACCTGCTGGTGCACCTGCCGGTGGTGGCGGTGCTGGCCAACACCGCCCATCCATTGGACCCGAATCCAGCAGGCAGTCCGCTCGACGTGCTGGCCTGGCGCGCCGACGAGCAGTTGAGCACCCCGGTCAATGCCGACCCGGAATACCTGCGCGCCCTGTTCAACACCGAATCCACCTGGGCTGCAGCCCAATCCAGCGCAAGGACCATGCCATGACACTGACCACCGATCGGACCGTCGTCGTCGACCAGGTAGTGGCGGCCTGTGCGCCGTGGTCGGCCATCCTCACCGCCGGCCAACACCTGCAGATCATCGACCTGCACGGCAACCAGGCCGTCGACACGCTGTTCTACGGTGTGCGCGACGGAGTGCCGGACCCGCAGCTGCGCTACAGCGCGCAAGCCACCGTGGCCGCGCAGCGCAACGTGTTCCTGACCACCGGTTCGGTGTTGCGGGCCGCCGACGGCACCGCGTTGGTGAGCATCGTCGCCGACGAGGTGGGCAACCACGACACCATCGCCGGGGCGTGCTCCAAGGAGTCCAACACGCTGCGCTACGGGCATCACACCGTGCACCAGCACGCGTGCGCCGAGAACTTCCTGGCCGAGGCCCTCCGCTGGGGTATGAGCAAGCGCGACCTGGTGTCCAACGTCAACTTCTTCATGAACGTCCCGGTGGAAGCCGACGGCACGCTGGGCATCGTCGACGGGCTGTCGGCGCCGGGCAAGTCGCTGACACTGCGGGCCGAGACCGACACTTTGGTACTGGTGTCCAACTGCCCGCAGATCAACAACCCTTGCAACGGCTTCGACCCCACCCCGGTCCAGATGGTGATCACGCGGTGATGATCGAGGTGATCAGCCCCGGCATGCTGACCACGGTGCAGGACTGGCCCGGCCGGGTGGGCCACTGGGGCGTCGGGGTGCCGCCGTCGGGCCCGATGGACGACCTGTCGTTCCGGATCGGCAACCGGGTGCTGGGCAATCCGGAGGGCGCCGCCGGCCTGGAATGCACCCGCGGCGGACCAACGCTGCGCTTCCCGGACGGCGGTCGGGTCGCGGTGACCGGCGCCCCGGTACCGGTCAGTGTCGACGGCCGTGCCGTACCGATGTGGCAGTCGGTGCGAGTGCCGTCCGGCGGCGTGCTCGAGGTGGGCGCGCTGTGCGGACCCGGTATGCGCTGCTACCTGCTGTTCGCCGGCGCGCTGATCGAACTCGAATACCTGGGCAGTGCAGCGACGTTCACGCTGGCGGCGTTCGGCGGCCACGACGGCCGGACGCTACGGGCGGGCGATCAGCTCACCGTCGGCGTCGACCCGGGCCCGCACCGGGCCGAGCGAGACGCGCGCGCCGCGATCGACGAGCAGCCCGCGATCGGGCACCGCTGGCAGTTGGCGGTCACCGAAGGCCCACACGGCGCACCGGAGTTCTTCACCCGGGCCGACATCGAGAGCCTCTTCGGTACCGACTACACCGTGCACTTCAACTCCGACCGCACCGGTGTGCGCTTGGAAGGACCCAAACCGCAGTGGGCCCGCACCGACGGCGGCGAGGCCGGTCTGCACCCGTCGAACATCCACGACAACGCGTATTGCGTTGGCGCCCTGGACTTCACCGGCGACACCCCGATCCTGCTCGGCCCGGACGGCCCCAGCCTGGGCGGGTTCGTCTGCCCGGTCACCGTGGTGGCCGGGGACCGCTGGAAACTGGGTCAGCTCGCACCCGGGGACACCGTGCGCTTCGTGCCGGTGCGCACCGACCGCGCGCCCTCGCCACGCACCATCGACGCCGGCCGGCGGGCGGCCTGGCCGTGGGTCAGTTCGGCCGGCGGCGACGGCGACGACGGCGTGTTGAGCCGATTCGTCAGCGCCGACGGCACCGACGTCACGGTACGTCGTTGCGGCGACGGTGGCGCGCTGGTCGAGTACGGACCGATGGCGCTGGATCTGACGCTGCGCGCGCGGGTGCACGCGCTGCATCAGCGGCTGACCGAGATCGAGGTGCCTGGGGTCACCGAACTGACGCCGGGAGTCCGGTCGCTGCAGGTGCAGTTCGATCCCGCGGTGTGCTCACCGGCCGAGGTCGCCGCGTTGCTCGGTGAACTCGACGACGCGTTGCCACCGGCCGATCAGCTGGTGCTGCCCAGCCGCACGGTCCGGTTGCCGCTGTCCTGGGACGACCCGTCCACCCGGGAAGCGATCCAGCGCTACGTGCACGGCGTGCGCGCCGATGCGCCGTGGTGCCCGGACAACATCGAGTTCATCCGGCGGATCAACGGTCTGGCCGACGTCTCGGAGGTCTACGACACCGTCTTCGCTGCGCAGTATCTGGTGCTCGGCCTCGGTGACGTGTACCTGGGTGCGCCGGTGGCCACGCCGCTGGACCCGCGGCACCGGTTGGTCACCACCAAGTACAACCCCGCGCGCACCTGGACCCCGGAGAACGCGGTCGGCATCGGCGGCGCCTACCTGTGCATCTACGGCATGGAGGGACCGGGCGGCTACCAGTTCGTGGGCCGCACCACCCAGGTGTGGAACCACTGCCATCCAGGTACCGCCGGTTCGTTCGAGCCCGGCACGCCGTGGTTGCTGCGCTACTTCGACCGGATCAGCTTCTACCCGGTCAGCGCCGAGGAGTTGACCGAGTTGCGCGCCGACATGGCCGCCGGTCGCGGCGCGGTCGAGATCAGCGACGGCCAGTTCTCGCTACCGGCCTATCAGCAGTTCTTGGCCGCCGAGGCCGAGCCGATCGCGGCGTTCCGCCGGCAACAGGTCGCCGCGTTCGGCGCCGAGCGACAGGCCTGGGCCGAGGCAGGCGAGTTCCAGGCCCGCGCATCCTGACCCCGGTGTCAATGCCGTCGTCGTCGCCACTTGGCTAGGCTGGGAGGAACCCGCGGCGCCCGCCGCCCCCCGACGCGAAGGTGAGCAAAGGCGCCGATATGGCCAAAGACAAGCCAAAATCCGTCCGCTACACCGAAGTCGAGCGCAAGTTCGACGTCGATGACACCGCCGTCGCGCCGTCCTTCGACGGTTTGACCGTGATCGCGCACGTCGAGTTGTCACCGACCCAGGAACTCGACGCGACCTACTTCGACACCGCCGAGCATGACCTGGCACGGAATCGGATCACGCTGCGCAGGCGCCGCGGCGGCCCGGACGACGGCTGGCATCTGAAGTTGCCGGCCGGCCCGGACTCCCGCACCGAGGTGCACGTCCCGGTGGACTCCGAGGACGTGCCCGAGGAGTTGCGCGACGTGGTGCTGGCCGTGGTGCGGGATCGGCCGCTGGTTCCGGTGGCCCGGATCCAGACCACCCGGCAGGTGCAGTCGCTGCGGTCGGCCGAAGGGCCGCCGCTCGCCGAGTTCTGCGACGACCAGGTGACCGCCTCGGCCGGCGAGAACGAACAGCAGTGGCGGGAATGGGAATTGGAACTCGCTCCCGGCGTCGACGACTTCGACTTGCTGGACCGGCTGAGCAACCGACTGATCGACGCCGGGGCCCGTCCGGCCGGTCACGGATCGAAGCTGGCGCGGATCCTGCCTGCCAAGCCGGAAGGCGTGCAAGCACCCAAGAAGTCGGTTCAGCGAGCCATCGCCGAGCACGTCGACGAGCTGATCATCTGGGATCGTGCCGTGCGCGCCGACGCCTGGGATTCGGTTCACCAGATGCGGGTCACCATCCGCAAGTTACGCAGCCTGCTCAAGGAGGTGGGCTTCGACAAGGCCGAGGACGCCTGGGTGCTCGACGAGTTGCGCCAGCTGGCCGCCATCCTGGGCACCGCGCGCGACGCCGAAGTGCTCGGCGAGAAGTACCAGCAGGCCCTGGACGCGCTGCCGGAGGCGCTGATCCGCGGGCCGGTGCACGAGCGCCTGGTCGGCGGTGCGCGGCGCCGCTACGACACCGGGCTGCGCCGCTCGCTGATGGCGATGCGTACGCCGCGCTACTTCCGTCTGCTCGACGCCCTCGAACACGTCAGCGCGTTGCCCGCGGACAGCGACGATGCCCCGGTCTCGCTTGACGCCGCCTACCGTCGGGTGCGTAAAGCCGCCAAGCACGCCGATACGGCCGACGCCGTGCATCACGACGAAGCGTTGCACCGAATCCGCAAGAGCGCCAAACGATTGCGCTACACCGCGGCGGCCACCGGCAAGGCCAAGGTGTCCGAGGCCGCCAAGACCATCCAAACCTTGCTCGGCGATCACCAGGATGCCGTGGTCAGCCGCACCCACCTGGCCAAGCAGGCCCAGGCGGCGCACGAGGCCGGTGAGGACACCTTCACCTACGGCGTGCTGTACCAGCGCGAGGACCAGTTGGCCCGCGACGCGCGGGATCAGCTCGGCGCTGCCCTGAAGAAGCTCAAGAAGGCGATGTAGGCGAACGAGTTGGCCTGTAAGCCGGATTCTGTTCTGTAGCGCAGCTACAGCGGCGACCATCCATCTGGGCACACCGTCGCCGGGTACCTCGAGCGGCCTACCCGCAGGCTCGGGCGAGCAGCCCTCGAGCGCCTGCGCGACCGCATCAGCGGCCTTCTTGGCCTTGCTTCGGGTGGGGTTTGCCTAGCCACCCCGGTCACCCGGGATGCTGGTGCGCTCTTACCGCACCGTTTCACCCTTACCTTTCGGCGGTCTGTTTTCTGTGGCACTTTCCCGCGAGTCACCTCGGATTGCCGTTAGCAATCACCCTGCTCTGTGAAGTCCGGACTTTCCTCGGATCTCTCCGCGGCCGCCCGGCCAACTCGTTCGCGCAGATCAGCGTATCAAGCCGCGTGCCGGTCGCAGAGCTTCCAGCCCAACTCCCCCTCGACCGCGCTTTCGCGTCGCCGCGGACGACGCACCGGCGGTGCCGTCGAGTCGTACTGCGCACCGGTCGGCGTGGTGATTTCGGTGCTGTGCCTGCCGCTCGTCTGCACCGGTTTGGCCCGCCAGCGTTCGCCCTGTTTGACGTAATTGCACGCCTCGCACAGCCCCTGCGCGTTGATCCCGGCGGTCGGCCCGCCGTGCGCGGCAGCTTCGACGTGGTCGATGTGCCGGATCGGGGCGTCGCAATACGGGGTGCGGCACTGCTGATCCCGCAATCCGATGAACGCCGCCAGGCCCTTGGGAAATTTCCGGGACCGAGACTCCATCGCCACCAGAGCGCCGGTCTCGGGGCTGGCGTACAGCTTGCGCAGCGTCGCTGTCGAGGCCGGATCGGTCAGCGCGGCTTCGACCAGACGGCAGGCGATCTCGGCAGGCACCGGCCCGTAGCCGCTCACTGTGGCCGGCGCCGAGCCGCCCATCAGGCTGTCGTCAGAGAGCACCAGGTTGACCGCGATCGGCGTCGCAGTTGCGGCCGACCGGCCAGTCACCCGCTCTACCAGGGTGTCGGCCATGACCTGAGCGCGCGAGCGTCCATCGCAGCACACGTCGGCCTCCCGCTTGAGCGCGGCGTACACCGAAACTCCCTGCGCCATCGGCAGCAGAGCGGTCACGTAGGACATGGTGTCCGGGGCCGGCCGAACCGTCACGCAGCGTTCGGATTCGGCGCGCGCTGCCCGATCAACGATGGCCTTCGGATCCAACCGGTAGGCGATCGCCTTGGCTGCCGCGGCGATCCGGGCGTCGCCAAGCCCGACCAATCCCGCCGGGTCAGCGCACAACTCGGCATCCAAGGTCCGCCGATGCTCGACGTCCAGGCAGGCCGATTCGCGGACCACCAGCGTGGCCCGCCACTCCGAGAGCACCCCGGATTCCAGTGCGGCCAAGGTGTGCGGCATCTCGTGTACAAGGGCCTTGGCGAACCCGAGATGCCGGTTCCCGCGTGCCGGCGAATCCTTGCGTGCCAACGCCACTTCGGCGGCCAACCCGCGGCCGCGGCGAGCGGCGGATACGCCGCGCGCAATCTCGTCGGCCTGCCGCGCCGCCGCCAGCGCAGCCGCCGCCCGCGCCTGCTGCGCGGCGGCCGCAGACTTGAGTGCCTCCATCTCGCCGATGAACGAGATCAGGCTCGCTTCATCGGCCGCGGGGTCGAACTCCGAAACATTCTCGAACATACTTTCGAAGGTACACCGACCCCACGACAATTCCTGCCCACTTCAGTGGGCAGTCACCGCAGCGAGCCCGCGCGGCTACTTGCGCGGCAGCGGACTGTAGAACACCAGGCCGTTGCCCTTGTTGTCGTAGACCACGGCACGGCGTTCATGGGCGTCGTCGTACGGGCCCTTCACCACGCCGCCACCCTGCGCCTCGATGGCCTTGGCTGCGCCGTCGACGTCGGCGGTCTTGATCCCCACCACCACCTGACCCGGAATCGGATGGTCGACGGCGGTGGCCAACGCCAGCGTGATGGATCCGCCGTCGAGCGCCGCGAAGTGCGCGCCGTCGCGGAACTTCAGCGGCATGCCCAACGTCTCGCTGTAGAACTTGATCGACTCGTCCAGATCGTCGGTCGACAGCACAATCATCCGTACTTCGTGATCAGACACTTCTTCCTCCCCAAGGTGAACTACCAACCGATTACAGATATGACGTCTCGTTGACCAACCGTACCGACGCCAAGCCGTCAGAGTAGAACTCCGCGATGGACAGCGACGCCAGATCCAAATGCAGCCGGTACAGAATGCTCGGACCGGCGTCCAGCGCCATCCGCAGCACGGTCTTGATCGGCGTCACGTGCGACACCACCAGCACCGTCGCGCCACCGTGTTCGGCGATGATCCGATTGCGGGCGCGCCGCACCCGGTCGTGCACGGCATCGAAGCTCTCGCCGCCCGGCGGCAGCACCGAGGTGTCCCGCAGCCAACGCCCGTGCAGCTCAGGGTGTCCGGCGCTGGCTTCACCGAACGTCAAGCCCTCCCAACTGCCGAAGTCGGTCTCGATCAGATCGTCGTCGACCGTCACCGGCAGCCCCAGCTCCGCGGCCACCGCGGCTGCGGTGTCATAGGCGCGCTGCAGCGGCGACGAGTACACCGCCGCGATCCCGCCGCGCCCGCCGATGAAGTTCGCGGCCGCGGCCGCCTGGGCCCGGCCCAGCTCGGTCAGCGGCGGGTTGCCCCGGCCGGAATAGCGGCGCTGCACCGACAGGTCGGTCTGTCCGTGCCGCAGCAGCAGCAACCGGGTCGGGGTACCGCGCGCCCCGGTCCAGCCCGGCGCCGCGGGCTTGTCCCCCAGCGCCGGGGGCTTGTCCCCCGCCGCGGACGACGCATCCCCGGAAACTGGTTCCACCCCTTCGGAATTCGACGACGACGTCTCCCCGGAAACCGGTTCCGCCCCGCCTCCCGCGCCGCCCGCCAGCTCCGCCGCGGCATCCATCGCCTCATTGGCCAACCGGTCGGCGTGCGCATTCTGGGCGCGCGGAATCCAGCGGTAGGACACCGCATCGAAGCGGCCGGCCAACGCCCGGGCCTGGCCGTGCAGGTCGATCAGATCCGGATGCTTGACCCGCCACCGGCCCGCCATCTGCTCGACCACCAACTTGGAATCCATCGCGACCGCAACCTCGGCGGCACCGAGCTCGGCCGCGGCAGTCAATCCGGCGATCAGACCGCGATACTCGGCGACGTTGTTGGTGGCGATCCCGATGGCTTCCTTGCGCTCGGCCAGCACCGTGGCGCGGTCAGCCGAAAACACCACGGCGCCATAGCCGGCCGGGCCGGGGTTGCCGCGCGAACCACCGTCGGCCTCGATCAACACCTTCACAGCGTGGCCCGCACCAGCACCGCGCCACACTCCGGGCAGCGCATGACGTCGTCGTCGGCGGCAGCGCTGATCCGGGACATCTCGCCGCGGTCGATCTCGATCCGGCAGGCCCCGCAGCGCCGACCCTGCAACGCACCCGCGCCCGCACCGGTCTTCGCCCGCTGCTGCTCATAGAGCTTCATCAGGTCCGGATTCACACTCTGCACCAAGGTTTCTCGGCGCGATGCCCGCTCGGCACGGATGGTTTCGATCTCGGCCAGCGCAGCGTCCCGGTCGGCTCCGGCGGCCTCGATCTCACCGGCCAGCCGTTCGATGGTGGCGGCTTCTTCGTCCTGCTCGGCGCCGAGTTGTTCACGGCGTTCCATCACCTCGAGCTGCGAATCCTCCAGCGCGGATTGCCGGCGCTCCAAGGTTTCCAACTCGTGCTGCAATTCGGTCAGCTGCTTGGCGCCGACATTGCCGGACGCCAGCAGGTCACGGTCCCGGTCCTCGCGCTGGCGCACCCCGTCGATCTCGGCCTCCAGTCGGCTGACCTGACCGTCGACGTCCTCGGCGGCGATCCGCAGCACCGCGAGCCGGTCGGTCGCGGCCTGCTGCTGCTCGGTGAGCTCATCGACCCGGCGCTGCTCGGCCAGGTTGGCCGCCCGGTGTGCCACCTGGGCCAGTTCGGCGTCGATCTGCGAGATCTCCAGTAGCGAACGCTGTTGCCACAGATCGGCTTTCATCAATGCACTCCCAGATTCCAAGGGTCGGTACGGATCTCGCTGACCCGCACCGGTAACGCGTCGGTGAACGCCGCGGTCAGCAGGCCGGCGGCCTGCCGACACCACGGTTGTTCAGAAGCCCAATGTGCCACGTCGATCAGCGCCACCTCGGAGGCCCGCCGGTGCTCGTCGGCGGGATGGTGGCGCAGATCGGCGGTCAGGTAGGCCTGCACGCCCGCGCCGGCCACCCGGCCCAGCAGTGAATCACCGGCACCACCGCACAGCGCCACCCGCGACACCTCCAGATCCGGCGGGCCGGAAGCACGCACTCCCCACGACGTCGTCGGCAACCGCTGCCCGGCCCGCGCCACGAACGCCGCCAGCGGCTCCGGGCTGGCCAGTTCCGCGATCCGCCCGATCCCGATCCCGGACGGCAGCGTCGCCAGGGCGAACACGTCGAAGGCCGGCTCCTCGTAGGGATGCGCCGCGCGCATCGCGGCCAGTATCGCTGCGCGCCGAGCAGCCGGCGCGATCGCCTCGATGCGGTCCTCGGGCAGCCGCTCGACGGTGCCGACCACCCCGACCGCCGGCGACGCGCCCTGCTGCGGCAGGAACTGACCGGTGCCGGTCACACTCCAGCTGCAACACGAGTAGTCCCCGATCTGCCCGGCGCCGGCCGCGAAGATCGCCGCGCGCACCGGTTCGGCCGACTCTGGGGGCACAAAGATCACCCACTTGTCCAGGTCCGGCCCGCTCGGAGCCGGGTCGAGCACGTCGACCACGGTCAGCCCCAGGGCCTCGGCCAGCGCGTCGGACACCCCGGGGGCGGCCGCGTCGGCGTTGGTGTGCGCGGTGAAAAGCGCCTGCCCGGCCCGGATCATCCGGTGGATCAGCGCGCCCTTGGCGGTGTCGGCGGCCACCGAGTCCACCCCGCGCAGCAGCAGCGGGTGATGCGCCAGCAGCAGCCCGCGTTCCGGCAGGTCGGCGACCACTTCAGCGGTCGCGTCGACGGCGATGGTCACCGAGTCGACGTCGGCGTCGGGGTCACCGCAGACCAACCCGACCGAATCCCAGGACTGGGCCAGCCGCGGCGGATAGGCCGCGTCGAGCACCTCGATCACGTCAGCCAGGCGCACACTCACGCCTAGAAACAGTAGTGCTCGGCCGATCAGGGACAATGGCAGCGTGACCGAACTGGCCCCGACCCTGCGCGCGCTGCACCCGCAACTGGTGCTCTTCGACCTCGACGGCACGCTGACCGACTCGGCAGTCGGCATCGTCGCGAGCTTCCGGCATGCCCTCGAGCAGGTCGGCGCGCCGGTGCCGGACGGCGATCTGGTGGCCCGGATCGTCGGCCCGCCGATGCACCACACGCTGGGTTCACTGGGTCTGGGTGAGCGCACCGACGAGGCCATTGCGGCCTACCGGGCCGACTACGTCGACCGCGGCTGGGCCATGAACACCCCGTACGACGGCATCCCCGAGCTGCTCGAGGACCTGAGCGCAGCCGGGGTGCGGCTCGCGGTGGCCACGTCCAAGGCCGAACGGACCGCGCAGCGGATCCTGGCGCACTTCGGCCTGGCCGACCACTTCGAGGTGATCGCCGGGGCCAGCGCCGACGGGGTGCGCGCCGCCAAGGCCGACGTCGTCGCGCATGCGCTGGCCCAGTTGCAGCCGCTGCCCGAGCGGGTGCTGATGGTCGGTGACCGCAGCCACGACGTCGACGGCGCGGCCGCGCACGGCATCGACACCGTGGTGGTCGACTGGGGTTACGGCCGGCACGACTTCGTCGACGGCGACGGCGACGGTCCGGTCCGGGTCGCCGACGTGATCGCGCTGCGTGAGGTGCTCGGTGTCTGAACTGCACGTGACGTTCGTCTGTTCGGGCAACATCTGCCGGTCCCCGATGGCCGAGAAGATGTTCGCCCATCAGATCGCCGAACGCGGTCTGGCCGACGCAGTCCGGGTCAGCAGCGCCGGCACCGGCGACTGGCACGCCGGCAACAGCGCGGATCGACGGGCCACCGAGGTGCTTGCAGCACACGGCTACCCCACCGAGCACGTCGCCGCCCACCTCGGCGATGACCATCTGGGGGCCGATCTGGTCATCGCGCTGGGCCGCAACCACATGCGGATCCTGACTCAGCTCGGGGTCGAACCGGAGCGGGTCCGGATGCTGCGCTCGTTCGACCCGCGCTCGGGCGCCCATGCGCTCGACGTCGAAGACCCCTACTACGGCGAGCTGGCCGACTTCGAGGAAGCCTTCGCGGTGATCGAAGCCGCGCTGCCCGGCCTGCACGACTGGGTCGACGCCCGGCTCGGTGGTGCAGCGCCGTGAGACGGCTGGCGTTCTTGTTCAAGCCCGGCTGGATCGCGCTGGCGATCGTGGTCGCGGCGTTCGCCTACCTGTGCTTCACCGTGCTCGCACCGTGGCAGCTGGGCAAGAACACCACCACCTCACGCGAGAACGCGCAGATCAACGCAGCCCTGACGGCCGACCCGGTGCCGGTGAAAGATGTCTTGCCGCACCAGGATTCATCGGCCCCCGATGAGCAGTGGCGGGAGGTCATCGCGACCGGGCACTATCTGCCGGAACGCCAGATCCTGGCCCGGCTGCGGGTGGTGGAAGGCGACGCGGCGTTCCAGGTGCTGGTGCCGTTCGTCGTGCAAGACGGGCCGACCGTGCTGGTCGACCGCGGCTACGTGCGTCCGGTCCAGGGCTCGAAAGTGCCCGACATCGAGGCGGTCCCGGACGGCACCGTGACGCTGACCGCGCGGCTGCGGAACTCGGAGAAGGCGCCGCGGGACAAAGAGCCGTTCATCGAGGACGGTGTGCAGCAGGTGTACGCGATCGACACCACGCAGTTGGCCGGGCTGTTCGGTGTCCCGCTGACCGGGTCGTATCTACAGTTGGTGGCCGATCAGCCCGGCGGGCTGGGTGTGCTGGCGCTGCCGCACCTGGATGCCGGGCCGTTCCTGTCCTACGGCATCCAGTGGATCGCGTTCGGTCTGTTCGCCCCGCTGGGGCTGGGCTATTTCGTCTACAAGGAGATCCAGGCCCGCCGCCGGGAGAAGGAAGCCGACGACGCCGCCCAAGCCGCCGGCAGTTCCGAACCGGTCACCGTCGAGGACAAGCTGGCCGACCGTTACGGCCGCCGCCGCTGAGACCGCTCCGCCAGCCGCGTAAGGCCAGCCGCCACACCGACGCCCACCGCGACGGCACCGGCCTGTACCCAGCGCGACAGCGTGACCGCGCGCCGCAGATCGGCCGCCGTGGGCACCGGCCCGTCGCCGAGCGTCGGACGCAGCTCGAGTTCGTGCGCGTACTGCGTGGGCCCGCCCAGCCGGATCCCCAGCGCTCCGGCGAACGCGGCTTCGACCACGCCGGCGTTCGGGCTGGGATGTCGATGCGCGTCGCGGCGCCAGACCCGGGCCGCCGCACGCGGTGAACCACCGACGGCCGGTGCGCACAGCACGGTCAACGCCCCGGCCAGCCGGGCCGGGGCGTAGTTGACGACGTCGTCCAGACGCGCTGCCGCCCAACCGAATCGGGCATACCGCGCGGAGCGGTACCCGATCATCGCGTCCAGCGTGTTGATCGCCCGGTAGCCCAACACCGCAGGCGCGCCACCCAGCGCCACCCACAGCGCGGGCGCCACCTGCGCGTCGGAGGTGTTCTCGGCAACCGATTCCAGCGCGGCCCGGGCCAACCCGTCGGCGTCCAGGGCGGCCGGATCCCGCCCGCACAGCGACGGCAGCAAACCGCGCGCGGCATCCAGATCGTCGGCGTCGAGCAGATCGGCCAGCTGCGCTCCGGTGCGGCCCAGCGAGGTGCCGCCGAGCGCGGCCCAGGTGGCCGCCGCACATACCGCAACCCCGCAGACCGGACCGCGGCGCGCCGCCAGCTGCGACGCCGTCGTCGCAGCCAGACCCACCCCGGCCAGCAGCAACGCGACATGCGCGACGCCGGCGGCACGGTCGTCCCGGTAGGTGCGTCGTTCCAGGGCCGCGGCCGCGGTGCCGAAGCCGGCCACCGGATGGCCGCGGCGCGGATCGGCCAGCACCACGTCGGCCAGATATCCGGCGAGCAGACCACCCCCGGCAATCCCCAGATTCATCACCGGCAAGGCTCTCATGAGTGGTGTACTGCCATCCATGGGCCCTGTCCGACATCCCACCCGCGTCGCCGACCTGCTCAACCCGCTGGCAGCGCTGATGCCGGCGTCCAACGTGATCATGCAGCTGGCCCGGCCGGGCGTGGGTTATGGCGTGCTGGAGAGTCCGGTCGACAGCGGCAACGTCTACAAGCATCCGTTCAAGCGGGCCCGCACCACCGGCACCTATCTGGCGGCGGCAACCATCGGCACCGAACGCGACCGCGAGCTGATCCGCGAGGCCGTCGACACCGCGCACGCCCAGGTGCGCTCCACCGAGACTTCCCCGGTGCGCTACAACGCCTTCGACCCGAAGCTGCAGCTGTGGGTGACGGCCTGCCTGTACCGCTATTTCGTCGACCAGCACGAGCTGCTGTACGGCCCGCTCGACGACGCGGCCGCAGACGCGATCTACGCCGACGCCCGCACGCTCGGCACCACCTTGCAGGTGCGCGAATCGATGTGGCCGGCCGACCGGGACGCGTTCGAGGACTACTGGAAGCGCTCGCTGGACGAACTCGACATCGCCGAACCGGTGCGCGAACACCTGCGCGGGGTGGCCTCGATGAAGTTCTTGGGCCGGCCGGTCGAGGCCACGCTGGGCCGGTTCAACCTGTGGGCCACCGCCGGCTTCCTGCCGCAGCGGTTCCGCGAGTTGATGCGGCTGGACTGGGATTCGGGCCAGCAGCGCCGGTTCGAGTGGCTGCTGGCCGCGCTGCGGCTGGCCGACCGGCTGATCCCACACCGACTGTGGGTGCTGGGGTATCAGAGCTATCTGTGGGATATGCGGGCCCGGGCCCGGCGCGGCAAGCGCATCGTCTGAACGACGACGGCGTCGCGCCCCGCGTGGCCTGCCGCGCCTCTGGGTGCGCGCCGCTGCAACGCGGGTAAACGAGGTGATCAGTGGGTATATCCAGGTGACCTGCCGCATCGGGAGGAGGACAACTGCAATGAAGAAGCTTCTGTTTACCGGGGTCTGCGCCCCGTTGGCGGCGATGGCCGTGCTGGTGGCACCGGCCGATGCGCAGGCTCTGCCCGGCGAGTGCTTCAACACGCCGTGGGGTGGCTACTGCGACAACGACCCATGGGAAGACGGCAGCTTCCAGCACTGTGAAAGCGCAATGGGTTTCACCAACTGCTTCCGGGCCTGCCACGATCCGGTGAGCAACGGCAGGGTCCCGACCGACGCGGATCCGAGCACGCCCTGCTGACTCACGCGGAACCAGCCGCTGCACTGACCTTGGTGGGCGCGGACGGTATCGAACCGCCGACCGCTGGTGTGTAAAACCAGAGCTCTACCACTGAGCTACGCGCCCGTGCCGTGGCAGGCTACCGAACCGGGCTGCCACGGCGCCAATTCGTGCCTGTCCAACCGCACGCGGACCGGCTAGCCGGCTTGGGACTCCAGGGCCGCCAGCGCCGCATGCCACACCGACTGATCGCGTGCCTCGCCGGGTTCCTTGCACTCGGCGAACCGGATGATGCCGTCCCGGTCGATCAGGAAGGTGCCGCGGTTGGGCACCCCGGCCTGCTCGTTGAACACGCCGTAGGCCTGCGTCACCGCGCCGTGCGGCCAGAAATCGGACAGCACCGGGAAGGTGAAGCCGCTCTGGATCGCCCAGATCTTGTGCGTGGGCGGCGGGCCGACCGAGACCGCCAGAGTCACGGTGTCGTCATTCTCGTAGCGCGGCAATTCGTCGCGCACCGCGTCGAGTTCGCCCTGGCAGATCCCGGTGAACGCGAGCGGGAAGAACACCAGCAGCACATTGCGCTGCCCGCGGTAGCTCGACAGCGTCACCGGCCGGCCGTTTTGGTCCTTGAGTGTGAAATCGGGTGCCTCGGTCCCAGGGGTCAGCATCAGGTTCGCCGTCCGGCGGCCTTGGACTTCGGCTGCACCAGGCGACTGGCACTCCAGTCCCCCAGGTTGTGCGACGAGGTCTGCATCAGCCCGGCCGTCGGCGCGGACTCCGCGATCTCGGCCGGCTGCACATGTCCGGGCTTGCCGGTCTTGGGTGTGATCACCCAGACGACGCCGTCGTCGGCCAGCGGCGTGATGGCGTCCATCAGCGCGTCCACCAGGTCGCCGTCGTCGTCGCGCCACCAGAGCAGCACGACGTCGATGACCTCATCGGCGTCTTCGTCGAGAAGTTCGCTGCCGCAAGCCTCTTCGACATCGGCGCGGATGTCATCGTCGGTGTCGGTGTCCCACCCGAGTTCTTGGACCACCTGATCTCGTTGGATGCCCAACCTCTGGGCGTAATTCGGGGCGCCATCCGCCGCCACCACCGTGTTTCCTCCTCCGTTTGTCCGCGCTTCATGCCGATTTGTGCTCATCGTTGCACAACCCGGCGGGTTTGTTTCACCGATACGCCGCGTCACACTGGGCAAGCGCTTCGGTACGGGTGTCGTTGACCCGGTTGACCGCGTTGTTGAACTGCTCCGGGGAGCCCCCGACCGCGCCGGCCGCCGCGCGCGAGGCATCCACCCAGGCCTGCAGCGCGCCGCGCAACTGGCCGGGCACCCGGTCGTTCATATCGCGTTCGACGTCATCAGCGCTGCTGTTGAGCGCATCGACGGCCGGCTGCTTGGCGCCCTCGGCGTCGCCGCCACTATTGACCGCTTCGACGTAAGCGTTGACGGTCTTGACCGCATCGGCGCTGCGGGTGGACAACGTCTCGCACACGGTGTGGATGGCTTCTGTCGTCAAGGAGGCCTGCCGCTGCGACTCCCGCACGCTGGACGTCACCGACGCCGCCGACTGCGACGCCGAGGTCGACGACCGGTAGGCCGGCACGTCCTTGGCGTCCACCGTTGCGGTGCCCCCACTGACTTGCGTGCACCCAGCGACGGTGAATATGCCCAGCGCGATCACCCCGACGACGACGCGCACCCTTCGGCTCTGCACCCGGCAGACGTTACCGCGCCGGAGCCGCGCTGTACGCCAGAGGTTGGATCAGTCCGCCGCGATCAAAGCGAAGGGGGCAGGATGGGGGTCGTACCCCGCGCGGGTGACCCCCGCGCCACGATCGAGGAGAAATGCGTTGACTACCGAGTTCGTGCGCCAAGACCTGGCCCAAAACTCCGGCACCGCAGCCGAACCCGACCGGGTTCGGGTCATCCGGGAGGGTGTCGCGTCGTATCTGCCCGACATCGACCCGGAGGAGACCGCGGAATGGCTCGAGTCCTTCGATGACCTGTTGGACCGCTCGGGTCCGGCCCGGGCCCGGTATCTGATGTTGCGTCTGCTGGAGCGCTCCGGCGAAAAACACGTCTCGATCCCGGCGCTGACCTCCACCGACTACGTCAACACCATCCCCACCGAGCTCGAGCCGTGGTTCCCCGGCGACGAGGACGTCGAGCGCCGCTACCGGGCCTGGATCCGGTGGAACGCCGCGATCATGGTGCACCGCGCGCAGCGGCCCGGCGTGGGCGTCGGCGGACACATCTCCACCTACGCCTCCAGTGCCGCGCTCTACGAGGTCGGCTTCAACCACTTCTTCCGGGGCAAGGCCCATCCGGGCGGCGGGGACCAGATCTTCATCCAGGGCCACGCCTCCCCCGGCATCTACGCCCGCGCCTTCCTGGAAGGCCGGCTCACCGAAGACCAGCTCGACGGTTTCCGCCAGGAGCACAGCCATCCCGGCGGCGGCATCCCGTCCTACCCGCATCCGCGGTTGATGCCGGACTTCTGGGAGTTCCCGACGGTGTCGATGGGCCTGGGCCCGATGAACGCCATCTACCAAGCCCGGTTCAACCACTATCTGCATGACCGCGGCATCAAGGACACCTCCGATCAACACGTGTGGGCGTTCCTCGGCGACGGCGAGATGGACGAACCGGAAAGTCGCGGCCTGGCACACGTGGCTGCCCTGGAGGGTCTGGACAACCTGACCTTCGTGGTGAACTGCAACCTGCAGCGCCTGGACGGCCCGGTGCGCGGCAACGGCAAGATCATCCAGGAGTTGGAGTCGTTCTTCCGCGGCGCCGGCTGGAACGTGATCAAGGTGGTGTGGGGCCGCGAGTGGGACGCGCTGCTGCACGCCGACCGCGACGGCGCACTGGTCAACTTGATGAACTCCACGCCCGACGGCGACTACCAGACCTACCGCGCCAACGACGGCCGGTTCGTGCGCGAGCACTTCTTCCACCGCGACCCGCGCACCAAGGCGCTGGTCGAGGACATGACCGACCAGCAGATCTGGAACCTCAAACGCGGCGGGCACGACTACCGCAAGGTGTACGCGGCCTACCGCGCGGCCATGGAGCACAAGGGTCAGCCGACGGTGATCCTGGCCAAGACCATCAAGGGCTATTCGCTGGGCGCACACTTCCAGGGCCGCAACGCCACTCACCAGATGAAGAAGTTGGCGTTGGAGGACCTCAAGTACTTCCGCGACGCCATCCGGATCCCGGTCTCCGACGAGCAGCTGGAGCAGGACCCCTACCTGCCGCCGTACTACCACCCCGGCCCGGAGGCCCCCGAGATCCGCTACATGCTCGACCGTCGTCGCGCGCTGGGCGGTTTCGTCCCGGAGCGCCGGACCAAGAGCAAGGCGCTGCCGCTGCCGCCGCGGGAGACCTACAAGTCGCTGAAGAAGGGCTCCGGCCAACAGGAGGTGGCCACCACCATGGCCACCGTGCGTACCTTCAAGGAACTGTTGCGCGACAAGAACATTGCGCCGCGGCTGGTCCCGATCATCCCCGACGAGGCCCGCACCTTCGGGATGGACTCGTGGTTCCCCAACTTGAAGATCTACAACCGCAACGGGCAGCTCTACACCTCGGTGGACGCCGACCTGATGTTGGCCTACAAGGAAAGCGAAACCGGCCAGATCCTGCACGAGGGCATCAACGAGGCCGGGTCGACGGCGTCGTTCACGGCCGTGGGCACCTCCTACGCCACGCACAACGAGCCGATGATCCCGATCTACATCTTCTACTCGATGTTCGGGTTCCAGCGCACCGGCGACGGGTTCTGGGCCGCGGCCGATCAGATGGCGCGCGGCTTCGTGCTGGGTGCGACGGCCGGCCGGACCACGCTCACCGGTGAGGGCCTGCAGCACGCCGACGGACATTCGCAGCTGCTGGCCTCCACCAATCCCGCCGTGGTGGCCTATGACCCGGCGTTCGCCTACGAGATCGCCTACATCATCGAAAGCGGCCTGGCCCGGATGTTCGGCGAGAACCCGGAGAACGTCTTCTTCTACATGACGATCTACAACGAGCCCTACGTGCAGCCGGCCGAGCCCAAGGACTTCGACCCCGAGGGTCTGCTGCGCGGTATCTACCGGTTCCAGGCCGCACCCGAGCCGCGTTCACACGTCGCGCAGATCCTGGCCTCCGGGGTGGCGATGCCCGAGGCGCTGCGCGCCGCCGAACTGCTGGCCGCCGACTGGGACGTGGCCGCCGACGTCTGGTCGGTGACCAGCTGGGGTGAGCTCAACCGCGACGGCGTCGCGGTCGAGCAGCAGCGGTTGCGCCATCCGGAACTGCACGGCGACGACGCCCCGGTGGCCTATGTGACCCAGGCGCTGCGCGACACCGCGGGCCCGGCCGTCGCGGTCAGCGACTGGATGCGCGCGGTGCCCGAGCAGATCCGCGCCTGGGTGCCCAACACCTACATCACGCTGGGCACCGACGGATTCGGCTTCTCCGATACCCGCCCGGCCGCCCGGCGCTACTTCAACACCGACGCCGAGTCGGTGGCGGTGGCCGTGCTCGAGGCGCTGGCCCGCGACGGTGAGATCGATCCGTCGGTGGCGGTCGAGGCGGCCCGGAAGTACCGGATCGACGACGTGCACGCGGCCGGGGTCTCGTTCAAGGACACCGGCAGCGCCTGACCGACCTGCGATTTCGGTGCGTTTGGGGGCGCTGAGCACCCCTACGCGCACCGAAATCGCAAAGGTCGGGGCGTAGATTCTAGGGGTGCCGGAGAACCCGTTCGATACCTCGCGTCAGCCGCTGGCGCTGTTGGGGAACATCCCCGACTCGCTGCGGCGCCGGCTCAAGCAGTACTCCGGACGGCTGGCCACCGAAGCCGTGCAGGCGATGTCCGAGCGGTTGCCGTTCTTCGCCGAACTCGAGGCCGCCCAGCGCGCCAGCGTGCAGCTGGTGGTGCAGACCGCGGTGGTCAACTTCTCCGAGTGGCTGCACGACCCGGAGAGCGACGTCGGCTACACCGCCGAGGCGTTCGCCCTGGTGCCGCAGGACCTGACCCGACGCATCGCGCTGCGGCAGACCGTCGACATGGTGCGGGTGTCGATGGAGTTCTTCGAAGAGGTGGTGCCGCAGCTGGCCCGCAACGACGAACAGATGGTGGCGCTGGCCGTCGGCATCCTGCGCTACAGCCGCAACCTGGCGTTCGCCGCCGCGGCGGCCTACGCGGATGCCGCCGAAGCCCGTGGCGCCTGGGACTCCCGGATGGAATCCAGCGTCGTGGACGCGATCGTGCGCGGGGACACCGGCGCCGAGTTGCTGTCCCGCTCAGCCGCATTGAACTGGGACACCACCGCGCCGGCCACCGTGGTGGTCGGCACCCCGCCGTCCGAGCGCGGCGAGTTGGCCTCCGAAACAGTGCGCGAAGTGACCACCCGGCACGGCCGCGCCGCACTGACCGATGTGCACGGCACCTGGTTGGTGGTCATCGTCTCCGGCCTGCTGACCCCCACCGACAAGCTGCTGCCCGATCTGCTCACCGCGTTCTCCGAGGGTCCGGTGGTGATCGGACCGACCGCGCCGACGCTGACCGCGGCGCACTACAGCGCCCGGGAGGCGATCGCCGGGATGAATGCGGTGCCCGGCTGGACCGGAGCGCCACGGCCGGTGCCGGCCCGCGAATTGCTGCCCGAACGCGCTCTGATGGGTGACCAGTCCGCGATTGCCGCCCTGCACACCGAAATCATGCGACCGCTGGCCGATGCCGGCCCGGCACTGACCGAGACCTTGGACGCCTACCTGGACTCCGGCGGCGCGATCGAGGCCTGTGCGCGCCGGTTGTACGTTCATCCAAATACCGTCCGCTACCGACTCAAGCGGATCGCCGACTTCACCGGCCGGGACCCGACCGAGCCGCGCGATGCCTACGTCCTGCGGGTGGCCTGCACCGTGGGCCGGCTGGCGCCGCAAGCCATCCACCCGAGCACGCTAAACACTGTTGTGAAGCAAGTCACCGCGAGCAAACCCGACGCCGGGGACGACAGCAAAGCCGTCTGACAGGTCGCAGCCAGGTCTCATTGAAGTCGCATCACATGCCGTTTTGTGGGAACTCCACAAAAACATAAGACAAGGTTCATAATCTCTTACACCCCGCAAATGCGTCTTCACAATGTTTTCTTAATGAGTGCCTGAAACGACACCCGTGATCGCGCTGCTCGCCCCCGGCCAGGGGTCGCAGACTCCCGGAATGCTGACCGAGTGGTTGGAGCTGCCCGGGGCCGCCGATCAGATCGCCACCTGGTCGCAGATCAGCGGTCTGGATCTGGCCCGGCTGGGCAGCACCGCGACCGCCGACGAGATCACCGACACCGCGGTCACGCAGCCGCTGGTGGTGGCTGCGACCCTGCTGGCCCACCAGGAGCTGACCAAGCGCGGCCTGCTGGCCGACGCCAACCTGGTGATGGCCGGACATTCGGTCGGTGAGATCGCCGCCTATGCGATCGCCGGCCTCATCTCCGCCGACGACGCGGTCAAGCTGGCCGCCACCCGCGGCGCCGAGATGGCCAAGGCCTGCAATGACGAGCCCACCGGCATGTCCGCGGTGCTCGGCGGCGACGAGGCCGAGGTGCTGGCCGCGCTGGCCGACCTGGACCTGGTGCCGGCCAACCGCAACGCGGCCGGCCAGATCGTGGCCGCCGGCCGGGTCGAGGCACTGGCCAAGCTGGCCGAGAACCCGCCGGCCAAGGCCCGGGTGCGTCAGCTGGCCACCGCAGGTGCCTTCCACACCCAGTTCATGGCCTCGGCGCAGCAGGGCTACTCGGCGGCCGCCGGCGCGGTCAGCACCGCCGACGCGCTGGACCCGCGGGTCACTCTGCTCAGCAACGCCGACGGCCAGCCGGTCGCCTCACCGGCCGACGCGATGGACAAGCTGGTCGCCCAGCTCACCAACCCGGTGCGGTGGGACCTGTGCAACGCAAGCCTGCGCGACCGCGAGGTCAGCGCCATCGTGGAATTCCCGCCGGCCGGAACGCTGGTCGGAATCGCCAAACGTGAACTTCGGGGAGTGCCGACGCGCGCCATCAAGTCCCCGGCAGACCTGGACGGACTCGCTGAGCTCTAGGAGCCGCCAGAACAACCACATACGCAGTACCCGCATGACCCCGTACGACCTGTACGACAACCGACGACCAGTACGACCCAACCGGATCTACCCAGTCGACCCGGGAAGCTCTTCCCGCCCCCGGGCCATCAATGAAATGAAGGGAGCCACACTGTGGCCGCCAGTCAAGAAGAAATCATCGCCGGTCTCGCCGAGATCATCGAAGAGGTCACCGGTATCGAGCCCTCCGAGGTGACCCCGGAGAAGAGCTTCGTCGACGACCTGGACATCGACTCGCTGTCGATGGTGGAGATCGCGGTGCAGACCGAGGACAAGTACGGCGTGAAGATCCCGGACGAGGACCTCGCCGGCCTGCGCACCGTCGGTGACGTCGTCGGCTACATCCAGAAGCTCGAGGAAGAGAACCCCGAGGCTGCTGCCGCCCTGCGCGAGAAGTTCGGTTCGGCAGAATGACCAGACCTTCCACTGCTAACGGAGGCTTCCCGAACGTCGTGGTGACCGCCGTGGAGGCCACCACGGCGCTCGCGGCTGACATCGAGAGCACGTGGAAGGGCCTCCTGGCCGGCGAAAGCGGCATCCGTGAGTTGACCGACGATTTCGTCACCAAGTGGGACCTTCCGGTGCGGATCGGTGGCCACCTGGTCGACGGCGTCGACGACCACATGACCCGTCTGGACCTGCGTCGCATGTCCTATGTGCAACGCATGTCGAAGCTGCTCGCGAAGCGGCTCTGGGAGAACGCGGGCACGCCCGAGGTCGACCCGGACCGTTTCTCGGTGGTGATCGGCACCGGTCTGGGTGGCGGCGAGAAGATCGTCGAGACCTATGACCTGATGAACGAGGGCGGCCCCCGCAAAGTGTCGCCGCTGGCCGTTCAGATGATCATGCCCAACGGTGCGGCTGCGGTCGCCGGCCTCGAGCTGGGTGCACGTGCCGGGGTCATCACCCCGGTGTCGGCCTGCTCGTCGGGTTCGGAGGCCATCGCCCACGCGTGGCGTCAGATCGTCATGGGTGACGCCGACTTCGCCGTCTGCGGCGGTGTGGAAGGCGGCATCGAGGCGCTGCCGATCGCGGCGTTCTCGATGATGCGCGCCATGTCCACCCGCAACGACGACCCGGCCGCGGCCTCGCGTCCGTTCGACAAGGACCGCGACGGCTTCGTGTTCGGCGAAGCGGGTGCGCTGATGATCATCGAGACCGAGGAGCATGCCCTGGCCCGTGGCGCCAAGCCGCTGGCCCGGTTGCTGGGTGCCGGCATCACGTCGGACGCCTATCACATGGTGGCTCCCTCGCCGGACGGCCTGCGCGCCGGCCGGGCGATGACCAGGGCGTTGGAACTGGCCGGCCTGTCCGCCAAGGACATCGACCACGTCAACGCACACGGCACCGCCACGCCGATCGGTGACACCGCCGAGGCCAACGCCATCCGGGTTGCCGGATGTCAGGAAGCCGCGGTCTACGCGCCCAAGTCGGCGCTCGGTCACTCCATCGGTGCCGTCGGCGCCCTGGAGTCGGTGTTGACGGTGCTGACGCTGCGTGACGGCGTCATCCCGCCGACGCTGAACTACGAGACGCCGGATCCGGAAATCGATTTGGACGTCGTGGCCGGAGCACCGCGCTACGGCGACTACCAGTACGCGATCAACAACTCCTTCGGCTTCGGCGGCCACAACGTCGCCCTGGCCTTCGGAAAGTACTGACAGCAGTACGAACAGGGGAAAGGACAACCTGGGCAGCCATGGCTTCTCCGACAACGGGCAATGGATTGCCGGATATCGTGGTCACCGGTGTGGCCATGACGACGGCGCTGGCTACCGACGCCGAGACCACCTGGAAGAACCTGCTCGACGGGCAATCCGGGATTCGCACCCTCACCGATCCGTTCATCGAGGAGTACGACCTGCCGGTTCGCATCGGCGGTCACCTACTCGAAGATTTCGACGGTGAGCTCAACCGGGTTGAGCTGCGCAGGATGTCCTACCTCCAAAAGATGGCCACCGTGCTGGGCCGGCGGGTTTGGGAAAACGCCGGCTCACCGGAGGTCGACACCAACCGTCTGATGGTGTCGATCGGCACCGGCTTGGGTTCCACCGAGGAATTGGTGTTCGCCTATGACGGCATGCGGGCCAAGGGTCTGCGTGCGGTCTCGCCGCTGGTCGTCCAGATGTACATGCCCAACGGCGCGGCCGCGGTCGTCGGTTTGGAGCGTGGCGCCAAAGCCGGTGTGACCACTGCGATCTCGGCGTGCGCGTCGGGCTCGGAGGCGATCGCCAACGCGTGGCGCAACATCGCCTACGGCGAGGCCGACATCGCGATCTGCGGTGGTGTGGAAACCAAGATCGAGGCCGTGCCGATCGCCGGCTTCGCCCAGATGCGAATCGTGTTGTCCAACACCAACGACAACCCGGCCGGTGCCTGCCGCCCGTTCGACCGGGACCGCAACGGTTTCGTGTTCGGCGAAGGCGGCGCGCTGCTGGTGATCGAGACCGAGGAGCACGCCAAGGCCCGCGGCGCCAACATCTTGGGCCGCATCATGGGCGCCTCGGTGACCTCCGACGGGTTCCACATGGTGGCTCCCGATCCCAACGGCGAACGCGCCGGGCACGCGATCTCGCGTGCCGTCGAGTTGGCGGGCCTGCAGCCTTCCGACATCGACCACATCAATGCCCACGCCACCGGCACCAATGTCGGTGACGTCGCCGAGGGCAAGGCGATCAACAACGCCATGGGCGGCCACCGCCCCGCGGTGTATGCGCCCAAGTCGGCACTGGGTCACTCGGTGGGCGCCGTCGGCGCCGTCGAGTCGATCCTCACTGTCCTGGCCCTGCGCGAAGGGGTCATTCCGCCTACCTTGAACCTGGAGAATCTCGATCCCGAGATCGATCTGGACGTGGTGGCGGGCAGCCCGCGGACCGGGGACTACCGGTACGCGGTGAACAACTCTTTCGGATTCGGCGGGCACAACGTCGCACTCGCCTTCGGGAAGTACTGACGAGAAGCTAGGAGACGATATGACGACGATGGCCCCCGAAGCGGTGAACGAATCCCTGGACCCTCGCGACCCGCTGCTGCGGCTGTCGACGTTCTTTGACGACGGCTCCGTCGAACTCCTGCACGAGCGGGACCGCTCCGGTGTGCTGGCCGCCGCCGGCACCGTCAATGGTGTTCGCACCGTGGCGTTTTGCACCGACGGCACCGTGATGGGCGGCGCCATGGGCATCGAAGGCTGCGCGCACATCGTCAATGCCTACGACACCGCGATCGCCGAGCAGAGCCCGATCGTCGGCATCTGGCATTCCGGCGGTGCCCGGCTGGCCGAGGGCGTCAAGGCCCTGCATGCCGTCGGCCTGGTGTTCGAGGCAATGATCCGCGCCTCGGGTTACATCCCGCAGATCTCGGTGGTGGTCGGATTCGCCGCCGGCGGTGCGGCTTACGGCCCGGCGCTGACCGACGTCATCATCATGGCCCCCGAGTCCAAGGTGTTCGTCACCGGCCCGGACGTGGTGCGCAGCGTCACCGGCGAGGACGTCGACATGGTCTCGCTCGGCGGCCCGGACGCGCACCACAAGAAGTCCGGCGTGTGCCACATTGTCGCCGACGACGAACTCGACGCCTATGAGCGCGGCCGTCGCCTGGTCGGATTGTTCAGCCAGCAGGGCCATTTCGACCGCAGCAAGGCCGAAGCCGGTGACACCGACCTGCATGCATTGCTGCCCGCCTCGGCCCGCCGCGCCTACGACGTGCACCCGCTGATCAATGCGCTGCTCGACGACGACGTGCCGTTCGAGGAGTTCCAGGCCAAGTGGGCCCCGTCCATCGTGGTCGGGCTGGGCCGGTTGGCCGGCCGCAGTGTCGGTGTGATCGCCAACAACCCGCTGCGCCTGGGCGGCTGCCTGAACTCCGAAAGTGCCGAGAAGTCAGCACGTTTCGTGCGACTGTGCGACGCGTTCGGCATTCCGCTGGTGGTGGTCGTGGACGTGCCGGGTTACCTGCCCGGGGTGGACCAGGAGTGGGGCGGCGTGGTGCGTCGCGGCGCCAAGCTGCTGCACGCGTTCGGCGAGTCCTCGGTCCCCCGCGTCACGCTGGTGACCCGCAAGATCTACGGCGGTGCCTACATCGCGATGAACTCACGTTCGCTGAACGCCACCAAGGTGTTCGCCTGGCCGGACGCCGAGGTGGCCGTGATGGGCGCCAAAGCCGCCGTCGGCATCCTGCACAAGAAGAAGCTGGCCGCCGCGCCCGACCACGAGCGCGAAGCGCTGCACGAGGAGTTGGCGCTCGAGCATGAGCGGATCGCCGGCGGTGTGGACAGCGCGATCGAGATCGGCGTGGTGGACGCCAAGATCGACCCGTCGCAGACCCGCAGCGTGCTGACCCAGGCGCTGGCCGAGGCTCCGCACCGGCGCGGTCGGCACAAGAACA
>NZ_JCALDB010000039.1:0-11684 GCF_059812645.1 Mycobacterium sp. NGS45 | reverse complement strand
CGCGGCAGGTCATGACGTCGACCATCACGTTGTTGCGGGCCGTTATCGCCCGGCCACAGCCCCACCCGCCGCCGCCTTCGCGCATCTCCAGCATCGAGGTGATGCCGTCGTCGGTCTCCGGGGCACCCAACGTATAGGTGAGGATCTCGCCGTTGGGCATCTTGGCGGTCACGACCTGGCCGGCGCACTTCTCCCAGACCGCTTTCTGCTCATCGAGCACCTTGTCGGTGCCCTCGACGTCGGGGAACAGCACCACCAACTGCGTGACGCTGTGCGTCAGCGGGCCCTCCCCGGCGTTGCGCAGCAACTCCTGGTGCACCGCAGTCCACCCGGTACCGGCATACACCTCGCGCTGCGACGGCACCCACGGGCCCAAACACTCCCTGCCCTGCGTCACCAGTGCCGCGTCGTCGGACAGGTGCGGGGTGCTCTCGGTGCTGACCAGCTCACTGCTGCCGACCAGGTTGGCCAGCTGATTGGCCGGCAACAAGAAGCCCTGCAGCGCCGCGGTTTCCACCAGCGGTGCCGGCGGTGCGGTCGTGGTGGTCGTGGTGGTCGGGGCGGTCTCGGCGTCCGAACCGGAGTTCATCGCCACCGCGATGCTGACCGCAGCCACCAACATGATCACCGTGGCCACCGCGCCGATCACTATGGCGCGGCGCTTACCCGGCGAGCCGGAAGACGACGGCGGCGCGCCCGGGTAATGCGGCTGCGACGGCGGCTGGTGCAGCCGCTGCTGTGGCTGCGACGCGGGCCATTGTGGCACCGGGCGTTGGGGTGCAGGGGCGAACTGCTGTTGGCGGGGCGGGTAGGCCGGCCGGCTCGGCGGCCACTGCTGCTGTGGCTGCGCCGGGCGGGGATAGCCGCCGCGCAGCGCTGCGGCCGCGGCCTGGGCGAACTCGCTGGCGGTGCGGAAACGCTGAGCGGGGTCCTTGGCCATCGCCTTGGCGATCACCGCGTCCATTGCGGGCGGCAGTTGCGGGGCTTCCACGGTCAGCCGGGGCGGCGGGGACTGGATGTGCGCCGTCATCAACGCCGCAGCGGTGCGCGCGCTGGCGTACGGCGCCTTGCCGGACAGCAGCCGGAACAGCGCGCAGCCCAGCGAGTAGATGTCGCTGCGCGCGTCGGCGCGGCCTCCGGTGAGGATCTCCGGGGCGGCGTAGGCCAGCGTGGCGGTCACCGACCCGGCCGCGGTGATGCCGGCGTCGTCGAGCGCGCGGGCAATCCCGAAGTCCGCCAACAGAACTCGCTCGTTGGGGCCGACCGGACCGGACAGCAGGAAGTTGGCCGGTTTGACGTCGCGGTGCACCACGTTGCGGGCGTGCGCGTGGTCGAGCGCCTTGGCCACCTCGGTGATGATGTGCACGGCACGCCCGGCGGTCATCTGGCCCGCGCGCAGCGCCGCCTCGGCATCGGTGCCGTCGACAAACTGCATCGCGATCCACAGCAGTCCGTCCTCGGTGGTGCCGCGCCGGTAGATCGAAACGATGTTGGGATGGTCGAGCACCGAGGCGACATCGGCCTCGCGGGTGAACCGTTTGCGGAACGCCTCGTCGCGACAGAACTCGGCGTTGAGCACCTTCAGGGCGTCGCGGCGCGGCAGCTCCGGGTTGTCGACCAGATACACCACGCCCATCCCGCCGGTGCCGATCACCCGCACGACTTTGTAGCCCGCAATCATGGCCCCGGGGGACAGCACCTAGCGCACCCCCACGCTGAATCGACGGACCATCATGGGCCAAACATAGTCGGCGAGCTCCACCCGGGCGCGGCGCACCGGGCCGGATACCGGGAAATTTCGGCCGCTGCCCGCCCCGGCGGCGCCGCTTTGGTGCCTGGTCGGGCCGCCCGGCGCCGGTACCGTGATTCCATGGCCACTCCACTTCGGTCCCGTTCTACGCACCGTTTGACGTCGGCGTTTGCCGTCGCGGCCTTGCTGCTCGGGCTGACCGCCTGTTCCGGTTCTGAGTCCGCCAGCCAAGATGCGGTCCCAGCGGCCCCGATGACCGAGCTGGCTCCGCAGGGCACGCCGAACGCGCCGCAGAGCCCGACCGTGCCCGACGAGCAGCGCGACGTCGTCAAGACCGCCTCGTTGACGTTGGCCGTCGACGACGCCGGCGACGCGGCGGACCGGGCGGTCGAACTCGCCGAGACCGCCCGTGGCCGGGTGGACAACCGCAGCGAAAGTGGCGGCTCGGAATCCGGGCCGACTCGGGTCTCGCTGCGGCTGCAGGTGCCCGCGGCAGAGCTCGGCGCCGTGATCACCGGGCTGCGCGGGCTGGGGACGGTGCACAACCTGAAGATCAGCAGCGAGGATGTCACCCAGCAGCGCGTCGATCTGGACGCTCGGATCACCGCGCTGCAGACTTCGGTGGATCGGTTGCTGGCGATCATGCGCGACGCGCGTGATCCGGAGGCGCTGATCCAGGCCGAGGACGCTTTGGCTGAACGGCAAGCAGACTTGGACAGCTTGCGCGCGCAGCGCACCGCCCTGGGCAACCGGATCGAGTACAGCTCGATCGACGTCGAGGTCACTTCCACCCGGGTGGCCAGCCCGGCCGCGCACCGCGGGTTCCTCGGCCAATTGCAGCGCGGCTGGGAGACATTGGTGTCGGCGGCCAATTACGCGATGCTGACCTTCGGCTTGCTGCTGCCGTGGCTGGCCGCCCTGGCGGTGGCCGGCGGACTGCTCTATCTGCTGGTGCGGGCGCTGACCCGGCGCAGCCGGCCGCAACCGCCGGCGGCTCGGCCCGCGAACGCGCCGTCCGCCCGCCCACCCGCTGCCGTGAGCACGTCGCCGTCGTCGCCGGCTCCCGCCGCTGCGCCGGCCGATGACGGCGAGGAAACCGCCAAATAGAGCGTTAGGACTGCGGGCCGATCCCGCCGTGCAGCGGTTGGTTCGGTATCCCCGGATACAACTGCTCGGTGGGCCCGACGTTCATCCAGCCGCCCAGCTTGGTCACCAGATGCGGTGCGAACACCGACAGGTACAGCGCGTGGCCGATCAAGATGGCCGAGACGATCGCGACGAACCAGGCCTGCAACTTGGTCTTCGACAGCTTGGCGGCCCAGATCTCGAACATGTTGCGGCCCTGGTCATCCGTGCGAGCCAGCAGGTAGGTGAAGGTCATCATCTGGATGCCCATCGCGATCGAGTCATAGATCGGGTACTGATACTTGGTGCCCTCCGAGATGGCCAGGCCCTCGATCACGTAGCCGTAGTAGAAGTTCCCCAATCGGGCACCGAACAGCGCGTTGAAGCAGAACGCCCAGGTGAAACCGACGGCGAAACCGACGGCCAGCAGGGTCTGCGGACGGCGCCAGTTGAACTTGGCCACCACCCGTTTGCCAACCGCCGCACCGATGATCGCCGGCAGCACGAAGTAGGAGATGTAGCCGATCGGCACCTGCGCGGGCAGCCCGCCGTAGGTCATGTTCATCGGCCACCAGTCCGGCATCCGGGGCAGGCCGGGCGGGAACTGGGCGTACACCGCCCAGTCGTAGGGGGCTTCGACCCAGGAGAACGACAGCGCCGACAGCGACAACAGCAGCAGCGCGTGCGGGCGCCGTTGCCGCCAGCTCAGGTAAATGCCAGCGAACAGGAAGGACAGCCCACCGACGTAGGCGAAGACGATGCCGAATTTGAGTGACAGCGCGATGTCGGCGTTCACCGCTGCTCCTGCCCGCCCTTGGGTCCGCGCGCTTCGGGATCGAAGTACCAGACCAATCCGACGATCAACACGATCAACCCGAACAGCGTGCCGAGCATGATGAGCTGGCCCACCTGCACACCTCCTTGCCCACTTTGGATAGTGACGACTATCTCAACGGTTAGATAGTGCCTACTACCTTAAAAATGGTCAAGGGGTGACCGGGGTGCAGAAACCAACGCCGTGGTGACATCCCCGGCGAGGAAAAGGAATTGCTCACGCGCAGCAGGCGCTGCATAATGGCGTCATACCACCCGGCCCTACTGGGGCCGGGTTTTTTCATGCTCACCGCATGACGACCCGACTGCGCGCACCATCGCGACGATCATGGTTTGGCTGCGCCGATGACCGAGCCGTGGCCGTTTCGTCGGCACCAGCTCACGAGATAGCTCGCGTGCAGACCGCACCAGCGGTACACGGCCGCCAAAGTCAGCGGCAGCTCAGGATCGTGCTCACCCCGCTGCGTGATGATCGGGCCGAGATAATGGGTGGCGACCTTGGTCGCGGTGTTGACGGCAACGCCGGCGGCCGCCGCCAGACTCGCACCGTCGGACGCACGACCCGACGCGATCGCGCCGGCCAGTCGTCCCGCGGTCTGGCCTTTACGTCCCTGGAACAGGTCGTAGAGGGGCGGTTTCGCCGGCCTGCCCGCGTTGCGGGCGTCGCGCTTGCCGACGGCGGCGTTGCGAATCACCGTCGGCAGGTCCGCGGGGCCCGAAGACTTGTGGATCACGTACGCGACCTCGGGGCGTAGATGGGCCTCGTCGAGGTGGTCGTGCTCCATGCGATGACCCTGGGCGGCGATCACGACGGGAGCGAGCCGGTCCGCGTCGCGCAGGATATCGATGACGTCGAGGCCGTCGAACCGGAACTCCAGATCAGGGTTGTTCCACACCAAGTCGGCGATCACGACGTCGAACCGGACCCGGCCCGTGACCTCGCGCCGCACCGCGTCCTCGTCGACCGCGACCTTGACCGTCGCTTCCGGAAACGCCGTGGCCAGGATGGGAACGACGACCTTGCCCAGCGGGGACGCCACCAATATTCGGGACTGCTTGTGCACCCGAACATTCTGCGATGTCGAGCAAGATCTTGCCTAGAGAGCCTGGAATTTGGGTCGTCATGCCCGACTGCGGTCCGAATGGGTGTGGACGGGGGCTGATTCCCGGCTCGTCCGAATGGACGATAGGTGAGCCGGGGCGGGTGAGGAGGCACAGCGATCGCCGAATCGGGGGGAGCCGACGATCGAGGAGACGGAGTGACCGCGGGGGGTGCGGTTGCGCCGGGTGCCTCAACCCCGCCCCTGCAGTGTCCGATGCGCTGCTCCGCGCGTCTCGCTACCGCCGTGCCAGGAATGCGAACCGGGTCCGCACGGCCTCGGGCTCCATTCCGAAGTCCTGCGGTGAATAGCGGTGCGTGCCGGCGGGCTGGCGCGGGTGTGCGGCGTGGTAGCGCTTGACGAACTCATCCGGGTTGGGCGGCAGTGTCATACCGGCCGCGGCGTAGACCGTTTCCAGACAACCGGCGGTATCCGAGATCAGGTCCCGGTAGTCCAGGTCGACGAAGGTAGCGCCGTGCTGCTGGTCGCCGGCACGGAATTGGGTTGCCCGGCGCAGCCACAGTTCGCTCTGGTCCAGTTGGTAGCGGCCGACCTCTTGTGCGTCGACGTCGTCGCTGTAGGTGCTGCGGTACACCGCGAACAGGCCGGCCCCGGAGGTCAGGGTTTCCACGATGTCGCGGTGGATCTGCACGATCACCGCTCCCGGGAATGCCGCAGTGAGGTGGTCGAGTTCGGCGGTGTGCGCTGGTGCCTTGAGCACGAAGCGGCGGCCGTCGCGCACTGCTGAGAGCAGTTGCAGACCGTCGCGGTAGCGCAGGTAGCTGGCGGCCAGGTCCTGATCGGCCAGCCAGGTCGCGTACGACGGCAGCCGCATCATCGACGTGAAGCCCCAGTTGCGTAGGTCGGTGCCCATGCCCAGCACGCATTCTTCCGGCAGCGTCGGGCCCGACGGGTGAATCGCCGCCATCTCCGGGGTCAGGGTGTGCAGCAATCCCGTTGCGGCCTCGGTGATTTCGGGATGTGGCGCGTCGGTGCAGCGCCAGGGCGCGGCCAGCTCGCACGGCAGCGGCGCATGCAGTCGCGGGTCGGTGCCCAACAGCCGGAACAGGAACGTGGTGCCGGTGCGCCAGCCGCCGATGATGACGATCGGCGGCGCGATCTCGCGCTGGGTGACGCCGGGGTGTTCGTCGCGGTAGCGGGCGATCTGCGCTCCGGCGGCCAGCCTGCCGCTGGCTGAACTCAGCGCCATCCGGACCCCGACCGCGTTCAGCCGCCCGTCCTGTTCGGCCGAGCCCAGGAACGCGTGCAGGCCGGGTTCCCAATCGGGACTGAACCATTCGGTGTTCAGTCCGGCTTGCCGGACGGCGCGGGTGACGACGGCGTCGGCGTCGAAGCGGTAGCGCTCGGGCCGCGCGGTGCGGTCGTGTTCGGCGGCGGCGTGAATGGCCTGAGCTTCGGCGGTGCGCGCCGGGGGCTGCCAGGTCATCGGATCGCCTGCACGGTCACGACCGGCAACTCGGGTTCGGCCGCCGGTTGCAGGAAGCGCAGCACGAACAACCCGAAGCTGCGGCCTTGGGTGTCGAGCCAGTCATGGTCGCGCAGCTGCGGGTCGCGGGCTGCCAGCACGAAGCGGTAGCGGCCGTCGCGCACGGTCGCGGTGGCGCCGGTGTGCGTGCTGAGGTGGCTGCGGTAGTCCAGGGAGTTCAGGAACCTGTTGTACAGCACGATGTTCCAGTTCCGGCAGTCCGGCACGACACCGTCGATCAGCAGTACCTGGTCGGGTTCGAGCTGCCAGCCGCCGCGCAGGTAGTGAATACCCGGTTCGGTGAACGCCGCTCCCCCGGCCATCGCCGACCAGTGCCGCACGGTGTTGGGCTGCTCGCGCTCGGCGGCGGTGGCCAGACCGAACAGCCCGGGTAGCTGGCCGAGGAATTGCCCCAGTTGCGCGAGGTCGCGGTCCAGGCGGTCCGGACCGGGTGCGCTCGAAGCGGTGTCGAGTGTTTCGATTCGACACTGGCCGGGGAGCTGTGGCATTACCTGGTCGTGGATGTAGCGCACCCAAACCGAAGACGCATCCGCAGGCAAGGACAGCCCCGCGGAGTTTCGGGCCAATGTCAGGGTGAAGTTCCCGGCTTCGTCGACGTCGAGTCCGTCGGAGTCGACGCGCGCCACCGCTTTGGCGGTCGCGATGTTCGAGCCGGCGTAGACGGTGATGGACTGGTAGACCGAGTCCCCGACGTTGCCGCTGATCTCGTAGGTTCCGTCGCCGCGAAGGTCGCTGATCCAGTAGCGGTAGTTCGGGTTGTCCATGAAGAACTTTTCCCGCCACCCGTTGAATGGCGCCAATTCCGCTGGGCCGCCGTCGTTCTCAATGCGGGCCAGTCGGTTGTTCAATGCTCGCAACAACGCGCGACGGCCGTCTTGCTGGTCTCGAGGGTCGGCGTCGGCAAGCAGTTCATCGAGTTGGGCACCGGCTGCCTGCATTCCAGCCGCCAACTGGGCCCAGCCATCGGTCGCCACGACAAACGAGTGTTGCCTATGCCGACGCGGGGGTCAACGAGGCCCGCGGAGAACCTCTCAGCCCACGTGACGGGTCAACCAGTCCTGCACCCGTCGCCAGGCGTCGTCGGCGGCGGCCGGGTCATACCGGTCCGGGTTGGTGTCGTTGAAGAACGCGTGGTTGGCGTCCGGTTCGGTGACCAGCTCATGTACCAGGCCGGCCTTCTCCAGCGCGGCCCGCGCCGTCGGTTCGGTGACGTTGACCCGCTGATCCAGCGCGCCGTAGAAACCCAGCACGGCAACGTCTTTGGAGCCGGCGAAATCCGGGTCGTCCGGGGTCGGCCCGTAAAATGGGATAGCCGCGGCCAACTGCGGGACGCCCACGTCGAGCAGCCGCCAAATGAACCCGCCGCCCATGCAGAACCCGACCGCGGCGAGCTTGCGGGCCGGCACCCGGCGCTGCAGTTCGGCGATCCCGGACTGCAGGTTGGCCAGCGACCGCTCCTCCGGGATCTCACCCAGCGCCGCGGTGGCCGCAGCCGGATCCGCGAACGTCGCGGTGCCGCCGCGCTCGGAGAGCAGATCGATGGCCAGCGCCGAGTAGCCGATGCCGGCGAACCGGCCGGCCACCGAGCGGGTCCAGTCGTTGAGGCCCTTGTTCTCGTGAATCACGAGGACACCGCCGCGGGGTTCGGCGGCCTCGGCCCAGGCGCCCTGCAGTTCGCCGTGCGGGCCGGCCCAGCTGATCGGTTCGGTGGGCAGCGCGGTGTCCGCACCGGGTGGCGGTGCGCTGACAGTGACCGGCTCACTCGACGTCACCGGCGCGTCGGCGACCGGTTTGTCCTGACCGCAGGCCGTGATCAGCGCGGTGGCAGCGGCCGCGCCGATGCCGAGCAGCCCCAGCCGACGCATCGCTTCGCGCCGGGACAGCAGGCCCTCGAGGTGGTCGGTGGCGATCTCTTCGGCGATGTAGCGCTTCAGCGGTGTCACCTGGCTGAGTATGCGCCTGGTTGACTGGGTATGCGGCGGAGTCGCGGGAGGCATTGCGACATCTGCACCACCGAGGAAAGGCTGGCACGCCATGAGTTCCGTTTTCCCCACCGACTGGCGCAGCGCGCTGGTCATCATGCCGCACCCGGATGACCCGGAGTACGCCGCGGCCGCGGTCGCGAAATGGACCACGGCAGGCAAGCAGGTGCGCTACATCCTGGGCTGCCGCGGCGAGGTGGGTATCGCCGGAATGCCGCCGGAAGAGGCCGGCCCGCTGCGCGAAGCCGAGCAGCGCCGCGCAGCCGACCTGGTCGGGGTGCAGGATTTGGAGTTCTGGGAGTTCCCCGACAGCAGCATCCGCAACGACGAGGCGCTACGCGCCCAGATCGCCGAAACCTTCACCGCGCTGAAACCAGACGTGGTGATCACCGTCTACGGCGAGACGCACTGGGCGCCGGGCGTACCGAACCAGAGCGATCACATCGAGTTCGCCGCCGCAGTCCAGGCCGCCTACGACAGCCTGCCCGAGCCGCCGCGCTGGCTGTTCTGCGTTGCCGCCGGAGACGGAACGCACGCCGAAACCGTCGACGGTTTCTTCGACGTCGCGGTGGAGTCCTTCGCTGCCCACGAGCAGTATCTGAGCGTCCTCGATCCCGACACGTCACCGGTCGAGCAGGCCCGTGCGGTGCTGGAGCGGACCATGCCGGTCGGTCGTGACGGCAGTCGGGCGGTGCACTTTCGGCTCGAACGGCAGCGCTGACGCAGCGTCAGCCGATGACGCGTTCGGTGGCGATCACCTCACCGTCGCGGAACTCGTAGGTGACTTCGATGACCGCGTCCAGATCATGGTCGAGGTCTCCGCTCGAGAAACTGTCGGCGTAGATCAGCTTCTCGTTGGTGACGATCGTCGACCCCTCGACTCGGACCGCGTCGAAGTAGCGGCCCGCACCGTAGGTCTCGCCCCGCACCGGAGACTGCCCGGGCATGATCGTCCCCACAACCGCACGAGGCGCTTCCCGCGTGGAGAAGTCGTAGATGCCGACGAACATCATCATCGAGGAGCGTCCGGCGCAGCACATGTCGAACGTCGAGCCAAAGCAGGTGAAGCTGACGACGGCGTCTTCGGTGCCATCCCCGTCGGGATCGAGCCAACCGATCAGCTTCGGATCCGTGATCGACGCACCGGCGAATTCGCCTGAAGGAGTGTGTGCTTCACCCTTGCCGTCGACCACGGTGATCGGCTCGGTGTTCTTCCAGCCCCTCTCGTCGGTACCACAGGTGCCGGCCGGGAAGGTCATGTTGAGGACGGTGTTCTCGTCGACGTCGGCGGGCCGGACCGGATCGGCGCTGCCGGGTGGACCGCAGATGCACAAGGTGATACCGGTGATGGTTCCCGAGGCCTGGCCACCGGAATCGGAGTAACCCTCGACGTCCATCTTGAAGCCGGTACCGGTGTTCGGGTCCGCGGTGTAGATCACGGTGCCCGAGTCGCCACTGACCTGAACGTCGACCGGTTCACCGTAGAGATCGGTGGCCTCGCTGAGCGGAGAACCGGGCGCCACCCCGTCGATGGTGCGGCCGCCGTCGTGCGGGCTGATCTCCTGCAGAATCCGGCCCTTGAACCGGTAGTCGCAGTCGCGCCAGCTGACCGTGGTTTCCAGATCGGTGACCACGCGCGGGAAATCCGGTTCCAGGTCCCGGATTTCGTCGATGCCCATACCCACGGCGATGCCGCCGCGGCCGTTGGAGCCCAGCGCGCTCTCGGCGGCCTCCAGGTCCTGGGTGGCCAACAGCCGGGCGGCGAGTTGGTTGGCGTTGTCGGCGTGCACGAACAGCCCGCCGGCGCTGTCGGCGATGCAGCGCAGCTGGTCAGCGGCGGGCCCGTCGAGCTTGAAACCGACCGTGGAGATGGTCAGCCCCGGGTGCGCCTCCTTGAGCGCGGCGGCCGTCTCACACGGCGGGATGTCACATTTGTCCTCGCCGTCGGAGACCAGCACGATGGCCTGCTCGGAACCGTCGGTGGGCAGCTGCTCGGCCGCGACCTGCAACGCCAGGCTGATCGGTGTGTACCCGGACGGGACGATGGCGTCGATGGCCTCGGCCACCACCGCGCGGTCCAGCGTCGCCAGCGGCTGCAGCACGGTGACGTCCCGGCAACCCGCAGGCTTGTCCTCGTCGGCCGAACCCGTTGAGGTGCCGTAGGTTTCCAGGCCGATCGTCGAGTCATCGGGCAGCGCGTCGATCAACCCGTGCGCGGCGGCCTTGGCGGCGTCGATGCGCGGACCGGGGGCGTCGTTCTCGGTCATCGAGCCCGACGCGTCCAGGATCAGCATGGTCGGCACCGATTTGGTGATCGTGGTGGTGCCGTCTCGCGCGCTGCGCGATCCGTCATCGCTCGAACAGGACGTCAGCACCAGCGCGGCGCATGCCGCGATCACCATCCCCCGCACCCATGTCATGGGCCGATGGTAGCCAGCTGGGCAATGGCATAGGCCGAAGACGCCGCGAATCTGCCGGACGACGGGTGGTGTCAGTTGATGTACTGCGGTCCGCCGCCGCAGTCGGGCGCTCCGCCGTACGGGATGCCGTGCTGAATCTGGCCTTCCACCCAGGCGCTGCAGATTGCCCCGCTGCGCCAGGCCCAGGGCCCGAACGGGCCGCCTGGGCCGTAGCCTCCGGTCTGGGCGTAGAAAGCTCCGCTGGGGAAGGCCAAGCCCAAGCAGTACTTCTGCCCACCGTTGCCCGGGTGTTGCCCACCTGGACACCAGTCGGCGGCGCCGTTGGGGATGTAGGGGTCTGGGTCGGCAGCCGCCGGTGCCGTCAGCGCCAGTGCAGTCGCTGCCGTGATTGCCGCGATCAGCGGCGCCGCAAGCTTGTGCATTTAGGTTCCCCCATGGCCGTCCAGCACGCCGGTCCTCCACACCGTCGATGACCCCCAGACTACTTCCGCGGCTGCGTCGGAGTCTCCAGAATCGCGCCGCCCGCTGGCCTCATGCGCGGGCGACCCGATCGTGTCGACCCGCTCGTTGCCGCGTCATCCCCGCCGCTGCCGGCCGCGGATCCACTGCTGCTACGGGCTGGTGAGCCAGGCCACGAAAGGTGCGCCCGACGCTGCGGGAACGGTAGATTCCCCAGGGCAGCCGACGCTGTCTACGGCACCGGATGCTGGTCAGCCCGCGCCAGCGCGAATGTCGCGTTCCGGTTCGTGTGACTCCCACTCGTTGGCACCCGTTGGTGCTGCGCCCTGAACGGAAACCTGTTGTGACTTCTTCTGCCCAACCCACTGCCGCGACCGTGCGTGAAGCCGGTGACCCGAGCACCTCGGTGTGGGCCGCGTTGCGCTCCCCGGCGCGGCTGAAGACCGAGGTGCTGGCCGGGCTGGTGGTCGCGCTGGCGTTGATTCCCGAGGCGATCTCGTTTTCGAT
>NZ_JCALDB010000038.1:0-17695 GCF_059812645.1 Mycobacterium sp. NGS45 | reverse complement strand
GCGCTTGCTGACCAGTCCGTCCACGATCTTGTTGAACTCCGGGGTCCCGAACGACACGTACTCGCTGAGGTTGGCGTAGTCCAGCGAGGCCAGCACCGAACGTTCCAGCTGGATGTTCATCAGCCGCTTGGTGGCCTCCACGGCCTGCTGCGGCAACTCCAGGATCCTCTTGGCGCACGCGATCGCCTCGGCGAGCGGGTCTTCCACCACGTGGTTGGCCAGCCCGAGTTCCAGCGCGCGCTGCGCGGTGATGCGCTGACCGGTCAGCGCGAACTCCTTGGCCTGCAGGAAGCTGATCTGCATGGGCCACACCAGCGGACCGCCGTCGGCGGCCACCAGCCCGATCGACACGTGCGGATCGGCGAAGTGCGCCTTCTCGGCCATGTACACCACGTCCGACATCGCGGCCAGGCTGCAGCCCAGTCCCACCGCGGGCCCGTTGACCGCGGCGATGATCGGGATCCGGCAGCGGATCTGGCCGATCACGATGTCGCGGCCGTGCTTGATGGTCTTGACCCGCAGCGCCTCGTCGTTGCGCAACTCGTCGAGGTAGTTGAAGTCACCACCGGCCGAGAAGGCCCGTCCGGCGCCGGTGAGCACCGCAGCTCGGGCGCCGGCGTCCTCGTTGAGTTCGTTCCACAGGTTGGCCAATCCGACGTGCAGTGCGTCGTTGACCGCGTTCAGCGCATCCGGCCGGTTCAGCGTGATGATCCGCAGCGCGCCGTCCGCCTGGACGTCGATTTCGTCTGGCATTCCGTACATTTGAAGTCCCTTCGATCGTGGCAGCAGCCGTCAGACGCCCAGTCCCAGGATGCGGGAGGCGATGATGTTCTTCTGGATCTGCGACGTGCCGCCCATCACCGACTGCGCGCGGCTGTACATGTAGGCGCCCAGCAGTTCGTCGTCACCGGTGCCACCGACCGCGACCGCGGCATGCCCGACGGCCTGATCGGTCCAGGTCATCAGCAGCTTGTCGATCGAACCGTTGGAGTTGTGCGTGATCCCGTCGAGTTGCTCGGACAGTCGCCGCCGCACGTGGTGGGTCAGCATCTCGACCTCGACGGCCGCCCAGGCCAGATCCTGCGGCACGGTGCCGCCGGCGGCGTCGACGCGTTTGGCCATCTGCCGCACCAGTTTTCCGTACCGGGCCGCGAATCCCAGCGTGGAGGGCTCGCGTTCGTGGCCGACCACCGTCATCGCCAGCTTCCAGCCGTCACCGGGTTCGCCGACCATGTTCGCGTTGGGCACCACGGCGCCGTCGAAGCTGACCTGGCCGAACTCCTTGGTGATGCCGCTGATCATCTGCAGCGGGCGCTGCTCGATGCCGTCCTGGTGCATCGAAACGATGAACGCCGAGATGCCCTTGTGCCGCTTGGCTTCCGGGTCGGTGCGGGCCAACACCAGGCACCAGTCGGCGACATCGGAGTAACTGGTCCAGACCTTGTGGCCGTTGATCACCCAGTTGTCGCCGTCGCGCACCGCGGTGGTGGTCAGCGAAGCCAGATCCGAGCCCGCACCGGGCTCGGAGAACCCTTGGCACCAGCGCTCGGTGCCGTCGATCATGCCGGGCAGGAAGCGCTGCTGCAGCTCCTTGCTGCCGTGGTGGCCCAGCCCGACCACCAGGTAGCCCAGGCTGGGCCGCGGCGGTGCGCCGGCGCGGGCCAGTTCCTCGTCGAGGATGACGTCGTAGACCGGGGCCATGTCCTGACCGCCGTACTCCTTGGGCCAGGACAGCCCGAAGAAGCCACCCTGGTACAGGGCCCGGTGCCAGTCCGGCGCCTTGGCCCAGTACTCGTCACCGGATGTGGGAAATTCCTTGGCGTGCACCGAAAGCCACTCGCGCAGCCGGGCGCGGAAGGCGGCTTCGTCAGCCGAATCACGAAAGTCCAAGATCGATCTCCTCCAACTTGACGGGCCACAGTTCAGTCGAGGTCAGCGCGCGGCGCAGGTAGACGTGCGCCAGGCACTCCCAGGTGTTGCCGATGCCGCCGTGCACCTGGATCGAGGTCTCGCACACCGTGCGGGCCGCGCGGGCGCTGTACACCTTGGCGACCTGTGCGGCGCGGATCGCCTCGGCCGGATCGAGTTCGTCGACCGCCCACGCGGCGTGCCGCAGGATGCTCACCGAGCCCTCGACCAGGGTCAGTGCCTCGGCCAGCAGGTGCGCGATGGCCTGATAGGAGCCGATCGGATTGCCGTACTGCTCGCGGATCTTGGCGTACTCGACTGCCAAATCCAGTGTGCCGCGCGCGGTTCCGACCAGGTCGGCGGTGGTGACGGTGAGCGCCAGCGCCCGCCAGCGCTGCGCCGCGGTGGCCGAGACCTTGCCCAGCGAGGTCTCGCTGCCCGCGAGTGCGGTCCGGAACCGGGTCAAGTCGGCGCCGCCGAGCGGGTCACCGAGGTCGACGGCGAGCACCTCGTCGTCGCGCAGGATCAAACCGCGGCTGCAGCCGCGCGCGTCGAACGCCACGCCGTCGACCACCACGGTGGCATCGGTGGCGTCGGCGTCGAGGTGCCGGGCCAGTTCGTCGGCCAGCACCGGCCCCAGCAGTGGCGTGTCAACCAGACCGCGGCCGAATTCCTCGACCACCAGCGCGACTTCGACGCCCGAGGCGCCGTCGGAGCGCAGCGACCGGAAGCCGGTTGCGGCGACCTGCTTGTCCAGCCGCGCGATGCGCGACTCGTCCTCGAGTGCGGCCACCGAACCGGGACCCAGGTCGTCGGCGAGTTCGGCGGCCGCCTCCTGCAGTTGTCGTTGTTCAGAGGTCAGACGTACATCCATGGCGCTCCTTCAGCACGCGACGCAACGCCTTACCTGATGGCAGGCGCGGAATCTCCGGGACGAACACGACGTCGCGCAGGCGTTTGTAGGACGCCAACGCATCGCCGACCCGGTCAGACAGTTCATCCGGCGAAACCGGGGCCGCGGTGACCACCGCGGCGATGACGGCTTCGCCGTCGGCGGCGTCGGGCACCCCGAACACCGCGCAGTCGGTGACGGCCGGGTGACCCAGCAGTACCGCCTCGATCTCGGCCGGCGCGACCTGGAAGCCGCGCACCTTGATCATCTCCTTGGCACGGTCGGTGATCCGCAGATAACCGTCGGCGTCCAGGGTGCCGACGTCACCGGTGCGGTACCAGCCGTCCTGGAAAGCTGCGCGGCCATCCGCCTCGGGCAGGTAACCGGCCATCACCGACTCGGCGCGGGCCTGGATCTCGCCGACCTCGCCGGGACCCACCTCTGCGCCGGTGTCCATCGACACCACCCGCAGTTCGACGCCGTCCGGCGCCCGGCCCACGGTGTCCAGTTCGGCGCCGGTCAGGTCGTTGCAGGCCAGCACCGGCAGTTCGGAGGCGCCGTAAGCGGTGACCCAGGTGATGCCGGTGCGCGCGCTGATCCGTTCGGCCACAGCCGGTGCGACCGGGGTCGCGCACCACATCACATAGCGCAGCGAGGACAGGTCGTAGGACTCCAGGCGCGGGTGCGCGGCGATCGCCAACGCGATCGGCGCCACGGTCATCTCGATGGTGATCCGGTCGCGCTCGATGCCGGCCAGCAGCGCGTCGACGTCGAAGCGGGCGTGCAGGCGCAGGAAGCCGCCGGCGTCGAGCACCGTGGCAATGTTGAGCAGGCCGAGGATGTGGGTGGCCGGCGTGACGATCTGCAGCCGATCCTGGGCGGTCAGGCCCAGCGCGGTGCGCCAGTGCCGGACCGCGGCGTCGAAGGAGCGGTGGGTGTGCCGGACCGCCTTGGGCAACCCGGTGGTGCCCGAACTGAACACCAGCACCGCCTCGGCCGCCGGATCCGGCTGCGGCCGGTCGGACGGCTCGGCGGCCACGATCGGTTCGTCCAGGCTGCGCATCGGCATCGCGGCCGCCAGCACCGGGTGGTCGCCGACGGCGTGGCCAGGTTGGGTCAGGGCCAACGCGTGGCTCACCTCGGCGGCCTTCCAGGCCGGGCTGAGCAGCACCACGGCCGCGTCCAGGCGCCAGATGGCATACAGCGCGACGACGAATTCGGGCCGGTTGGAGGACATCACCGCGACCCGGTCTCCGGGCTGCACACCGCGCTCGGCCAGATCGGCGGCCAGGCCGTTGACCAGCGCATCGAGGTCGCTGCGGCGGTAGTCCCGGTCCTGGTAGGCGAGCACGACCGGATCGAGCATCGGTCCTCCTCGGCGAGGTCGGGGCGGCGCGTGCCAAACTAGAACGAACACCAGAACAAGATTGAGAAGATGCTATCTCAAGGTGAGAATAGTATTCTCATTCGGGTAGAATACACGTACCGCATCAGTTGGCAGTACCACTCGGAGAGGTTTGAACTCATGGCTACACCGGCTTCCGGCAGCACGGCGACCGCCGCATCCGCGGAGACCGGCCAGCCCGAAGTGACGGTTCATCTCGACGGCCGGAGTGCATCCATCACGATGAAGGCCGGCGAGACCATCCTGGAATCGGCCCGCCGGGCCGGGTTGACCCCGCCGTTCTCCTGCGAGGCAGGCAACTGCGGCACCTGCATGGCCAAGCTGTCCGAGGGTACCGCCACCATGCGGGTCAACGACGCGCTCGACGACGACGAGGTCGAAGAGGGCTACGTGCTGACCTGCCAGGGTGTGCCGGACTGCTCGGTGGTTGTCGACTACGACTGCTAATCCGTTGCTGGTGGCTCAGTGCTCGCCCAGGGCCGGCGGCGGGCGGTAGTCCGGCTGATAGCCGTCCACCCGGATGCTGCTGCCCACCAACCGGTACTTGCCGGCGGCCACCACGATCTCGGGTAGCGCATCGAGCGCCTCGGGCAGCGTGCGTACCGCGGCAGTCGGAATCCCGAGCGGTTTGAGCCGAGCTTCCCAGTTCGCCGCGGTATCGGTGCCCAATACTTCGGTCACGATCGCGAGCACCTCATCACGACGCGCCGAGCGCTCGGCCATGATCGCGAACGGCAGCTGCTCACCGGCGACCAGCCCGGCCTCGGTGGCGAACGAACGCCAGAAGCCGTCGTGCGTGATGAACAGCGCCAGATAGCCGTCCGCGGTCGGGAACAGTTGCGCCGGAACGTAGAACGAGTGCGCGCCGTAGGGCCGACGCTGCGGGGTGACGCCCTCGTTCAGGTAGGCCGAGGCGTGATAGTTCAACTGCGACAACAACACGTCGCGCAGACAGACGTCGACCTGACCGCCGCGGCCGGACACGATCTGGGCCAGCAGCCCCAGCGCCGCGGTCAACCCGGTGGAGTTGTCCGCCGAGGAGTAGCCCGGCAGGGTGGGCGGACCCGCGGGATCGCCAGTGAGCGCGGCGATCCCGGTCGAAGCCTGCACGACGTAGTCGAAGGCCGGATCGTCTCCGCCGTACAGACCGAAGCCGGTCAGCGCCACGCAGACGATCTTGTCGTTGTGCTTGCGCAGCGCCTGATAAGTCAGCCCCAACTTCTGGATCGCCGAGGGCTTCAGATTCACCAGCAGCGCATGAGACTGCGCGACCAGCTCACCGAGCCGGCGCTGCCCGTCTTCAGTCCCGAGTTCCAGGCAGACGCTGCGCTTGCCCCGGTTGAGGCTGGCGAAGTAACTGTCAGAGACCTGCCGCGAGATGTCCCCGGTGGGCGGCTCGATCTTGGTGACCTCGGCGCCGAGGTCGGCCAGCATCATGGTGGCGTACGGACCGGCCAGCATGGTGCCCACCTCGAGCACCTTGATCCCGTCGAGCGGTCCGGCGCTCATCGCACGGCTTTGGCGAGTTCGGCAATGACCTCGCGGGTGCGGTACTTGGAGGCCACCAGCTCGTCGCGGGTCTCACCGATCGGCAGCAGCCGCACCGACAGGTCGGTCACGCCGGCGTCGGCGAATTGCTTGAACCGCTTGAGGATCGACTCCTCGTCACCGGCCGCGCACAGATCACCGACGTTGCGGGCCTCGCCGCGGTCGAGCAACCGCTGGTAGTTCGGTGAGGTCTCGGCCTCGGCCAGGATCCGGTTGGCCCGCTCCTTGGCGGCCTCGATCTCCGAGTTCGCACACAGCGTGACCGGGATACCGGCCACGATCCGCGGCGCCGGCTTGCCGGCCTCGGCGGCGGCCTTGTTGATCTTCGGTGCGATGTGGTCGCCGATCGCCTTCTCGTCGGCCATCCACAGCGAGGTGCCGTCGGCGTACTCACCGGCGATCTGCAGCATGACCGGCCCGAGCGCGGCGACCAGCACCGGCATCGGGGTGTCGGCGGCCAGCACGGTCGGGTTGTGCACCGTGAAGTGGTCGTTCTCCACGTCCACTGGGCCGGGACCGGAGATCGCGGCGTTGAACACCTGCAGATAGTCGCGGGTGTAGGAGGCCGGCTTGTCGTACGGCAGGCCCAACATGTCGCGGATGATCCAGTGATGGCTCGGCCCGACGCCCAGAGCCAATCGGCCGCCCGACATCGCATGGACCGAAAGCGCCTGCCGGGCAAGCGCGATCGGATGCTGCGCCTGCAGCGGCACCACTGCGGTGCCCAGTTCGATCCGCGAGGTGTGCGCCGCCATCAACGCCACCATGGTCAGCAGGTCGAAGTCGTTGGGCACCTGCGGCATCCAGGCGCTGTCCAGCCCGGCCGACTCGGCCCATTCGATGTCGGAGACCAGCTTGCTGACCTTGCGGGCCATGTCGCCACGCTCGGCACCGATCATCACGCCCAGCCGCATCAGCTTTCCACCTTCTGCGAGTCCTCGGTCAGCTTGCGCACCTCGGTCACCAACGTCTCCAGCGCGGTGCCGGTCGGGAAGACCGCGGCCGCACCGGCATCCAGCACCTTCTGCACGTCACCCTGTGGGATGGTGCCGCCGACGACGACGGCGATGTCCCCGGCGTCGGCCGCGCGCAGCGCGTCCACGGTGCGTCCGGTGAGCGCCACGTGCGCACCGGACAGGATCGAAAGGCCCACCACCGCAACGTCTTCCTGCAGCGCAATGGACACGATGTCCTCGATGCGCTGCCGGATACCGGTGTAGATCACCTCGAAACCGGCGTCGCGCAGCGTGCGCGCCACGATCTTGGCGCCGCGGTCGTGCCCGTCCAGGCCGGGCTTGGCCACCAATACGCGAACCCGGTTCTCAGCAGAATCAGTCATCAGAACACCACCGGTTGTTGGAATTCGCCCCAGACCGCCTTGAGCGCGGAGACCATCTCGCCCACCGTGCAGTAGGCGTTGGCGCAGTCGATCAGGGCATGCATCAGATTGTCGGTACCTTCGGCCGCACGTGAGAGCGCGGCCAGCGTCGCGGCCACCTGATCGGCGTCCCGCTCGGCCTTGACCCGGGCCAGCCGCTTGAGTTGCTTCTCCCGGCCCTCGGCGTCGAGCTCATAGGTGTCGATGTCCGGCGGCGGCTCGTCGGAGACGAACTTGTTGACGCCGACCACCGGCCGCACCCCGGATTCGACTTCCTGGTGGATCTTGTAGGCCTCGTCGGCGATCAATCCCTGCAGGTAGCCGTCCTCGATGGCCCGCACCATGCCGCCGTGGTTCTCCAGGTCGGACATGATCTCGATGATGCGTTCCTCGGTGGCGTCGGTGAGCGCCTCGACGAAGTAGGAGCCGCCCAGCGGGTCGGCCACCCGGGTCACCCCGGTCTCATAGGCCAGGATCTGCTGGGTGCGCAGCGCCAGGGTCGCGGACTCCTCACTGGGCAGCGCGAACGGCTCGTCCCAGGCCGCGGTGAACATCGACTGCACGCCGCCGAGCACCGAGGCCATCGCCTCGTAGGCCACCCGGACCAGGTTGTTCTGCGCCTGCGGGGCGTACAGCGAGGCCCCGCCGGACACACAGCCGAACCGGAACATTGACGCCTTCTCGGTCGTCGCACCCCAGCGTTCCCGCACGATCGTCGCCCAACGGCGGCGTCCGGCACGGTATTTCGCGATCTCCTCGAAGAAATCGCCGTGGGTGTAGAAGAAGAACGAGATCTGCGGTGCGAACTGGTCGATGGTCATCCGGCCACGTTCAACCACGGTGTCGCAGTAGGTGACGCCGTCGGCCAGGGTGAACGCCATCTCCTGCACCGCGTTGGCGCCGGCGTCGCGGAAGTGCGCACCGGCCACCGAGATCGCGTTGAACCGCGGCACCTCGGCCGCGCAGAACTCGATGGTGTCGGCGATCAGGCGCAGCGACGGTTCCGGCGGCCAGATCCAGGTGCCGCGCGAGGCGTACTCCTTGAGGATGTCGTTCTGGATCGTGCCGGTCAGCTTCTCCCGCGGCACCCCGGCCTTCTCGGCGGCCGCAACGTAGAACGCCAGCAGGATCGCGGCGGTGCCGTTGATGGTGAAGCTGGTGCTGATCTTGTCCAGCGGGATGCCGTCGAACAGGATCTCGGCATCGGCCAGGGTGTCCACGGCCACGCCGACCCGGCCGACCTCTTCGCCGTACTCGGCGTCATCGGAGTCGTAGCCGCACTGGGTGGGCAGGTCCAGCGCCACCGACAGACCGGTACCGCCCTGATCGAGCAGGTAGCGGTAGCGGCGGTTGGACTCCTCGGCGGTGCCGAAGCCGGAGTACTGCCGGAAGGTCCACAGCCGGCCGCGGTAGCCGGAGGCGAAGTTGCCCCGGGTGAACGGGTACTCGCCGGGGGCCGGCGGGTCAGCCGGCGGGTCCGTTGGGCCGTAGACCGGGTCCAGGGGGATCCCGGACGAGGTTGAAGTCGTGTAATCCATCGTGCTCCATCGTGGACAGCTACCGGTTGACAGCTATCGGATAACGTACTTGCCAAAAAAGAGAATGCCAATACCGTACAGTGCAAATGACCAGAGGGAGACACATGACCGACACCGGCAGCACCCCGTCCACGCCGCTGCGCGACCGCACCTTCGTGATCTCCGGCGCCAGCCGCGGGATCGGTTTGGCCATCGGCGTGGCCGCCGCGCGCCAGGGCGCCAACGTGGTGCTGTTGGCCAAGACCGCCGAGCCGCACCCCAAGCTGCCCGGCACCATCTACACCGCTGCCCAAGAGATCGAGGCGGCCGGCGGTAAGGCCGTGCCGGTGCTCGGTGACGTGCGCAAGGAAGAGGACGTCGAGCGACTGGTGGCCACGGCCGTCGAGCAGTTCGGCGGGATCGACGTGGTGGTCAACAATGCCAGCGCGATCGCCACCGAGCCCACCGAGGAGTTGTCGGCCAAGAAGTACGACCTGATGATGGACATCAACGTCCGAGGCACCTTCCTGCTCACCAAGGCCGCGCTGCCGCAGCTGCGCAAATCGCCCAACGCCCACGTGCTGACCATCGCCCCGCCGCTGAACCTGAGCCCGTACTGGCTGGGCGTACACCCCACCTACACGCTGAGCAAGTACGGCATGACACTGCTGGCGCTGGGCTGGGCCGAGGAATACCGCGACGCCGGGATCGCGTCGAACTGCCTGTGGCCCGAGACCTACATCGCCACCGCCGCGGTCACCACGCTGGCCGCCGGCAGCGAACTCGCGCAGTCCTCGCGCAGCCCGCAGATCATGGGCGACGCCGCAGTGGCCATCGTCGGCCGACCGGCCGCCGAGGTCAGTGGCCAGACCTTCATCGACGCCGACGTGCTACGCGCGGCCGGGGTGACCGATCTGTCCGGTTACGGCGGCGGCGAGCACCCGATCCCGGATCTGTTCCTGGACGCCGCCGAACCCCAGCGCGACTAGACCCGCACCACCCGGAAGAACCCGGGCTCAGCCAGCGCGAAGACTATCCTTCCCCAGAGGCGGACGGCGCTGCTGAAGGGATGACACAGGGTGCACTCGGGCGGCGGTGGCGCAATGGGCTTGGCGCTGCGCTATGCGGCCGGCGTGACCGTCGCGCACCTGCTGTCGGTCACCGAGGTGCTGTTGGTGATGACGGCGTTGCGCCGGGAGACCCTCGGCGATCAGGTGCCGCCGTTCACGCAGACCAGCAGTGGGTTGATCATCGCGCTGGCGGTGCTCGCGCTGCTGGTGGTTGCGGTCGGCAACGTGCTGATCGTGCTGCCCAGCCTGCGCTGGTACGTGGCAGGTGCCACCCCGACGCCGCGGCAACGGCGCGCGGCCCTGCGGGTGATGCAGCGCAGCAATGCACTGCTGATCGGGGTCTGGCTGGCCTCGGGCGCGGCGGTGGTCGCGGCCAACCCGCGGCACGCGTGGTCGGTCACGGTCCTGGTGGGTCCCGCGGTGTTCTTCGGCGCGACGGCCGCGGTGTGCACGGCGCTGCTGCTCACGGTGCGCACGCTGCATCCGCTCAGCGCGGCCGCCGGGCCGTATGAGACCGATCGGGACACCGCACCCGGTGTGCTGGCCCGACTGCTGACCATGTGGGTGCTGTGCTGCGCGCTGCCCAGCGTCGGTATCGCGCTGCTGATCCTGATCCGCTCGCAGGGCTGGGTGATCGACGAGTCTTCGTCGGTGGAGATACCGGTGCTGGTGCTGGCCGGCGTGGCCGTGCTGTGGGGACTGCGCGGCATGGTGCTGGTGGCCCGGTCGATCTCCGACCCGGTCCAGGAGGTGGCCGCCGCGATGGCCGATGTGCAGCACGGCAACATCCGGGCCCGGGTCGACGTGTACGAACGTTCCGAGATCGGGCTGCTGCAAAGCGGATTCAACGCGATGGTGGCCGGGTTGCGAGAACGTGACCGGTTGCGGGTGCTGTTCGGCCGGCAGGTCGGCGACGACGTCGTCGAGTTGCTGCTCGACGGCGACGAGGCCGCCTACCGCGACGTCCGCGACGTCACCATCTTGTTCGTCGACCTGGCCGGATCCACCGAGTTCGCCGCGTCCCGGCCGCCCGAGCAGGTCGCCGACATGCTCAACGGCTTCTACGAGTCGGTCATCGAGGTGGCGGTCGACCACAACGGCTTCATCAACAAGTTCCTCGGCGACGCGGCGCTGGTGATCTTCGGCGCGCCGCTGCCGTGCCCGGACCCGACCGGGGACGCCCGCGCGATGGCCTGCGCGCTGGCCGACCGGTTGCACCGCACGCTCGGCGCGGGATTCGGCATCGGGGTGGCCCGCGGGCGGGCATTCGCCGGCTTCGTCGGAACGATGAACCGCTTCGAGTACACCGTGATCGGCGATCCGGTCAACGAGGCGGCCCGGTTGGCCGATCGGGCCAAGCTGGACCCGGCGCGATTGTTGTGCACGGCCGAGGTCCTGGCCGATGCGACCGAGGACACCCGCCAGGACTGGGTGCTGGTGGCCCGGGAGGTGTTGCGCGGCCGCAGGTCCCACACCGAGATGTACGCGCCGCGGAGTTGACCAGGTAAGCCCGGCCGGGTCAGTGCTCCTCGGCCGGGGCCACGAAGCCGTCCTGCCAGCTGGCCAGCGCGGCGTTCACCCCGGCCTGCACGGCGGTGCCGTTGCCCCAGCCGGCGTAGTAGTGCAGCTGCAGCACGATCTCCTCGAGCTCACTTTCGGTGAGCTCACCGTTGATCAGCGCACCGCGCACCTGGACCTCGATCAGATCGGCGCGGCCCAGCATCGCGGTGGCGCCCAGCACCACCAGACGCCGGTCCCGCAGCGACAGACCAGGACGGTTACAGACCTCGCCGAACAGGTGGTCGACGGTCATGGCCAGCGCCGGGCTGCGCTCGGCGGGCAGCACGTCGGCCAGCCCGGTGCCGTACACCCGGTCCATGGTCTGCAGGCCGCGAGTGGTGCGATCGGTTGCCGGCGGCGCAGCGGTGACCACCCCGAGGGTGTCGTCGCCGTGCGTGCGCGCCGCATCGACCAGCGGCACGTCGACGCCGTTGGCGGTGGCCAGATCCTGTGCCGCGCCGAGGTCCTTGTCCATCAGGCGCAGCACCTGCGGGCCGGCTTCGGCGGCCAGCTCGGGCTCGGCGACCCGGTTGCGCAGCCACAGCAGCGGCGTGGCACCGGCGGGGTCGGCTTCGTCGATCACCTCGATCAACATGGCCGGATCGACACCGGCCGAGCGAGCCAGTTCGGCGGCCTCGTGCGCAGCACGCCAGCTGCCGTAGGTCAGCACGTTGCGGGCGATCTTGGTGGCCATCCCGGCGCCCAGCGGTCCGCAGTGCACGACCTTCTTGGCGAAGTCGGCCAGCACCGGCAGCGCGCGCGCCACGGTGTCGTCGGCGCCGCCGACCATGGCCACCATGCCGTTGTGCGCGGCCTGATCACCCGGGGTCACACCGCAGTCCAGCAGTTCCACGCCGTAGGCCCGGCAGTCCTGGGCCAGCGCGTGCACTTCCGGCACCGACAGCGTGGACAGCAGCACCACGACCAAACCCGGGTGCGAGCCGGCCAACACGCCGTCGGAACCGTGCAGCACCTCGCGCACCTGGGCGGCGTCGACGACGGCGATCAGCACCACGTCGCTGACCGCGGCGACCTCGGCCGGGGTGGGTACCGCCAGCGCCAGACCGAGATCCTCGGCCGCCTCGGCGCGCACGTCGTGCACCACCGGGATGCGACCGCGGCTCTCGAGGCTGACTGCCACGCCGCCGCCGATCATGCCCAGCCCGACCACACCGGCACGCGGCGCGATCCCGCTGTCGGCACCGGGCGCGAGCTTGCTGAAGGGCAGGTCCAAATCGTCGAGTTGAGCAGTCATCGAGATCTCCGTAACTTAAAATAACAACGTTCAGTTAACTGAAGCTTAGACCCTCTATCCACTGGGTGCAGACCTCTGACCTGGTGATTCTCGGCACATGGGAAGGCGAACTGTGCAGCACGACGCATCCGGGCCGGAACGTGACCCCGAACTGGGCAAAGCCCGGCCGCGCAGCCGTCGCGGCCACGGCGAACAGTTGCGGCAGGAGATCCTGGCCGCCGTGAACCGACTACTGGATCGGCTGCCCGGCGAGGACAAACTCACCATGCGGGCCGTCGCGCAGGAGGTCGGCGTCGCAGCACCGAGCATCTACCTGCACTTCTCGGACAAGGCCGAGCTGGTGTGGGCGGCGCTGGCCGACAAGTACGACCAGCTCGCCGCGCTGATGCGGGAGGCCGGCGATCGCACGGCCGACGCCGGTCCGCGGGCACGGCTACGCGCCCAGGTGCATGCCTACTGCGTCTTCGCCACCGAGAACCCCGCCCCCTACCGACTGATGTACCAGGTCCGCCAGCCCGAGCTGAAGCCCGAGCGGCTCGGCACGCATCCGGCCCGGGCGGTCTCCGATGTGCTGCGCGAGTCGCTGCGGGACAGCGCCGCGGCCGGCCACGAGTTGCGGCTGCCGCTGCACCAGTGCGCCCATACGTTGTGGACCGCACTGCACGGCATGGTGTCGATCCAGCACGCGCTGGCCGCTCCGGGTACCGCCGAGCATGTCTGCGCGCTGGCCGACGGTCTGCTCGACATCCTGGTCGCCACCGAGAAAAGCGGTGGTCCGGCGGTTCCCGAGCAGACGCCGGTGGACCGGGTGATCGCGGCGGCGGTCGGCGGCCCCGGGACCGGGGGCTGAACCGAAAGGCCCGGTTCCTTGTACAGGAACCGGGCCTCTCCCCAGCAAGTCCGCGGCCAGTGATTCCCACTCGGCCGCGCACTCAAACCACGATTTTTCCGTCGATCCGGGATCGGAACGGTGCCGGCCGGTCCGGACTGCGGCCGGCCGGCACCGTCCGCGATGGTCAGCCGGCCATGAACTCGTCGTAGGCCGACGCCAGGTACGGCGGCAGCGGCTGCACGTTGCACTGCCGCTGCTTCTCACCGATCGGCGCCAGGATGCCGCGCAACTCGAAGTACTCCCCCGGATTGGCGGTGAAGTAGTTGCGGATGTCGGCGGCCGCCTGCGCGCGCGGCTGGGTGTACGCGGCGGTCAGGACGCCCTTGGCGCCCGGATGGCCATTGAGATATCGCTGCGCGTCGGCGGTCACCGTGCTCACGGTGCCGTTGACCGCCTCCGGGCTACACGCGTTGGGATCGGCCCCCGCGGTCGGCGCGGCCAGCAGCGCGATCGTCGTCGCCCCCAGCACCGCCCCGGCGCGCAGACCGGCCAGCTTCCGACGCGCAGTCGAGTTACTGAACATCTTCATCTCATTCCTTCGAACTTGGTTTGCACCACGGATTCCCCGTCCTGAAATCCACGGTAACCACGGCCCAGAACTGCCCGCCGGAATTGTTCTCCCAGGATGAACACGCAGATCAGGGCGTTACAGGGAGATGGCGTGAGATAGCCCTCAAAACCGCCCCGAAACCGCTCTGCGGGCCCAATTCCGGTTAAGAATTCCCAATCTGGTCTTAATCGATCGTGACCGATTCTTGACCTGTCCGACCTCGGTTCGCGCCGCCGCGCTGCATCCGGGCGAGCCAGAGCCAGCAGCGCACGGGCGCACCGTAGGATCTGGCAGACATGCGGGTCGACGGGCGTGAGATCACCGTTTCGGGCAGCCTGCTGCAGCCGCTGACCCGCCGCACCAACGACATCATCCGAGTGGCGCTCTCGGCCGTGGTGCTGGCCATCCTGGTGGCCATCTCGCTGCTGACCCGCTACGAGTGGGAGGCCTTGGAACGTTCGATCTCCGAGGTCGTCGGCGTGCTCACGCCCACCCAATCCAACCTGGTCTATCTGATCTACGGCATCGCGATGCTGGCGTTGCCGTTCGCGATCCTGATCGGCCTGCTCGCCGGCCGGCAGTGGAAACTGCTCGGTGCCTACGGGCTGGCCGGTGCGATCGCGGTGCTGGCGCTGTCCATCACCGGCAACGGCATCGCCGCGCCACGCTGGCACTTCGACCTGTCCGACCGGCTGGACACCGTGCTGTCCCAATTCCTCGACGACCCGCGCTGGATCGGCATGCTGGCCGCGGTGCTGACGGTGTCCGGTGCGGGTCTGCCGAGCCGGTGGCGGCGCTGGTGGTGGACGCTGCTGCTGGCCTTCGTGCCGATCCACCTGGTGGTCAGCGCCGTGGTCCCGGCCCGCTCGCTGCTGGGCCTGGCGGTCGGCTGGTTCGTCGGCGCCGTGGTGGTGCTGGTGGTCGGCACTCCGGCGCTGGAGGTTCCGCTCGACCACGCGGTGCGCGCGCTGGCCCGGCGCGGCTTCCTGGCCAGCGCACTGACCGTGGTACGCCCGGCCGGCCCGGGGCCGCTGGTGCTGTCGGCGTCGTCGGCCGACCCGAGCGCCACCGCGGTGGTCGAACTGTACGGACCCAATCAGCGCAGCGGCGGTGCCCTGCGCCAGTTCTGGCGCAAGCTGCGGTTGCGCGCCGACGAAACCGCGCCGCTGCAGACCTCGATGCGCCGCGCGGTCGAACACCGCGGCCTGATGGCGATCGCGATCGGCAAGCTGGGTCTGGCCTCATCGGAGGCGATCTCGGTGGCCTCGCTGGACCGCGGCTGGACCATGTATGCGCGTAGCCCCGCGCGCGGCAGCCCGCTGAACACCTGCACCGACGAGGTGCCGGTGGGCCGGGTGTGGCACGCGCTGGCCGTGCTGCACGGCAGCCAGATCTCGCACGGCGACCTGCGGGCCAAGGAGATCACCGTCGACGACGGCGACGTGCTGTTCTGCGGTTTCGGGCACGCCGAGTACGGCGCCACCGATGCGCAATTGCAGGCCGACATCGCCCAGCTGCTGGTCACCAGCACTGATCTGTACGGTGCCGAGCCGGCGGTGACCGCCGCCATCGACGCGTTCGGCAAGGAAACCGTGCTGACCGCGTCGCGCCGGTTGACCAAGTCGGCCGTGCCGGCTCGGGTCCGGGAATCGGTGGCCGAACCCAAGGCGGTCTTGACTGCAGCCCGCGACCAGGTCAAACACCAGACCGGCGCCGATGAGATCCAGGCCGAGACGATCACCCGGTTCACCCGCAACCAGGTGATCCAGCTGGTGCTGCTGGTCGCCCTGGTCTATGTGGCCTATCCGTTCCTGTCCACTGCGCCGACCTTCATCACCGAATTGCGCAGCGCGAACTGGTGGTGGGCGCTGCTCGGGCTGGGGGTTTCCATGCTGACCTACGTCGGGGCCGCGGGCTCGCTGTGGGCCTGCGCCGACGGCGTCGTCAGCTTCCGGAACCTGACCATCCTGCAGTTGGCCACCAAGTTCGCCGCCACCACCACGCCGGCCGGGGTGGGCGGGCTGGCGCTGTGCACCCGGTTCCTGCAGAAGGGCGGTCTGGGGGCGGTGCGCGCGACCACCGCGGTGGCGCTGCAGCAGTCGGTCCAGGTGATCGTGCATCTGAGTTTGTTGATCGTGTTCAGCGCACTGGCCGGGGCGAGCACCGACCTGTCGCACTTCGTGCCGTCGGCCACCGTGCTGTACCTGATCGGCGGGGTGGCGCTGGGTCTGCTCGGGGCGTTCTTGTTCGTGCCGAAGCTGCGCCGCTGGCTGGGCGCGTCGGTGCGGCCCAAACTCAACGAGGTGATCGCCGATCTGGTCGACGTGGCCAAGGAACCGCGCCGGCTGGGCCTGATCGTATTAGGTTGCGCCGGAACCACTCTGGGTGCTGCACTGGCGCTGTGGGCCAGCGTCTCAGCGTTCGGCGGGGACGTGTCGTTCGTGACCGTGACGGTCGTGACCATGGTGGGCGGCACGCTGGCGTCGGCGGCCCCGACACCCGGCGGCGTGGGTGCGGTGGAGGCCGCGCTGATCGGTGGTCTGGCCGCGTTCGGGGTGCCCACTGCCACCGCGGTGCCCTCAGTGCTGCTGTATCGGATGTTGACCTGCTGGCTCCCGGTGTTCGTGGGCTGGCCGGTCATGCGCTGGCTGACCAAGAAGGAAATGATCTGACGCCCAGCGGACCTGAACCCCACCGCGGTTCGGGTCCGGCGGGTCAGTGCTTGCGCAGCTTGGCCACCAGCTTGGACTTGGTCAGATCCGAGTAGCCGGACAGGCCCAACTCCTTGGCACGGCGTTTGAGTTCGGGCACCGTCCAATCTTCATAGGACCCGGACTCGCCGCCCTTGCGTCCCACCGCAGATTTGCCGCGCTTGGCGGCCGCGTTGGCGATGCGCGCGGACTTCTCCTTGGAGTTGCCCTCCTCGCGCAGGTCGCGATAGAGCTTTTCGTCCTTGATCGAAGGATTCGGCATGGTGTTGCCCTCCCGTCTGTCGCTTCGGCGGGTCTCTGACTGTGATCGAGTCCCGCCCACGCCAGGGTGCCCGGCGGCGTCGGGCGTGAAACGTCGTCGACGTCGGGACCGCGCGCCCGACCGCACAGCAGCGCCGACCCAAAGCCGGGCGGGAAGAGCGAAGAAAGGAGTGCGGGCGGTGGGACTCGAACCCACACGCTCTTTCGAGCACGGGCACCTAAAGCCCGCACGGCTGCCAATTACGTCACGCCCGCAAGAACTTGGCGATCCTACCGCGATCGGCGGCACCCGCGATCGGTGCGCGACCGGGGTGCCCCAGGTCACGTTCGTCGGCTCGATGCCAGCGGGCCGGCACTTTGGCGGTACCGTCGAGTTCATGTCCACTCGGCGCAGATGGGCGGTGGTCGCCCTGGTGATGCTGGCCGCCGGCGGCTGTCTGGCGCTGGGCTGGTGGCAGTGGACCCGCTACGAATCGGCGTCGGGCACCTTCCAGAACCTGGGCTACGCGCTGCAGTGGCCGTTCTTCGCCGGCTTCTGTATCTACGCCTACCGACGGTTCATCCGGCTCGAGGACAATCCGGAAGCCGATCGGGTCTCGGACGCCCCGGCCGAGATCCCCGCCGACCTGTTGCCGCAACGCCCGCAGCCCGCGGTCGGCGACGACGACGACCCGACGCTGCGCGAGTACAACGCTTACCTGGCCGAGTTGGCCCAGCAGGACAAACTGGCCGCAGCCGACTCTTCGGC
>NZ_JCALDB010000037.1:0-18604 GCF_059812645.1 Mycobacterium sp. NGS45 | reverse complement strand
CGACATCGAGATGTGCATCAAGTAGGCGAAACGCGTGAAACTGCCTACCCGACGCATCGAGATGTGCACCAGGTAGGCGAAACCCGCGAAACTGCCTACCTGGTGTCTATCTCAACGTCCTAGGCCGGCAACAGTTCTGGTTGAGCGATGCCGAGGGCGCCGAGTGAGGAATGCGGTACTTCGGGTGTGCCGAGTGAGGAATGACGTATCTCGGGTGTGCCGAGTGAGGAGTCACGCACAGGTCTACTCGCACTTTGTGTACGTGGTTCCTCGCTCGGCAGTGGGGAGGTGCATGATTCCTCACTCGGCGAGCTTTCTGTACGTGGTTCCTCACTCGCGGGCACCGCAGTGTCGAGTGAGGAATGCGGTACGCCGGCCCGCGCCGAGTGAGGAATGCGGTACGCCGGCCCGCGCCGAGTGAGGAATGCGGTACGCCGGCCCGCGCCGAGTGAGGAATGCGGTACGCCGGCCCGCGCCGAGTGAGGAACCCTGTACACCGGCGCATCGAGTTAGACACCAGGTAGGCGAACTGCGCGAAACTGCCTACCTGGTGTCTAACTCAACGAGTAAGGGTTACGAGCGGACCGAATCCAGCGCCGCATTGAACGTCTTGGACGGCCGCATCACCGCGGTGGTCTTCTCCGGATCCGGGTAGTAGTAGCCACCGATGTCGGCCGCATTGCCCTGCGGAGCATTCAGCTCGTCGACGATGGTCGACTCGTTCTCGGCCAACGACTTGGCCAGCGGAGCGAACTTCGCGGCCAGCTCGGCGTCCTCGGTCTGCCCCGCCAGCGCCTGCGCCCAGAACAGCGCCAGGTAGAACTGGCTGCCCCGGTTGTCCAGCTCGCCGGTCTTGCGCGACGGCGACTTGTTCTCGTCCAACAACCGCTCGGTCGCGGTCTCCAGCGCCGCGGCCAGCACCTTGGCCTTGGCGTTGTCGGACTTGTTGCCGAGGTCCTCCAGGCTGGCGCCCAGGGCCAGGAACTCGCCGAGCGAATCCCAGCGCAGGTGGTTCTCCTCGACCAGCTGGTGCACATGCTTGGGGGCCGAACCGCCGGCGCCGGTTTCGTACAGCCCGCCACCGGCCATCAGCGGCACGATCGAGAGCATCTTGGCGCTGGTGCCCAGCTCCAGGATCGGGAACAGGTCGGTCAGGTAGTCGCGCAGAATGTTGCCGGTCGCGGCGATGGTGTCCTGGCCGCGCACCACCCGCTCGATGGTGTACCGCATGGCCCACACCTGCGGCATGATCTGAATCGTCAGACCCTCGGTGTCGTGGTCCTTCAGGTACTCCTTGACCTTCTTGCGCAACTCCACCTCATGCGGGCGCTCGGTGTCCAGCCAGAACACCACCGGCATGCCGGACAGCCGGGCGCGGGTGACGGCCAGCTTGACCCAGTCCCGGATCGGGGCGTCCTTGACGATCGGCATCCGCCAGATGTCGCCCTCTTCGACGTTCTGGCTCAGCAGCACCTCGCCCGAGTCGTTGTCGACGATCCGCGCGTAGCCGGGCTCGGGGATCTCGAAGGTCTTGTCGTGCGAACCGTATTCCTCGGCCTTCTGCGCCATCAGGCCGACGTTGGGCACGGTGCCCATGGTGGTCGGGTCGAACTGGCCGTGGGTCTTGCAGAAGTTGATCATCTCCTGGTACATCCGGGAGAAAGTGGACTCCGGGTTGACCGCCTTGGTGTCCTTGGTGCGGCCGTCGGCGCCGTACATCTTGCCGCCCAACCGGATCATCGCCGGCATCGACGCATCGACGATGACGTCGGAGGGGGAGTGGAAGTTCGAGATGCCCTTGGCCGAATCCACCATCGCCAGCTCGGGCCGGTGCTCATGGCAGCGGTGCAGATCCTCGATGATCTCCTCGCGCTGCGAAGCCGGCAGCACCTCGATCTTGCTGTACAGATCGGACAGACCGTTGTTGACGTTGACGCCCAGTTCGTCGAACAGCTTGCCGTGCTTTTCGAAGGCGTCCTTGTAGAACACCTTGACCGCGTGGCCGAACACGATCGGGTGCGAAACCTTCATCATGGTGGCCTTGACGTGCAGCGAGAACATCACGCCGGTCTTGTAGGCGTCGTCGATCTGTTCCTCGTAGAACTCGATCAGCGCCTTCTTGCTCATGTACATGCTGTCGATGACGTCGCCCTCATCGAGCTGGACCTCGGGCTTGAGCACGATGGTCGGGCCGGCGGCGGTGACCAGCTCCATGCGTACGTTGCGCGCCTTGTCCAGCGTCATCGACTTCTCGCCGTGGTAGAAGTCGCCGGTCTTCATGGTCGCCACGTGCGTGCGCGACGCCTGCGACCACGCGCCCATGCTGTGCGGGTGCTTGCGCGCGTACTCCTTGACGGCCTTGGGGGCGCGGCGATCCGAGTTGCCCTCGCGCAGCACCGGGTTGACTGCGCTGCCCAGGATCTTGGCGTAGCGGTCCCGCAGCGCCTTCTCCTCATCGGTCTTGGGGTCGCCCGGGAAATCCGGAACCGCGTAGCCCTTCTCCTGCAGCTCCTTGATCGCGGCCAGCAGCTGCGGCACCGAGGCACTGATGTTGGGCAGCTTGATGATGTTGGTGTCCGGCAGCTGGGTCAGCCGGCCCAACTCGGCCAGGTTGTCCGGCACCTTCTGCTCGTCGGTCAAAAAGTCGCCGAACTCGGCGAGGATGCGCGCGGCCACCGAGATGTCACTGGTCTTGACGTCGATCCCGGCGGCTTCGGCGAAGGTGCTGACCACCGGCAGGAACGCGTACGTCGCCAGCAGCGGAGCCTCGTCGGTCAGCGTGTAGATGATGGTCGGCTGCTCGGCGCTCATTGCGTGTCTCTCCCGGTGTCGTTGCTGGGCATGCTCAGCTGCTTGTGAAGTACTGCTAACCCTATTCGCGGCCGCGCCAGCCCGTGCAGATGGGGCCGACCACACCGTCGCTCACGCCCGCGGCAACCGGATCTTCCAGCGCACGAATCCGGTGTAGGCCACGCAGATCAGCGCTAGCATCGCCATGTTGAACAGCCAGGCCGACGTGGTGTGATGCCACAGCGCGTCGTTCGGCAGCAGCGGTTCGGGCACCAGCCGGGTCAGGTCGATGGTCGAGGCCGAGCTGGCGAAGCCCCAGCGGGCCGGGGTCAGCCAGGACAGCTGGTCGAGCACCACACGCCCGGTCACCGGGATCATGCCGCCGGAGAACACCAGCTGGCTCATCACCGCAACCACCAGCAGCGGCATGATCTGCTCGGCCGATTTCGCCAACGCCGACAGCGCCAGCCCGGTCATCGCCGCGGCCACACAGGTGCCGGCGATGTCGATGTAGAGCTCCAGGTTGCGGCTGCCCAGGAACGCGCCGCGGGTGACCGCGCACTGCAGGTCGGGAACGCCCTGGATCTGGGTGCATTCACCCCAGCCCTTGCCGATCAGGGTGATGGTGACGACGATCGCCGACTGGATCACCGCGAAGATCGCGAACACCACCACCTTGGCCAGCAGATACGCGGTGGTGGACAGCCCGACGGCCTGTTCGCGGCGGAAGATCGCCTTCTCGCCGATCAGCGCGCGGATGGTCAGCGCGGTGCCCATGAAGATGGCGCCGACGTTGAGCATCACCAGGATCTGGCCCGGTTCGTTGGGCGCCGCGCCGCCTTGCACGGCGGGTATCGGCACGCCGAACCCGATGTTGCTGCCGTCCGGACCGCCGCCCGGCACCGACAGCGACAGCACACCCATGATGAACGGCAAGAACATCAAGAACGCCGAATAGCCGCGGTCCGAGATGATCAGCTTGACCTGCCGGCGCGCCACCGTCGAGAACTGCCGACGCAGACTGGTCTTGGCCGGCTCACCCAGGTCGGCGGCCTGCTGCGAGGGTGGCGCGGCGGGCTGCGGACCGGTGCGTTCCTTGTAGCGCCGGTTGGCTTCGTCCGGATCGGCGGCCACGCTGGAGAAGATGTCGGCCCAGTTGGTGGTGCCCAGCTCCGGGCCGATCTGCGACGGCGGGCCGTAGAACGCGGTCTTGCCGCCGGGTGCGAGCAGCAGCACCTGATCGCAGACATCCAGATAGGTCAGCGAGTGGGTCACCACCAGCACCACGCGGCCGGCGTCGGCCAGCTGGCGCAGCATCGTCATGACCTGGCGGTCCAGCGCCGGGTCCAGACCCGAGGTCGGCTCGTCCAGGATCAGCAGCGACGGGCCGGTCAGCAGTTCCAGCGCCACCGACGCGCGTTTGCGCTGACCGCCGGAGAGCTTGTCCACGCGGGTGTCGAGGTGGTTGGTCATCTCGAGCTCTTCGAGCACCTGCATGACGACCTGTTCGCGGTCGGCCTTGGTGGTATCCGGCGGCAGCCGCAGCTCGGCGGCGTACATCAGGGCCTGGCGCACCGTGAGCTGGCCGTGCACCACGTCGTCCTGGGGCACCATCCCGATTCGGGAACGCAGACCGGCGTACTCGGCGTGGATGTTGTGGCCTTCGAAGGTGACCGTGCCGCTGGTCGGATGGGTAAGGCCGGCAACCTGTTTGGCGAACGTGGACTTACCGGCACCGGACGGGCCGATGATCGCGGTCAAGGTGCCCGGCCGCGCGTCGATCGAAATGTTGTTCAGCAGCGTCTTGTTGCCCTCGATGGTCCAGGTCAGACCATGCACCTCGAGGCCGCCGGTGCGGGTGTCGGTGGCGGTCTGCGAGCGTCGACTCAGCGTGCCGCCGACGAACGAGAGGTCGACGTTACCGATGGTGACCACGTCGCCGTCGTTCAGCAACGCGGTGTCGACCCGCTGACCGTTGACGAACGTGCCGTTGATGCTGCGGTTGTCGACGATCCGGGTGCCGCCCGGGCCCGGGATCATGGTGGCGTGGTGGCGGGAGGCCAGCACGTCCGGGACGACGATGTCGTTGTCGGTGGCGCGACCGATCTTCACCGCGCCGGCCGGCAGCTCCGGACCGCCGCGGCCGGGCCGCAGGATCTTGAGCATGCTGGTGGCCAGGTTGCCGTCACCGGAGCCGACGGCCGGACCCATCTGGGTCGCCACGTTGGCCGACGACGGCGGCGGTGCCAGCGGGGCGGGTCCGGACGCCGGGATGTGCGGCGCGGACGCGGCCGGCCCGCTGCCCGGGTAGCCGGGCGGCTGCGGCCGGGCGGCCGGGCCCGACGGCGTCGACGGCGGACCTGCCGGCCAGCCACCGCTGGGCGCCGGCGGGTAGGCCGGACGTTGCGGCTGCGACGGCGGCGCCGCGGGATAGCCGGCCGGACGCGGCCCACTCGGCGCGCCGGTCGGGTAGTTGGTGCGCAGCGCGGTGGTCTGCGGCGGGCTGCCCACCGCGCCGGTGTGCCGGCCCACCTCGAAGCGCAGCTGCGGGCCGTCCGGGTTGCCGATGTTGACCGTGGTGCCGTCCTGCAGGTCGACGTTGGGCACCCGACGGCCGTGCACGAACATCCCATTGAGCGAACCGTTGTCGACCGCGGTCCACCGGCCCTGGTCGAAGCGCAACACCAGGTGCGCCCGGGAGATCAGGGGGTGCGCGATCCGGACATCGGCACGCAGGTCACGGCCGATTACGACGTCGTTGCCCGGGGCGAAAGTACGAGCGGACCCGTCGTAGCGGACGGTCAGGGCAGGCGCAGCTGAGCGTGTCATCGCGACCAACTCTAACGGCAGCACCCGTCAGTCAGCGGCACTAGCGTGGCTCCGGCTCGTCAGCGATACGGGGCCCCGGTCAGCACGCAGTGGGTGTGATTGTAGATGGTGGGCATGCACAGATTGCAGTGGTCGCAAATCGATTGCACCGACGCGTCGGCCTGGATCCGGTTCAGCAGATCCGGTTCGGCCAACAGCGCGCGGCCCATCGCGACGAAGTCGAAACCGGCCGCCATCGCCTTGTCCATGGTGGCGCGGTTGGTCACCCCGCCGAGCAGGATCAGCGGCAACGACAGTTCGTTGCGGAACTTCTCGGCATCGCGCATCAGGTAGGCGTCGTGATACGGGTAGCTGCGCAGGAAGTTCTTGCCGACCATCCGCATGCCCCAGCGGATCGGTGGCTTGAACACCTTGGAGAACTCCTTGACCGGGGCGCCGCCGCGGAACAGGTACATCGGGTTGACCAGCGAGCTGCCGGCGGTCAGCTGCAGGGCATCCAGCCCGCCGTCTTCCTCCAGCCACTTCGCGGTCTGCATCGACTCCTCGATGTTGATCCCGCCGCGCACGCCGTCGCTCATGTTCAGCTTTGCGGTCACCGCGATCCGATCGCCGACCGCCCGGCGCACGGCCAGCACCGTGCCGCGGGCCACCTTGGCCCGGTTCTGAAGCGAGCCGCCGAACTCGTCGGTGCGACGGTTGATCAGCGGGCTCAGGAACGAGGAGGCCAGATAGTTGTGCCCGAGGTGGATCTCGACGGCGTCGAACCCGGCCTCGATCGCCAGCCGCGCGGCATCGGCGTGCGCTTCCATCACGTCCCGGATGTCGTCGGCGGTGGCCTTCTTGGCGAACCGCATCGACAGCGGGTTGAAGAACCGGACCGGGGCCAGCGCGCGGGCCTTGTTGGTCTTGGCGTTGGCGACCGGGCCGGCGTGCCCGATCTGCGCGCTGATCGCCGCACCCTCGGCGTGCACGGCGTCGGTCAGTCGGCGCAGACCCGGGATCGCCTCCGGGCGCATCCAGATCTGCCAGCCGTCGGTGCGCCCGCCCGGGGCCACCGCGCAGTAGGCGACCGTGGTCATCCCGACGCCGCCGGCCGCGGGCCGGACGTGGAAGTTGATCAGGTCGTCGGTGACCAACGCATCTGGGCTGGCGGCCTCGAAGGTGGCTGCCTTGATGATGCGGTTGCGCAAGGTCAGTGGGCCGAGCTTGGCCGGACTGAACACATCGGGGCTGGTGTTCACATAGCGAACTCAACACCGCGCGGTCCCGCTGTGTCAAAGGGGGTCGGGGCCGGTGCAACAATGTCTGGCGTGGGTGCGACAGTTCTGGACGGTAAGGCCACGCGCGACGAGATCTTCGTCGATCTCGCCGAACGGGTGGCAAAGCTGACCGCGGCGGGCCGCACGCCCGGTCTGGGCACGATCCTGGTCGGTGACGATCCCGGCTCGCAGGCCTATGTGCGGGGCAAGCACGCCGACTGCGCGAAGGTCGGCATCACCTCGATCCGCCGCGATCTGCCCGCCGACATCAGCCAGGCCCAGCTCGACGCGACCATCGACGAGCTGAACGCCAACCCGGAGTGCACCGGCTACATCGTGCAGTTGCCGTTGCCCAAGCACCTCGACGAGAACGCCGCACTCGAGCGCATCGACCCGGACAAGGACGCCGACGGGCTGCACCCGACCAACCTGGGCCGGCTGGTGCTGGGCAAGCCGGCGCCGCTGCCGTGCACGCCGCGCGGCATCGTGCACCTGCTGCGCCGCTACGACGTGCCGATCGCCGGCGCGCACGTGGTGGTGATCGGGCGCGGTGTCACGGTCGGTCGCCCGCTCGGGCTGCTGCTCACCCGGCGCTCGGAGAACGCCACGGTCACGTTGTGCCACACCGGAACTCGGGACTTGGCGGCGCTCACCCGGCAGGCCGACATCATCGTCGCCGGCGTCGGTGTGCCGCACCTGGTGACCGCCGACATGGTGCGCCCGGGAGCCGCCGTCGTCGACGTCGGCGTGAGCCGGGTGGACGGCAAACTCACCGGTGACGTGCACCCGGACGTCTGGGACGTCGCCGGTCACGTCTCGCCCAACCCGGGCGGGGTCGGACCGTTGACCCGGGCGTTCCTGCTGACCAACGTCGTCGAGCGGGTCGAGTCGGCATGAGCGTGCAGACGGCGATCCGGTCCCAGTGGCCGATCCTGACCGTCGCACTGACCTTCATGGCCGCCTTCGCGTTGGTGGCCGCCGGCTTCTGGCGTCGCGGCGCGCTGTTGATCGGGATCGGCGTCGGGCTGGCTGCCGCGCTGCGGCTGATCCTGCCGGAACGCCAAGCCGGCCTGCTGGTGGTGCGCGGCAAGACCGTCGACTTCGTCACGATGTCCGCGGTGTGCGTGTCGGTGATGGTGATCGCCTTGACCATCGACCCGCTGGGTACCAACTGAAGCTGTTGTCCGGATTCCGATCCGAACTGCCGGCCGGCTCACTAAAATGCCCGCATGGGGGCACTACTGGAGAAGAAGGGGCGAGACGGCGACGATTCGCCGGACACCTTGCCCAGTTTATTGCGTTCGCTGCACGTCGAAGATCAGCCGGTGCACCGTCAACAAGATGTGTTGACGCACTGGCTCGATGACCATGATCCGAACAAGTCGTTGCGGATCAGTCTGCGGGCCAACGGTTTCGGGCTGCTGTTGAACCAGTGGGATGCAGAACACAAGCGGCCCAACTAAATTCGATCAGCTCAACCCACCGTCGCGCGGATGCACACCGTGACGTAGGGCAGGGCCAGCCCGGACGCGCCGGCCAGGGCCGGATGCGTGGCCAGCAGCTCGCGCACCTCGCCGAGGGTGCGACTGCGGACCTCGGCCGGTGAGGTGATGCAGTAGCTGCGCGAGGCCACCAGGTCGATCAGCGCCTGCGGGGTCAGGTAGCTGGTCCATTCCACTTGGTGGCGTTGCACTTCGGTGAACGGCGCCGGCAGTGTGACTTCCTGGCTGAACGGGTCGCGTTCGTGCCCGATGATCTGGCCCAGCGCCTTGACCCAGCCCATGCGCTCATCGCGGGTGTTCCACACCAGACCCAGCCGACCGCCCGGACGCAGCACCCGCACCAACTCGGGGACGGCGCGCGCCGGATCGAACCAGTGCCAGGCCTGGGCGACCAGGACGGCGTCGACGCTGTCGTCGGGCAGCGGAATCTCCTCGGCGGTGCCGAGCAGCGCCGGGGTGTCCGGCAGCGCGGTGCTGAGCACCTCGAGCATTTCGGCGATCGGGTCGACGGCCACCACGTTGAGGCCACGTTCGACCAGTCGGGTGGTCAACTTGCCGGTGCCGGCGCCGAGGTCGAGCACGTCGCGGGCATCGGGCGGCAGCAGCCAGTCGATCGCCTCGGGCGGATAGGACGGGCGGCCGCGTTCGTAGGCAGCGGCCTGTGAGCCGAAGGACAGCGAACGTTGCGTCACTTCTCGGCCAACTCCAGGGTGCGCCGGATCAGCGGGCTGACGGCATCGGTCTCGACCAGGAAACCATCATGGCCGCAAGAGGATTCGACGACGTCCAAGGCCGCGCAGCCGGGCAGCAACTCGGCCAGCTGCTGCTGCAGCCGCAGCGGGTAGAGCCGATCCGAGGTGATCCCGCCGACCACGGCCGGCACCGGACAGGACTGCAGCGCGGCGTCCACGCCACCGCGGCCGCGGCCCACGTCGTGGTTGGACAGCGATTCGGACAGGATCACGTAGCTGCCGGCGTCGAACCGGTCGACCAGCTTGACGCCCTGGTGTTCCAGGTAGCTCTGCACCGCGTAGCGGCCACCGTCGAGGATGTCCTCGTCGCCTTGGGCGGCGTTGCCGAACCGGGTGTCCAGCTCGACCTCACCGCGATAGGTCAGATGCGCGAACCGGCGCGCGATCTGCAGCCCGGCGTCAGGGCTGCGGCCGGTGTCGTGATAGTCGCCGCCCTGCCAGTTCGGGTCGGCCTTGATGGCCGCGATCTGGGTGCTCTGCGTGCCGATCTGGTCGGCGGTGGCACGGGCACCGACGGCCAGGATCAGCCCGGCGCGCACGGTGTCCGGATGCCCGACGATCCACTCCAGCGCGCGGGCCCCACCCATCGAGCCGCCCATCACCGCGGCGACCTGCGTGACACCGAGCGCGGCCAGCGCCGCCAGGTCGGCGTTGACCTGGTCCCGGATCGAGATCAGCGGGAAGCGTGAGCCCCACGGCTTGCCGTCGCGGGCCAGCGAGCTGGGGCCGGTGGAGCCGCGGCAGCCGCCGAGCACATTGGTGGCCACCGCGCACCACTTGGTGGTGTCGATCGGGGCGCCCGGGCCGGCGACGCCGTCCCACCAGCCCGGGGTCGGATGACCGGGGCCGGCCGGGCCGGTGATGTGCGAATCGCCGGTCAGGGCGTGCAGCACCATCACGACGTTGTCGCGGGTGGGGGAGAGTTCACCCCAGCGCTGCACGGCGATGCTGACGTCGTCGATCACCTTGCCGCTTTCCAGCGTCAGGCTGCCGATGTCGATGATCGCGGTCTCGCCCTCGGCGGGCAGCGCGGCGTATTGCGTGCGTTCTTCGGAGATGGTCACGTCAGGCTCGCTCAAGACGCCGCCACGGGTTGCGAATTCGCGTCACCCACCCGGTTGGCGGCCGCGAATCCGCGTTCCAGATCGGCGAGGATGTCGTCGATCCCTTCGATGCCGACCGCCAGCCGAACCAGACCCGGGGTGACGCCGCTGGCCAGTTGTTCCTGCTCGGAGAGCTGTTGGTGGGTGGTGGAGGCCGGGTGGATCACCAGCGAGCGCACGTCACCGATGTTGGCGACATGGCTGTGCAGCGTGAGGGCGTCGACGAAGGCCTTGCCCGCGGCGGCTCCGCCGGCCAGTTCGAAGGCCAGCACCGCGCCGGTGCCCTTGGGCGCCAACTTCTTTCCCAACTCGTACCACGGCGAGTCGGGCAGCCCGGCGTAGTTGACGCTGGTCACGTCGGGACGGCCGGCCAGGTACTCGGCGACCTTCTGGGCATTGGCGACGTGCCGCTCCACCCGCAGGCTCAGCGTCTCCAAACCCTGCGCAACCAGGAACGCGTTGAACGGCGAGAGCGCCGGGCCCAGGTCCCGCAGCAGCTGCACGCGGGCCTTGAGCGCGAATGCGGGTGCGCCCAGGTCGGCGTACACCACGCCGTGGTAGCTGGGATCGGGCTCGGTGAACCCGGGATGGCGACCCTGGGTCCAGTCGAAGGTGCCGCCGTCGACCAGCACGCCGGCGATCGAGGTGCCGTGCCCGCCGAGATATTTGGTCGCCGAGTGCACCACGATGTCGGCGCCGTGCGCCAGCGGCTGGATCAGGTACGGGGTGGCGATGGTGTTGTCCACGATCAGCGGAACACCGTTGTCGTGCGCGACGGACGAGACCCCCGGAATGTCGAGGATGTCGATCTGCGGGTTGGAGATCGACTCGCCGAAGAACGCCTTGGTGTTCGGCCGGACCGCGGCGCGCCAGGAATCCAGGTCGTCCGGGTTCTGCACGAAGCTGACCTCGATGCCCAGCTTGGCCAGCGTGTGGGCGAACAGGTTGTAGGTGCCGCCGTACAGCCGCGGGCTGGACACGATGTGATCACCGGCGTTGGCCAGGTTCAGAATCGAGAACGTCGAGGCTGCCTGCCCGGAGGACAGGAACAGCGCGGCCACACCACCTTCGAGGGCGGCGACCCGCTGCTCGACGGTGTCGGTGGTCGGGTTCATGATCCGGGTGTAGATGTTGCCCGGCTCGGCCAGGCTGAACAGCGCGGCGGCGTGGTCGGTGCTGTCGAAGGTGTAGGACGTGGTGGCGTAGATCGGTAGCGCCCGGGCGTTGGTCGCAGCGTCCGGGGCCTGCCCGGCGTGCACCTGCTTGGTTTCGAAGGACCAGGTGGCGGTGGGGTCTTCGGTGCTCATGGGTAACGGTCTCCTGGGAAGAAGGTCTTGGGGGTGCCGGAAGCTAGCTCGCGTCCGTCGGGGACGACGAGAGCCAGAGCTGCGTCAGCATCAACAGTGTTGGGGTGTTTCAGGCCGCATCAGGCTTCCCTGTCTCTCATGGGGCCCGGAGGGTCGGACCCGCGCTTGCCGTGTAGCTGTTGTCAACTACTCAACCTGGTCATCACCCGGGGCACCCCACCGCGGTTGGAGGGTTGCCGGCCAGCAAGCCGGGGCTTTTCGCTGGCACTCATGACCGATATGCAGGATATCGCACTTGCTCAGCGGGTTGTCAGCGCGTGCGGAGCAGGCCGAACAGCCGTCAGGCGCCCAGCCGGCCGGGTTCGGCGGAGTGCTCGTCGAGGAAGTCGAGGATCAGCTCGGCGATCAGGCCGGGCGCTTCGAACATCGGGACATGCCCGACCCCGGTCAAATGTGTGGTTCGGGCGGTGGCGGGCAGATACCGCGCGAAGTGGTTGGCGAACCGCGGGAACGGCAGCACCCGGTCGTATTCGCAGGTCACCAGGTGCACCGGGGCCTTGGATTCGGCCAGTTCACGCAGCCCGGGCGCGGTCAGCGACTTGACCAGCATCTGGAAATAGGCCGGGCAGTGCGTGGCGTCGTCGACGACGGTCACCAGTTCCTTGCTGCTCGGACCGTCGGCAGGACCGCTCAGCGGCCAGGTGGCGATGCGGCGGGCGAACGGCAGCAGCAGGATCCGTCGGCCCAGGATGCGGGCGGCAAGCAGCACCGGTCCGCCGGCCATGAACTTGCCCACGATCTCGAACTTCACCGGCGAGTAGTAACTCCAGCCGCCGGCCGGCGCGATCGCGGTCAGGGTGCGCGCCCGGCCCCGTCGTTCCAGCTCGAAGGACACCCAGCCGCCCAGTGAGTTGCCGACGATGTGCGCGGTGTCCCAGCCCAACTCGTCCAGCTGGGCCTCGACGGCGTCGGCGAACACCTCGGTGCCCAGCATCCAGGTGTCCGAGCGCGGTCCACCGTGGTGGCCGACCATGGTGGGCGCGAACACCTCGTAGCGGCCGGTGTCGGCGATGATCGGCGCGACGGTGTTCCACACCTCCTGCGACAGCAGGAACGGGTGCAACAACAGGACAGGTTCACCTGATCCGAGGTGGATCGGTTCGCGGTGGAACGCCATGCCACCGACCATAGCAATATCCAGTACCGGCGGTATCGACTCGCAGGGCTCGAGACGGTCGGCGGCCCCGGATAGGGTGGCGCCCGTGATCGTCACGACCATCAACGTCAACGGCATCCGCGCGGCAGTCAAGCAGCGCTCCACCGAGAACCTGGGGCTGCTGGCCTGGTTGAAACAAACCCGCGCCGACGTGATCTGCCTGCAGGAAGTCCGGGCCGGCGACGACCAGCTGGCCGACGCGCTGGCCCCGGCCCTGGCCGACGGCTGGCATCTGGCGTCGGCCGACTCGGACCGCAAGGGCCGCAACGGCGTCGCGGTGCTGTCCAGGACGTCCTTCGATGCCGTGCGGATCGGCTGCGGCGCAGCAGAATTCGAAGCCCACGGGCGTTACCTCGAGGTGGACACCGCGGGTGTGACGGTGGCCAGCATCTACGTCCCGACCGGTGAGGCCGAAACCGAACGGCAGCTGGAAAAGGAACGCTTCATGGTCGCCACCGCAGAGCGGATGGCCAAGCTGGCCGCGGCCGGCCGGGAAGCCGTGGTGTGCGGCGACTGGAACATCGGGCACACCGAGCTGGACATCAAGAACTGGAAGGGCAACGTCAAAAAGTCCGGGTTCCTGCCCTCGGAGCGGGCCTGGGTGGGCGAGTTACTGGCGTCGGGCTGGACCGACGTGGTGCGCCAGGCTCATCCCGACGTGCCCGGCCCGTACAGCTGGTGGTCCTGGCGCGGCAAGGCCTTCGACAACGACGCCGGCTGGCGCATCGACTACCAGCTGGCCACGCCCGGGCTGGCCGGCGGCGTGGTCTCGGCCGGCACCGAGCGGCCCGAGGCCTACGCGCTGCGCTGGTCCGACCACGCCCCGGTCACCGTGGAGTACCGCTAAATTTTTACCGCGCGCACCAGCGCGGCACGGTCGAACATGTCGCGGGCCGCGGTGTCGTGTTCGGGCAGCGGGCGGCCGAGCTCGGGCAGATAGTCGGTCAACCGGGTCTCGACCGCGGTCCAACCGTGTGCACCGAACCACTGGTCGGCGGGCTGGTGCTGCTCGTTGTAGACCAGCTGGAAGAAGACGTTCTCCTGGTCGGCGTTGCGTTCCTCCTCCACTGCCGCCGCGTAGGCGTCGTCGTCCATCGGGTCGCCGTCCTCGACGGCGACGTGGCTGGCCGAACAGGCCAGCGCGTCGATGCCGGTGAACAGTTGCTCCTGCGCGTCGGCCGGCAGGTACATCAGCAATCCCTCGGCGATCCAGGCCGAGGGCAGATGCGGGTCGAATCCGGCGTCGCGCAGCGCGGTGGCCCAGTCGTCGCGCAGGTCGACGGCGATTTCGCGGCGGGTCGCGCGCGGCTGGGCGCCGTGGGTGGCCAACACCTCGCGTTTGAAGTCCAGCACCTGCGGCTGGTCCAGCTCAAAGATGGTGCTGCCGTCCGGCCAGTCCAGTCGGTAGGCCCGGGAGTCCAGACCCGCGGCCAGCAGCACCACCTGGCGCACGCCGGCGTCGGCCGCAACCTTGAAGTAGTTGTCGAAGTAGCGGGTGCGTGCGCCCTGGTAGGTCACGAAGTGTTCGCCGAACTCGGCGCTGCGCAACGGATGTTCGGGGACGGTGCCGTCGAGCACGTCGGCCCAGCTGCCGCCGACCGCGCGGCAGAACACCTCGGCGAACGGGTCGGTGGCCAGAGGATCGGGCTTCTGGGCCTCCAAGGCCCGGGCCGCGGCGACGAACAGTGCCGTCGACCCGACGCTGGTGGTGATGTCCCAGGTGTCGCCCTCACTACGCATGACACGAACGCTACGCCGGGCCGCTGTCAGCGGACGTCGGTGCCGGGGCCGGTAATCCATTTCGGCTCGTCGCAGGGCACATGACAAGATCGGAGGATCATGAGCACCAACAACGCGGGTCGCCCGGTCGTCTTCTCTGGCGTGCAACCCACCTCCGATTCCCTGCACCTCGGCAATGCGCTGGGCGCGATCAAGCAGTGGGTCGGCATGCAGGACGAGTACGACGCCTTCTTCTGCGTGGTCGACCTGCACGCCATCACGGTGCCGGCCGACCTGGATCCCGCGGTGCTGCGCCGACGCACCCTGGTGACCGCGGCGCAGTACCTGGCGTTGGGCATCGACCCGGCGCGGTCCACCATCTTCGTGCAAAGCCACGTGCCGGCGCACACCCAATTGGCCTGGGCGCTGGGCTGTTTCACCGGGTTCGGGCAGGCCTCACGGATGACGCAGTTCAAGGACAAGTCGGCGCGGCACGGTGCGGACGCCACCAACGTCGGGCTGTTCACCTACCCGGTGCTGATGGCCGCCGACATCCTGCTCTACGACGCGCAGCTGGTCCCGGTCGGCGAGGACCAGCGCCAGCACCTGGAGCTGACCCGCGACGTCGCGCAGCGGTTCAACGCCCGGTTCCCGGACACCTTCGTCATCCCGGAACCGATGATCCCCAAGGCCACCGCCAAGATCTACGACCTGGCCGACCCGACCGCCAAGATGAGCAAGTCCGCGGCCACCGACGCCGGTCTGATCGAGCTGCTGGCCGATCCGGCGCGCACCGCCAAGAAGATCCGGTCGGCGGTCACCGACAGCGAGCGCGAGATCCGCTATGACCCGGTCGCCAAGGCCGGCGTGTCCAATCTGCTGACCATCCAGTCGGCGGTCACCGGCGCCGAGATCGACACGCTGGTCGCCGGATACCAGGGCCGTGGCTACGGCGATCTGAAGAAGGACACGGCCGAGGCGGTCGTTGAGTTCGTCACACCGATCAAGACCCGGGTTGACGAATTGCTGGCTGACCCGGCCGAACTCGAGGCCGTGCTGGCCGCCGGCGCGGCGCGGGCCCGCGAGGTGTCTGCAAAGACCTTGAACCGGGTATACGAGGCGTTAGGGTTCTTACCGCAATCCTGACCGCGAGCTCCGGAGGCCGTCGTGACCGAGTCGGATGATTCGAAAGAGCCCGGATTTCTGGACCGATTGCGCGCGCGGATGCCGTGGTTCGACCACGTCATGCGCGCGCAGCAGCGCTACACCGACAGCAAAGGCGACTTCTACGCCGCCGGCATCACCTACTTCACCGTCTTCTCGATGTTCCCGGTCCTGATGGTCGGGTTCGCGATCGGTGGTTTCGTGTTGGCCGGCCGCCCCGAACTGCTCGCCGAGATCGAAGACCGGATCCGCGAAGTGGTCAGCGGTGACCTCGGCGACCAGTTGATCCAGCTGATGGATTCGGCGATCGACTCGCGTGCCTCGGTCGGCGTGATCGGTTTGGCCACCGCGGCGTGGGCCGGGCTGGGCTGGATGGCCAATCTGCGCGAGGCGCTCAGCCAGATGTGGGGCCTGTATCGCGCCAAGAAGCCCGGATTCCTGCGCACCAAGTTCTCCGATCTGCTGGCGCTGCTCTCGGCGTTCGTCGCACTGACCTTGACCATCGGCCTGACCGCGCTGGGCAACAGTTCACTCACCAAGCGAATGGTGTTGTGGCTCGGGGTGCGCGACGCGACGGTGCTCAGTGGGATCTTGCAGGTCGCGTCGCTGCTGCTGTCGCTTTTGGTGTCGTGGCTGCTGTTCACCTGGATGATCGCGCGGCTGCCGCGGGAATCGATCAGTTTCCGCAGCAGCATGCGGGCCGGGCTGATCGCGGCCGTCGGGTTCGAGGTGTTCAAGCAGGTGGCCTCGATCTACCTGAAATCGGTACTCACCGGTCCCGCGGGTGCCACATTCGGCCCGGTGCTGGGTCTGATGGTGTTCGCCTACATCACCGCTCGGCTGATCTTGTTCTCGACTGCGTGGGCGGCGACGTCGAAGGACAACCTGCGCGAAGACGTCGTCGCGCCCCCGGCGCCGGCCGTGATCCACAACCGGGTGATCACCCGACCCGGGCTGGCGCCGATGCAGGCCGCGGTGGCGTTCGGTGCCGGACTGGTTGGTGCGCTGGGGCTTTCCCGACTGCGAGGCAGGAGCCCCAGATGACGCTGTCCACGGCCTGGTCGCGTGCCCTCGGTTTGGCGGTCCCGATCGTCAACGCCCCGATGGGCGGTGCCGCGGGCGGTCGGCTGGCTGCCGCGGTGTCGGCGGCCGGTGGGCTGGGCATGATCGGGATGGGCAGCTCGGCGCGGGCAGGCATGCTGCGTGCGCAACTGGCCGCGCTCGACCCGCGGCCCGAGCATTTCGGAATCGGCTTGGTGCACTGGGTGAGCCGCGATGATCCCGAACTGTTGGAAGTGGCGTTGGCCGCACGCCCGACGCTGTTGTCGGTGAGCTTCGGTGATGAATGGTCCTGGGTTTCCCGGGCGCACGACGCCGGCGTCGCGGTCGCCACCCAGGTCGCCGACGTCGACGCCGCCCGCCGCGCGGTCGACGAGGGCGTCGACGTCGTCGTCGCACGCGGCTTCGAAGGCGGCGGGCACGGTGCGCCGCGGTTGGGCACGCTGCCGTTGCTGTGTGAGGTGCTCGACGCCATCGACGTGCCGGTGCTCGCGGCTGGCGGGATCGGCTCGGCGCGTGGGCTGGCCGCGGTGTTGGCAGCCGGCGCTTCCGGGGCCTGGATCGGCACCGCGTTCACGGCTTGTGTGGAGGCACTGACCGGTGAGGAGGCGCGCGCGGCGCTGCTGGCGGCCTCGTCGGTGCAGACCACGTTGACGTCCGAGTTCGATGTCGCTGCTGGATACCGTTGGCCGGCAGACATTCCCGAGCGGGTGCTGGTCGACGAGGCCGGGGCGGCGACGCCGGTCAATGCCGGGCAAGGTGTCGGCATGCTGCGGGCTGAGCAGTCGGCGGCGCAGGTAGTGCGCGCGTTGGCCGAAGGTGCCGGTGAGTTGTTGGCCCGTCGGGGTTAGCTGACCGTGCGGGCTGTGGATGGTTGTGCACGGCTGCGGGTGATCCCTGCCATCGTCACTACATGGAGATCCTGATCGGCTCGGAGGCGCTGGCTGCCGGGACAGTGACTCGCTATCAGCTGCGAGCCGACCACAGCCGAGTGTTGCCCGATGTCTATGCGCCCAAAGGAATGCGATGGTCGCTCGATGACCGGATTCTGGCGGCCTGGCTGTGGTCGCGCCGCGCGGCGGTGATCACCGGACTGGCGGCGTCGTCGCTGCACGGTTCGCTGTGGGTGGACTGGAGTGTGCCCATCGAGTTGCGGCATCCGCACAACAAGTCTCCGCAGGGCATCGTTACGCACCGGGATGTGCTGTTGGACAACGAGATCGCGTTGGTGCGCGGGATGCAGGTGACCACGCCGGAACGGACCGCGCTGGACCTGGCTCGGCGCGGTTCTGTCGGGCATGCCGTGGAACGCTTGGATGCGCTGGCGCGGGCAACGGGTTTCGACCCCGCCGCTGTGCTGGCGATCGCCGCGCGGCACCGGGGTTTGCGCGGTATCGGCAGACTCGCCGAAGTGCTGGAACTAGTGGACGCTGGGTCGCAGTCGCCGAAGGAAACCTGGCTGCGACTTCTGTTGCTGGTTGCGGGTTTCCCACCGCCGGAGACCCAGATCCCGGTGCCGGGCCCGGATGGGCTACCGCTCTATCACCTCGATCTGGGCTGGAAGGACTTCATGGTGGCCGCCGAGTATGACGGTGAACAACATCGAACTGATGCCAAGCAGTATCAGCATGACGTGAAGCGTGCGGAGTACATCGGGAATCGGGATTGGAACCGACTCGTGGTGCTGGCCGGGGACCGTGAGGCGGCGATCGTGCGGCGCGTGGAAGAAGCTGGGGTGCCACGCGATCCACGTCGGTTGCGGGGTCTGCTTCGGCGCGGGGACCTCTACGACGAGTAGGTGCTGGGTGCGGGATGCGGTGCCCGTGTGTCGGGTGAGGAATGCGGTGCCCGTGTCGTGTCGAGTGAGGAATGGCGTAGGCCGGGTGGTGTCGAGTGAGGAATGG
>NZ_JCALDB010000036.1:0-21869 GCF_059812645.1 Mycobacterium sp. NGS45 | reverse complement strand
TCCAACTCCCCTTGCAAGTCGAACCGGAGCATGTGAGAAGCGTAGGCATACCGCTGCCGCCACACCCATCCCTGCTTGTCCTGCTGGGGGTTGAAGAAGTCGATCTCGGCACGCGTGTCGGTGACCCAGATGTGGCCGTCGGGCCGCATGACGAGGTCGTTGGGCGCTTGCATGCCCGTGGCCAGGTACTCGGCGCGCCCGTTCTGGATCACCTGCACCCCGGGTTACGCGGGCCCGCTGCCGCCGAAGATGCCGCCGTTCTGCGCGACGTACAGCGTCCCGTCCGGTGCGACCGCCAGGCCGTTGGCACCTCCCCCTGTCGCGATCTTCTCGAGTGGTCCCCCGGCCGGATCCACGACGTAGACACAGCCGTGGCTGATCGACGTGAGCGCCACCCTGCCGTCGGGCAGCAGCGCCGGCCCCTCGGTGAATCCGAGTCCGTCGGCGAGTATCTCGACGCTCATGTCGACTCCTTCTTCCCTGTACGTGCATAGCTCGGTCGCCCCAGGCCCAGAACGTGCGTGGCAATCATGTTGCGGAAGACGTCGATGGTGCCGCCGTAGATCCCGATCAGCGGGGCCACACGGTAGAGGTGTTCGGCGTCGCCGCCCAACGCCGCCGTCGGCCCCATCAGGTCCATCAACTCAGGGGCGAGGTCGCGCATGGTCTGTGCGATCGCGACGCGGCCGAAGATCCCTGGAGTACTCAACGCCGCCTCGATTCGGGCGTGGGCACGTCCGAGCCGGTATCCGGCCGATCCACCGGTGCAATCGGCCAACTCACTCGAGACCGAGTCGGCGATGACAGCCATTTCGGTCCCGGCCGCGCTCATGATCGCGATGTCGGCCAGCCCGTGGCGATCTGGGCTACGGGCGCCGTGCTCGGCGGCCAGCGGACCACTCAGGACGGTCCAGCCGTCGTTGACCTCTCCGATCCGGTACCGGTCGGGGACGACGACGTCGCTGTAGAAGGTGATGTTGGTGCGTTCGCCGTCCACGGTCCGCAAGCCCTGGATCTCAATGCCCGGCGTGTCCAGTGGCACCAGGAACATCGTGAGGTCTCGGTGCCGCGCACCGCCGGGAGCGCTGTTGGTCAGCAAGAAAACGTACTGGCAGTGCTGCGCGCCGGTGGTAAACATCTTCTGGCCGTTGATGATCCACCGATCACCGGCGAGCACCGCCCTCGTCTTGCACGTCGCGATGTCCGATCCGCCTTCTGGCTCGGTGTAGCCCATCGCGAATCGGACTGTGCCGTTGTAAACGCTGGGCAGGATCGCATCGACCAACTCAGGCTGTCCGAATCGCTGCACAGCAGCCAGGATCATCATCGTTGCGCCCCAGGTTTGCAGCGGCACCCGCGCGCGACGGCATTCGAGCGCCCAAATCCTGCGCTGCAGCGGGGTGAAGCCACCGTCGACGGCCTTCTTGGCTTCGGGTTCCAGCCAGCCCTCGGCTCCCATCGCCAGGTGAACATCTTCTAGGAACCCTTCGCCGGCGATCCGGGCATGTTCGATCCGCTCCGGTGTTACCTGACGGCCGAGGAACTCGCGGGCCCGATCGAGGAAACGCTCCTCATTCGGCCCCAATTCGACTGTGCAGAAATCCATGTCAACTTCCCCTCGCCGCGATCTGCTGCGCCCATCGATAGTCGGCCTTGCCGTTGCCGAGCCGCCGGATCTGTTCGACGATCACGATGTCTTTGGGCACTTTGAAGCCGGCCAGCCGTTCCGCGCAGAACTCCCGGATGGCAGCAGCTGGCTGTACGGTGAGGGAATCCCCCGGCGCCAGCACCACCACCGCGACAACTGCGCTGCCCCACCGTTCGTGGGGCCGGCGGGTGACGACGGCGTCGACCACCGCCGGGTGACCGGTGAGCACCTTCTCGACCTCTTCGACGAATACCTTCTCGCCACCGGTGTTGATCACCAGCGAGTCCCGCCCTAGGAACTCGATGGTGCCGTCAGACAACAGCCTTGCCCGGTCACCGGGGAGTGGCTGCGTGCCGGCCGCCGATTTCAGGAAAAGTGCGCTCGGTGGCTGCGCGGTCACCGAAATATCCCAGTGGGACCCGGCCGATTCGGGCCACCCAGCCGATCTCGGGATCACCGGGCTCGAGGAATCGCGTGCGGTCGGCCGACGCCACAGCACCGGTGGGATGCATCACCATCGGCGTCGTCTCGCCGTCGGCGCACGACGACCCGCCGGCCATGCCGCCGGTTTCCGACGAGCCGTAGGTGTCGGCGATCGTCGCGTATGGCAGGTGACGCAGCAGCCGCCTCTTGTGTTTGGGGTGAGTGGCAGCGCCCCCGGTGCCAATCCGGGTGAGCGCCGCTAGGTCATAGCGGCTGCGTGAGAGCTCGTCCGCCAGCGGTCCGGCGTACGCATCGCCGACGATCGACATCACCACCGCCCTTTCTTGTTCGGCGGTGCGCCACACCACCGCGGGATCGAACCGACGGCGGTTGTCATAGACGACGGCGGTGCGGCCCATCAGCACCGCCGTCAGCGCCGTCGACAATCCGGCGGTATGCATCAGCGGTGACACGGCGAAGAACGGATTGCTCTGAGCAGCAACTGATTCCGTAACCGATTTCACCGAGTTGTGTTCGGTGCCAGTCATTGTGGAGATGTAGGCATCAGCTTGACGCCACATCACCCCTTTGGGGCGCCCGGTGGTCCCACCGGTGCACACCATCATCAGATCCTCTGGAGCACCCGCAGGTTCGGGTTCTACCGGATCTACGGTGATGTCGTCGAGCCGCACCGTGCCGGGCAGCAGTGCCTCGATCCCGCCGTCGTCGACTGCGATGCGCACGTCACAGCCCGCCGGCAGTGCCGCATGCACCAACGGTGCGAGCGAGCGGTGATAGATGACGCCGGTCGGGCCGATGTAGTCCAGCAGGTCGCGAACTTCGCCTGCGGTGTAGAGGTGATTGACGTTGACGGGGACGACCCGTGCGCGCAGACAGGCCAGAACCGCTTCCACGTAGGCGTCGTTATGCATGATCAAGGCGACCCGGTCCTAACCGCATTCCCAGCGCGTCAACCCGGCCCGCGGCCGCTGTACGCCAAGCCCGCAACCGACGAGAAATCCTGCGAGAGTGCGGATCAGCGCGCGTGACTCGGCGAAGGTCGAGCGGCGGGATCCGCACACGGTCATCGTCCGGTGCGGAACTGCCGCGGCGACCGCGTCGAACACCGCGTTGACCGTCCAGTCGGCCATTTGCCTCCTCCGGCTCGGGTCCTCACCCTGCGCGACTGCTGCGCCGGGTCTTCTTCGTCGACGCGACTCCGGCTTCCTGGCGCACACCGGCCAGGAGCCAACCGATCGACCGCGGAAAGTTGCGTTCGATGTTGGCGTACTCGCCGGTCGACTCCCTCGACAGCTTGGGATGATCTTTTCCGCGCACCTCGACAACCGAGTGGTTGATGGTGAGGTTCACCAACGATCGGCAACATTCCACTGCGAGTTCATCCGGAATCCCTTCTTGCAGAGCTGCTTCCACGAGTTTGTTGACGTAGTCCATGATCGCGGACCGGTCGTCGACAGTCATCAGCTCGGTCAAGTACGGGTGGGCGCACAGCGCGTCGCGCAACGACAGGCACCAGTTCAGCGCGGTGCTCTCCCAATCGTCGTGTTCGTGAAAGTCCAGTCGCAGCTGAGAGAAGTGCCGGGCCACCAGGGCACGGATCAGTTGCTCACGGGAGCCGACCTGCTGGTAGAGCGTGCGAGTCGAGATCTTCAGGTCGGCCGCCAGACGTCTGGTCGTCAGCGCCGAGGAACCTTCGGCGTCCAGCAGCGCCAGGGCGCGTTCGTAGATGACTTCGACGGGGATTAGCGGCTTGGCCATCGCGTGATCGTACTTCCGTGCACGTATTCAGCCGCTGACCAGATCGGGGGCTCGCCACAACGGAAAAACCTGCTCTGGCTCGCAGACTTCCTCGACAATCCATTTGCACATCCGGCGCACCGGCTCCATCGCGTCCTGCGGGATGGTGAAGTTCACGCTGGCCGCGTAGCCCAGCGACGTCAGCCGCTGCGCACCGTAGAGCGGAAGTGTCTCCCGCAGTTGCATTTTGAGCGGCTCCGGATAGATCCCGATAGTCTGGGTGTAGGCGTTGACAGCGTCAGTCACCTTTTCGATCGAGTCCACCGGCACGATATTGGCCACCCGGCCCGACAACATGGTGGAGTACGGCACCGCCTCGTCGAGCTGAGAAACGACGATCGCCCCCTCGGCGTGCTCGCCACCGAACACCCTGTACCAGTCGTCGGTCAGCCGCGAGCCCTCGATGTGCTCCAGCAGCGTCCGGTTGACAACCTTCGGCGTGGTGCTGATGAAGTCCGGCAGCTCCATCATGGCGGAATAGATCAGTTCGCCCAGCCTGTTGGCCTTTTCCAGGCCCTCGTCGTCGGTGCCGCTGAGTACGTAGATCACGCGCGCGTTGACGCAGCCCTCTTGGTTACCGGCCCCGACGTCGCAGGCCGCACGCTGGGCGACGTCGCGCAATGTCTCCTCGGTGGCGAACGCTTCGGGTCCGATGATGGTGGCGCTGCGCTTGGGATCCAGCGCGATCAGTTCCAGGCCAGGCTGGATATAGCGGGTGACGTGCTTGACCGAAGCCAAACCACCCCAGGCGATGACCTTTTCGATGTGCTCGGGTTTATAGAGCTGTTCCTCGACAGTCTCGTCACCACCCCTCCAGTAGGCGACCGCCAGATGTTTGGTCACCGGGTGGTCGGGCGCGATGTCGGCGAGCGTCCTGGCGATCGCCAGCGCCGTCAGCGGGTCGTTGGAAGGTGCCTTCACGATGGCGTCGCTGCGGGTGATCGCATTGCGTAAGACGGTGATCCCGGCGACCAGTCCGCCGTTACCTGCGGGCACATGCAGAGTGCGGGCACCGAACGCGCGAACCCGAATCTCGCGCCCGTCGAGGAGCCGCTGAGGCACCCACCCTTCGAGATGGTCGATACCGACCGTCGTGTCGGCGAGCTCGCGCATCGAGTCGCGGGCGAACAGTGCCGGCAGCGCCACATAGCCGGTGCGCAGAATCGACTCCGGCATGGGGTTGGACACCAGGCACGCCTCGAAGGCCTCCTGCACGTAGCTGTTGGTCTCGAAGGCGAGCGCCTGACCCAGCTCGGTTAGCACGTCGAGGATCTCGTCGAGGGAGACCGTGTAGAGGTCGGCAAGTTTGCGCGGATCCCCCAGCGGCAGCCGGTGGGCGTGCTTGGCCGGATCCGGTGCCGTGAAACTGTGCTCCAGCCGGGTGGCGAACGGAATCAGGTCATCGGTGATCAGCTCGCCACGCACGAACATCGGCACGGTGAATGACGTCATGCGAGTTCCTTCAGAAAGTCGATGGCCTCGTTCTGCACCTCGTGGGTTGCGGCACAGGAGATCTTGTCGTCCTCACCGTCGCGCTTCTCGCTGAACCGCACGATGTCGTGTTCAAGCGCAATCGTGGTACGTCCGCACGGACAGGGAGTGTCCCAGTCGATGGTGACCTCGTCGCCGGTGATGACACCGCCCCAGTGGCTCTGGTTGATCACGTCGTAAACCGCGAAGCGTCCGGTCTGGCGCCCGGCGCGCGGAAACGGCTCGCTGGTCTCGGGGTCGAGAAGGTAGGGGATCACCCACGGCTGAATGTGGTAGCGGCCGAGTTCGCAGGCGAAGTGCACACCGTTGTGCTCGGAGAACGAATAGCCCTCCTGGATCCGGACTCCGCCATAGAACTCGCGAATGACGTCCATGTAGCCCTCGGGCAACACCTGCCCTTTGGCCCCGCCTCCGGTGAGGATGGCCGAGTTGGCCGCGAAGTCGGCCCGGCCTCCTTCTTTCAGGCCGGCCGCGGCCAGGTTGTACATCAGGTTGTACGTGTTGGTCATGAAAACGCGTTTGCCGCGAAGCTCGTTGGTCAGCCGGGCCAGGAACTCGGGAACCTCGGTCATCTGACGCTGCTGCAGCGCGATGAACTCGTCCTTGCGCGCAGCAAGATGCGGGGGCAGCTGCAGCCGGTCCAGCTCGCCGCGCGACGCGGCCAGCCGCATCTTGTTGGCCAGGAACATCAGATCGGTGTCCATTGCACCGGAATACAAGGCGTGGAAACGGCTTTCGTCGCCGCCGGTGAACTCGCGCTTGATCCACGGCACCATCCGGGTCATCCCGAATCGACCCTCGCTGAAGTTCGGCCAGATCACGTCGACCACGGGGTTGAGCTCGTCTTCTGTCGGCTCCTTGCCGAAGGTTTGGAACACCATCATTTTCCAGATCCGCATGCCCTGCACAGTGATCGGCTCATCCTTGGGGATGAACGAAAAAGTTCCGGTGGTTCCCGAGGACGTGACCAGTTGCAGCGGGCTCTGCGCCTCCAGTCGGTCCAGCCATTCGTCGATCGATTCGCATCCCTCCACGTCAACCCCCGACAGGTCGTAGGTCGTCAGCTTGTCCAGCCATTTGGTCATCAGGTCCCAGCGATTGTTGTCGACGAGCGCCGCGGGATAGGACTTGTAAGCGGTGTGCGAAAACATCAGCGGCACGACATCGTTGAAGCCGTCGATCCGCTCAACGCCGAGGCGGTCGGCCAGCTTGCGGACCATCTCGATGCGATCGCGTTGCTCTCCGAACCGCTCGATCATGGCTTCGCGCTGCATCTCCTCGAGCTGGTCGCGAGGCACGCTGTGCATCTTGGTGACCGACTCCTCGAAGTAGTCCAAGGGTCGGTCCATGAAGGACCGCAATGCCGAATGAACCATGCTTCGTCTCCCTCGCCTGTGACTCACCCGACGATAAAAAATCGACGGTGTTTTAACGCTAGCCCAAACGCGACACCGCGCACAAGGGCCGCATCCTCAGCTAGTCGCGTGCAATGCGCTCACTAGGTCGGCGAGGTCATTGTCGTCGGGTCGGTAGCCAGGGAAATAGCAGCAGACGTCGGAGGCCCAGTCGCCATAGCGCTGGTGAATCTGCTCGGCGCACTCTTCTGGAGTTCCAAGCACGCCGTACGTGCCCACCATGGCGTCGGTGATCAGTGCGCGCATCTCGGCGTACCCACCCCGTTTGGACAGCGCGTTAAGCTCGGGTTGCAGATGGCCCCACCCTTCGACGTCCAGAACCGCGGTGTAGGCCGGAGTTGATCCGTAGAACGCGATCAGCCCGGCAACCCTGTCAACAGCTTTCGCGAGGGCCTCCTCCGTCCGCCCTACGGCCACCATGGCCTGGGCGACAACCTGGAATTGGGCGCGGCTGCGGCCCGACCGGTGCAGGCCGTCCGCCATGGCTGGCACCGTTCGCTCGGCGAAGTGGCGAGTGCTGTTGAACGGCATGACCAGCAGGCCGTCGGCGACCTCGGCCGCCTTGCGGGTCATCACCGGCCCCAGCGCTCCCATCAGGACCGGTGGCGGGCCGTACGTGTTGGGGCCGGGGTTGAAGTTCGGCGGCATCAACGTGTGGGTGAAGAAGTCGCCGCGAAAGTTCAACGGCGCCAGCCCCTCCCATGCCGAGAAGATGGCCTTCACGGCCGCAACCGACTCAGCGGTCCGAGCGGCGGGCCTGCCCCACTGCGAGCCGTAACGCTTCTCGATGTGCGCCTTGATCTGCGAGCCCAGACCGAGGCGGAAGCGGCCGGCGCTCACGGTCTGCAGATCGTAGGACGCGTGCGCGAGGTGCAGGGGGCTGCGCGGACCGGCGATCGCCACATTGGTCATCAGTTCCAGCTCGGTCTCTTCGGCTGCCAACAGCAGCGGAAAGAACACATCGTGCTGTCCTTCGAACGAGAAGATCCCGTCTGCGCCGAGTCCGGCGATGGCCGCGGCACTCGCGCGGGCGCGGGCCGGTGAGCCGTCCACCTGCAGATGCACTTTCACGAAAGCGTGTCCTTTCGTCGCGTCGGCATAGCACACCGACAACCTCGAATCCACTCTTGTGGCCTGAACCTCATCACTGCTAAGAAATCAGTGTGGTTTTATCGCATCGGGCTGCCTGCCGGCAAGGTCTGGACCCATGACTGCCGGGATCTTCGGCAGCACGGCCGCCGACGGCCCGGAGATCCTCGCGGATCCCAACGCCTACACCGACCCCGTGCGGATGCACGCGACCCTGGCCGCGCTGAGGGCGTCGAATCCTGTCGCCTTGGTCGACACCGCGCAGTACCGGCCATTCTGGGCGATCACCAAGCATGCCGACGTGCTCGTGATCGAGCGGGCCAACGATGTCTTCGTCAACGGTCCCCGCCCCGTCCTCATGCGTACCGAGCAGGAGGACATGCAGGCTTCGGCCGGTGTCCGCACCCTGATCCACTTGGACGACCCCCAGCACCGCGATGTTCGCGCAATCGGCGCGAACTGGTTCCGGCCCAAGGCAATGCGCATGCTGGCCGACCGCGCACAGCACCTGGCCAAAAGGTTCGTCGACACCATGGCGGCCGAGGGGCCCGAGTGCGATTTCGTCCAGCAGGTCGCGGTCAACTATCCGCTCTACATGATCATGACGCTGCTGGGCGTCCCCGAGTCCGACTTCGGGTTCATGCTCAGGCTGACGCAGGAACTCGTCGGATCGGAGGACTCCGAGTTCCAACGCAGCGCCACCGACGCCGAGCAGATGACGGCGCTGCTGGAGATGTTCGAGTACTTCACGGCGCTGACCGCCGCCAGGCGGGCGAACCCGACCGAGGACCTGGCCTCGGCCATCGCCAACGCGACGATCAACGGTGAACCGTTGGGTGACATCGACACCGTGTCCTACTACCTGATCATCGCCACGGCGGGGCACGACACCACCAGCGCTGTCATCTCGGGCGGCATGCACGCCCTGGTCGAGCATCCCGAGCAACGCGAGCGGCTGCATGCCGACCCCGGCTTGATGGGGACGGCCACCGAAGAGATGATCCGCTGGGTCAGCCCCGTCACCGGGATGATGCGTACCGCCACCACCGATACGGCGGTGCGCGGTGTGCCGATCTCCGCCGGAGAATCCGTGCTGCTGTCCTACGTTTCAGCGAACCGCGACGAAGACGTGTTCAGCGATTCGGATGTCTTCGATGTTGGGCGTGATCCCAACAGGCACTTGGCCTTCGGACACGGCGTGCACTTCTGCCTGGGCGCCGCGCTGGCGCGGTTGGAGATCAACAGCTTCTTCAGCGAGCTCATCCCGCGGCTGGCCTCGGTCGAACTGGCCGGGACCCCAGAGCTGACCGCCACCACCTTCGTGGGTGGCCTCAAACACCTGCCGATCCGATACCGAGTGAAGTGAGCCGTCGATGACAGCCACGTTGAGGACCGAACAGCACGGCGCCGTGCGCGTGTTGACCATCGATCGGCCCGAGGCCAAGAACGCGATGCACGGCGAGTTGCGTGCGGCCCTTCGTGCGGCGATGACCGAGGCCGACCGCGACGGCGCGGTGCACGCCGTCATCCTGACGGGGGTCGACCCCGTCTTCAGCGCGGGTGTCGATTTCAAGCGGCTCGAGCGGAGTCCCGACGAGACCGGCAGCCCGCTCGATCCCACCCCCGCGGCCGTCGTGCGGGCCATGCGTAAGCCGGTCATCTGCGCCGTCAACGGCGTGTGCGTGTCCGGCGCCCTCGAAGTCGCCTTGAGTTGCTCGTTCATCATCGCCTCCGAACGCGCGCGGTTCGCCGACACCCACGCCCTGCTCGGCGTGGTGCCCACCTGGGGACTGACCGCACTGCTACCGCGCGCCGTCGGTGTCCGCAAAGCCCGCGAGATGTCGGTGACCGGCGCATTCGTCGATGCCGAGGAGGCGCTGCGCATCGGGTTGGTCAACCATGTGCTCCCCCACGATCAGCTGCTGTCCTACACGCTCGATCTGGCCGCACGGATACCCGGCAGTGCTGCCGTCGCTGACATGCTCAGGCTGTACCGCAGCGGCGAGGATCTGTCCCTGGCCGGGGCATTGGCCCTGGAGACCACCAGCAGCATCGGCCGCACCTATGACCTGACGGCGTTCACTGCCGCGGGCAGTAAAGCCTCCGCCCGCCAGCGCGACCACCGGCCACCGGCCAGTTATGAAGGGAACTCACTGTGACACAGCGGTTTACCAGACGACGCGCCATCGTTACCGGAGCCAGCCGCGGCATCGGGGCCGGTATCGCGCAGCGCCTGTGCGCCGAAGGCGCCGATGTCGTCCTGGTGGCGCGCACCCTCGAGACCTCCGACGGGACCGGCGGCAGCCTGCACGAGACCCAGCAGCTCTGCGAGAAATACGGCACCACGGTCGGGATTGTCGTCGCCGACATCACCGATGACGCCGACCGCTCCCGGGTCATCCCCGAGGCGACGGCGATTCTCGGCGGCCCGATCGACATCCTCGTCAACAATGCGGCCGCCGCCACGACCGCCCCGATCACCGAGATCACGCCCACTCAGCAGCGACTCGCCTACGAAGCCAACGTCATTGCTCCCCTGGCGCTCGCCCAAACGGTCATACCGGCGATGCGCGAATCGGGTCAAGGTTGGATCGTCAACCTGACCAGCGTGGGTGCCACCGTCGTCGAGGGACCGCCGTTCTATCTCGGCCCGCAAGGCTCCACGATGGAGATCTACGGTGCCACCAAGGCCGCGCTCAACCGCACGACGGCCGGGCTGGCCGGTGACCTGTACGGTACCGGGATCCGCGTCAACGCGGTCGGCCCGCGCGTGGCGGTCATGAGCGAGGGTTTCGCCGAGCTGATGGGCGACGCGCTGCCGGCCGAGTTCTTCGAGTCCGTCGAGGAAGTCGTCGAAGCCGTGGTCGCACTGTGTGACTGCGACAGTGAAACCACCGGAAAGATCCGGTACAGCCTCGATCTGATCGAGCAGTGGAAGCTCGATGTCCGCGAGCTGGACGGTTCGCCACGAGCAAGGGATGGCCAACCGTGAAAGTACCGTTCACCTGGAAAGTCACCGGGTGGTTCATGATCGGCTGGTCAGCGGAGTTCCCGATCGGCGACGTCAAGGCGCTCAAATACTTTGGCGAGCATCTTGTAGCCTACCGCGACGATCAGGGCGCTATTCATATCTTGGAAGCGCACTGCAAGCATTTGGGCGCCCATATCGGCCACGGCGGCAAGGTCGTTGGCGACTGCGTGGAATGCCCGTTCCACGGCTGGCGATGGGGACCCGACGGAGACAACACCTTCATCCCCTATCAGCCCGACAGACCCAACCGGGGACTGAAGCTGCGCTTTTATCCCGTTCGGGAACAGCATGGATGCATCTTCATGTGGTATCAGCCCCACGGCCAGCCACCTAAATGGGAGCTGCCCGACATTTTCCTGAAGTTCCCGCAATTCGACACCGACCCGACCAACTACTATCGGCCCTACCCCGAATTCTCTCGCCGTGCCGACGGCATTCACGTCCACCCCCAGGTGGTCGCCGAAAATGGCCCGGATAGTTCACACTTCCGCTATGTACACGGCGCGACAGTGACCCCGGTCTGTTTACATTGGGAGAACGTCGGCGAGGAATGGCGGTTCCTGACCGGATGGCCCGACACCCGCAGCGATGACCGCGACGCGATGGCCCTGCGCATCCACAGCCACTTCTCCGGCTTGGGCTTCGCGATGAGTGCCTTCGAAGGCTCGTCGAACCACCGGCTGATCTTCGCCTGCACGCCGGTCGACGACGAAGTCTCCGACATGTTCTATTCGATTTGGTGGCCCAAGTTGCCCGGTGAAACCTCCGATGTGCGGCCGCCGCAGGTCGTCGAGAAAGTGGAGCGGCAGTTCCTCAAAACGGTCTGGGAGGACTGCGATATCTGGGAATACCAGAAGTATGTCGAGCATCCACCGTTGGCCAAGATCGATGCGAAGCCGTACATGCCCATGCGGAAATGGGCCACCCAGTTCTACGAGGTTCCCGGCTCTTCGCATTTGATGGGGGTCTGGTGTTGTCCGACATCATGTCGTGTCGGTGATTGATTGGGGGCCCGCGCCCCTGTGAGCTGGGTGTTCTTCAGGCATCCAGAACAAGGAACGCGGGCATGGTTGACGGTAGTTCATTGCTGCTCGATCTCGACGGTGTGGTGGTCGAGTCGGTGCGGCGCCTTGAGGATGGGACCCGAGTGGTGCAGGTGGTCACCGCCCCGGAGTGGGTCGGGATCTGCCCGCAGTGCGGGCAACGGTCCACGCGATCGAAGGGCTGGGTGTGCACCGGACCGCGTGATGTCCAGGTCGGGCCAGACCGTCCCATACTCCGCTGGCGCAAACGTAAGTGGTTGTGCCCCAATGAAGTATGCGGGCGCAAGGTGTTTACCGAGTCGGTGCCCGGGGTTCCAGCTCGGGCGCGGGTGACCCCGCGGGCCAAGACGATGATGGCCACCGCGGTCCTCGATGAGGACCGCTCAGTGGTCGCGGTGGCCAGGCAGTACCGGTGCAGCTGGCACACCGTGCACGACCACGTCATCGCCGTCGCCGACGAGGTCCTGGCGACCGAGCCGGCGGCGGTGGCGGTGCTGGGCATCGACGAGACCCGCCGCGGCAAGGCCAGATGGGAGCACGACCCTGTGACCGGGCACCGGATGTGGGTGGATCGCTGGGACACCGGTCTGGTCGACCTCACCGGCGATGCAGGTCTGCTGGCCCAGATCAACGGGCGCAGCTCCGGGGCGGTGATCGACTGGCTGGCGGTCCAGGACGCCACCTGGAGGGCACAGATCACCCATGTGGCCATCGACTTGTCCCCGGCCTATGCCCGCGTCGCCCGCGAAGCGTTACCGCATGCGACAGTGATCGTCGACCGGTTCCACCTGGTCAAGAAAGCCAACGACATGGTCGATGCGGTGCGTCGGCGTGTCACCTGGGCCCAGCGGGGCCGGCGTGGCCGCAAGGCCGACGTCGAGTGGATCAACCGACGCCGACTGCTGCGCGGCGCCGAACGACTCACCGCCCAGCAGCGTGCCACGCTGTTCGCCAAGCTGCTCACCGCCGACCCGAACGAAGACATCGCGGCGGCCTGGATCGCCAAAGAGCTGCTGCGCGAACTGCTTTCCTGCTCCGACCGCGGTGGTCTGCGTTACGAGATCACCGCCGCACTGGACCGCTTCTACCGTTTCAGCGCCGCCTGCAAAGTACCCGAGGTCCGCAGCTTCGCCCGCACCATCGAGGCCTGGCAGGGCCCGGTCATCGCCGCCCTGCAAACAGGGCTGACCAACGCCCGCACCGAGGGCTACAACCGCATCGTCAAACACGTCGGGCGCATCGCGTTCGGATTCCGAAACCCTGACAACCAACGCCGCCGAGTACGGTGGGCCTGCACCCGCCGATCACGGCGAGTCACACCCAGCCGGCACCAATGCCACTGCTAACTGTGAAGAGCCAGGTTCCCCCTGTCGATGCCGCGAGGACCGCGGGCGTATAACGCTGGCGATCATTGCGATCGGGCCATTTTCACGGTGTCCAGCGGTCTCATGGCCGCCGTCACGCCTCCGTCGCAGATGATGTCGACGCCGGTGAGGTATCCGGGCTTGTCTCCAGCACAGAACGCGAGCAGCTCGGCGATCTCCTCGGGCCGGCCGAACCGTTTGAGAGCACTGAGCCCGGCCAGCGCGCCCGCCCCGGCGCCTTCCTCGAGTTTGCCCATCGCCGTGTCGAACGATCCGGGCGACACCGAGAGGATCCGCGCGCCCTTCTCGCCGAATCGCGTGGCCATCGCCGCGCTGTACCAGATGACGAAGTTCTTGCTGAGCACGTAGGCGATCTGTGGCTGCCATGTGCGGGGTATGCGATTGCAGAATGACAGCAGATCCCGATAGAACCGGTTCCGGTCTCGCAACGCGCGCTTGTAGCGCCGCGTCGGGGCCGCGAGGCCCGGCAGCTGGTGTCCGGCAACGGAAGCCACATTGACCACCGCCATACCGGGCTGGGCGATGCCGAGAAATGCCTCGTTGACGAGCACGGTGCCGAGCGCATTGATTCGCAGGATCATCTCGGCAGACCCCATGCTGGGGCTCACCCCCGCAGTGTGGACGACCGACATCACGGTGCCGAGCTGCTGTGCCTGCTCGACCAGCTGACGCACCGATGCTGGATCGGTAATATCACACGTAGCCGTAACACATTCGACGCCTGCAGCGTTCAGGTCGCGCTGTGCAGAAGCCAGACCGGCGGCATCGACGTCACAGATCAGCACCGCGCAATCCCGTCCGATGACCCGCGCCGCGGCCAGCCCCATCCCACCTGCCCCGCCGGTGACGACGGCAATTTTCGCCATGATCAGGTCCACCCTCCAGCTGCCGAGATTGAGCAGGACGCGGCAGACATGATCTCACCGACGCCACGACGTTCATTCAGCTTGCACAACAGCGGTTTAGGGCCCTCGAAGGGCGAGCGCAGTATGCGACCGCCGCCGGGTCTAGGTTTGCGGCGCATGGCGGCTCCGGCCGTCGAGCAATGCTTGGGAGTGGTCCCACAGGTCACGCGCGAGGTCGATATCGTCAGCCTGCGCCGCCGATGTGGCCAACTTGCCTTTGGCGTAAAAGTTCCCCGAGTGCCACGATCTGGCCTCTTGATCTTGGGCGAGTGCAACCAGACCTGTCGGCCCCATCTTCGGGTGAAACCAAGAATCGGCGAACCAGCTTCGTGTGATAGACGAAGCGCATGAAATGAGTGGTGTCACTGGCGAAGCCGGTCGCCACGACGCCCGGATGAAACGCCGCAGAACTGATTCCCTGTTCTGTAGGTCGTCGATGTCGATGTTTCCATAGTTCTTCGCGGCTGAGCTCGATGTCTGGAGCACTGACGCCTTGCTCTCAATGAGCTGTGGTATTAGCGAAGTTGTTAGCAGGAAAGGCGCAAGATGGTTGACCTGAAAGGTCTGTTCGAAGCCGTCTCCGGTCAACTGGCGCTCGCCCATGATGCCCCCAGCGTTGTTAGCCAACACATCGATACGTGGGTAGGTCGTCGCGAGTTCCGATGCCAGGCTTCGCACCTGCGCCAGTTCGGCAAATCGTCGATGTGGTAGGGCGCTCCTATACGAGACGCCACGGCGGCGGTTTTCGTCGGTGACCGTCCCACCAAAACTAGGTGGTGCCCCTCCTTGGTAAGGCGCTCAGCCGCTGCGGTACCGATGCCATCGCTGGCTCCGGTGATCACGATCGTCTTCATTGAGCCTCCCCTCGGGGAGTCGCAGGGATGGGTCGTCTTTGCAAGGCGGAGGAAACGGCACACGAGCAATCATTCCTTCCATCACGAATTTAAAACATCAAAGTGTTTTTAAACTTGGTGAGTCCATCGGGTGCGGTGCCGCCAGCAGTCGGAGCGGCACCGACCGAGACCGCTCGACCACGTTCGGCGCCGCCATCTGCGCATCGGTAGTAGAGCACGTGCATCCTCAAAGTAGTTCGCGCAGAAGATCGATCGTGCGGCGTTTGGATGCTGTGCGTTCGGGTTTGTCGCGTCCGACGGCCACGGGTTGGACCCAGATGTCGGTGGCGCCCGCGTCGAGGAGGTATTGCAGTTGCGTGCGGACCGATGCTTCGTTGCCGACGATGGCGATGTCGGCGGGTGTGGTACCGCCGCCGGTTTCGATGATGCGCTTGTAGTTTGGCATTGCCGCGTAGATGCCGGCGGTGGCGGCGGTCGCTGAGCGAGCTTCGGCTTCGTCGTCGTGGACGGCGACGGGAAGGCCGGCAACGATGCGCGGGGCGGACCGTCCCGCCGCCTGCGCCGCCGCGGTGATCTTCGGTGCGATCTGCGATTCGATGGCTTTCGCCGAGGCCATCCATAGCACGGTGCCGTCGGCGATGGCTCCGGCGATGCGCAACATCCGCGGTGACAGCGCTGACAACAGCACCGGCACCGGGTGCTGCGGAGCCGGGCTTCCGACCGTGTGGGCACTCCAGTCGACGCCGGTGACGTCGACCGGCTTCCCTTGCAGGACCGCCGTGAGGATGGACAGGTACTCCTCAGTGTTACGGCCAGGGTGAGCGTAGGACAAGCCGTAGGTGCCCTCGACGACCGCGGCGTGCGACGGCCCGAGCCCGAGGGTGAACCCGGGGCGGCCCATGGCATTTGCGGCCGCGGTCACCCGGTGGGCCTGCATTAGCGGATGACACGGGTAGGTCTGCAGCACGGCGGTGCCCAGCTCGATGCGGCTGGTCTCCCGCCCGGCAATCGCCATGGAGACCAACGGATCTGCGGTGACGTTGCTGGCGTACCACAGCGACGTGAACCCCTGTTGCTCGGCGAGCTTGGCCTGGCGTGCTACGCCGTCGGTCGTAGCGGCTCCGCCGGTGAGGCCGATGCGCATCAGTGTTCCGGTCTGAAGAGTTGCTCGTATCGGCTCATCAGCTCGGGGATGTCGTCGTCCATGGCCAACTCGAAGGACTTGAACAGCCGCGCGAGGATGTCGTATCCGCCTGCGGTGAAGATCAGGTCGAGCAGTTGGCGGACGTCGAACTCGGTGGACAGGATCTGCCAGGTGGGTGTGGTGATCCCACCGTTGATGATCATTTCGTCGACGGCCCGCAGCAGCGCCGCCTCGAACTCACTCCACAGCGGTGAGTCTGGGCCGTAGGCGACGCGGCCCACCTCTTCGTCGGTGATACCTGCGTCTCGGGCGACGAAAAGGTGTTGGTACCACTCGTAACTGGACTGGCGCACCGCGGCGACCCGCATCACCACGAGCTCACGTTGCCGCTCGCTCAGTGTTGTGCCCAGCAGCAGGTGGCCGTTGAACGTGAAGTATGCCCGGGCGAGGTCGGGGTGATGGGCCAGGGTGCCTAGTGTGTTGAGCGCTTTCGGCCGATCTTTTGTCGGCAGCGGTTCATGCCGGGGATTGGCTGGGCGCAGCGCGGCCATCGCCGTGCGGAACTCTTCGGAGAACTCGCGCGGCGGAACCGGATCTATTCGTGCCATGACTTTCTACAGAACCCTTCCTCCGTTGACGCCGAGCACTTGGCCGGTGATGTAGCCGGCGTCCTGCGAGCACAGAAACGCGCACGCCGCGGCGACATCGTCGGGCTGCCCGATACGGCGCACCGGCGTCTTGGCTTCGGCGGCGTCGACGCCGGGGCCCAGGAAACCCCGGTCTTCGCTGCGCCGCAGCATGGGTGTGTCGATGAACCCCGGGGGAATCGTGTTGACGGTGATACCCCGCGGGCCGAGTTCTTGGGCAAGGGCTTTGGTGAATCCGACGACGCCCGCCTTGGCCGCGGAGTAGTGCACCATCAGGGGATTGCCGGTTTGCGCGCTCGAGGACGAGATGTTGACGATGCGGCCCCACCCAGCGTCGAGCATGTGCGGGACGACGGCCTGGCAGCAGTCGAAGACTCCTGTAAGGTTGACCGCGAGAATCTGTCGCCAGCTTTGCGCCGTGATCGCCTGGAACCTTTCAAAGCCGTCGAGACCTGCGCTGTTGACCAGGATCGTCGGCGGGCCGACCTGACGTGCCGTTTCGTCGATCGCCGCATCGATGCGACTCCGGTCGGTGACGTCGACGTGTGCCCCGATCGCTCGGCCGCCCGCAGCCACAATCTTGTCCGCTGCGGTGGTCGCGGCGGCGTGATCGAGGTCAAAGATGGCCACCGCGGCGCCTTCGATGCTGAGTCGCTGGGCGATCGCCAATCCGATACCCGACGCGCCGCCAGTGACAATGGCCGTGGGCGGTTCGTCCCAGTAGGGAAGGGAACTCATGCAATCGCTTCCTCGCCGACGAGTGTGGTGCGATGCATCAACCGTCGGGAGGTCGGTTCGTAGGGGATGGCGCGGTGCAGCATGCCGGTGTTGTCCCAGACCACCAGATCCCCGACGCTCCATTGGTGGCGCAGGACGAACTGCGGCTGGGTAGCCCAGTCGAGGATCTCGTCGAGCAGTCCGCGACTGCGCTCAGGGTCCATTCCCACGACCTGGCCGGCAGTGGCGCCGATGAGCAGCGATTTGCGGCCGTCTCGGCGCTGCCACACCAGAGGATGCTCGCGCGACGGAGCACGATCCCATTTGGCCGCTTGCTCCGGGGTCGGGTCTGGGGTCAGCAGCAACTGTGACGCCGCGACGCTGTGCACGACCCGGTAGCTCTCGAGTTCGACCCGCCTGTCGGCGGGCAGCGCTTCGAAAGCGGCGTAAGTGTTGGCGAATTCGGTGTCGCCACCCTCGTCGGCGACCTCCCGGGCGGTCAGCAGGGTCGCCTTCTGCGGGACCTGATCGGTCAGGCCGTCGGTGTGCCAGAAGATGGTGCTGCGACGCAGTCCGGCCAGCGCGCTCCTACTCGGATCGAGGGTGACCGGGGAGATTTCAGGATAGTCGGGATGCCCTCCGGCGCCTGCCACGACGACCTCACCGAGTGCGCGGGAGAACGCGACCAGGTCTGGGTCACTGATATGGGCTCCGCGGTAGACGACGACGCCGTGGCGCTCCAGTAGCACGTGGCAGTGCTGTGCTGCACCGGGGTCGAGGAAGTCGGCGGTGGTGTAGCCGGTGACCTCGACGCCGATCGCGTCGGAGATGGGAGTCGTGGCGATGGTCATGGTCACTCCTTGGTGCCAGAGTTGGTGGAGACGGCCTCGTCAAAACGGCGATGGCTTGGCGGGGGCATGCCGCGGCCACAGCCCGAATCCGTGCCCTTCGCAGAGTGGCGATCGATTCGCACTCGCAGTATCGGCGTGCTCATACTGCGGTGAAGCACAGATGCAGATCCGTCAGTCCGCGAATGATGTAGGTCGGATCGTGACGGAACGTCCGGGCGCCCTCGGGGCCGTGATGTTCCTCGGACAGCGTGAGGCTGGTGGTGCGGTCCAGGAAGCGTTCAATGGTCACCCTTCCTTCGGCGCGGGCCAGCGGTCCGCCGGGGCAGGAATGCACACCTCGGCCGAAAGCGATGTGTTCGCGCACGTTTTCGCGATCCAACCGAAACTTCTCGGGCTCGGGGAACTTGCGGGGATCCCGGTTGGAGGCGCCGGGATGCAACATGATCGTGGTGCCCGCCGGAATATCCACACCACCCACGCAGGTCGTCTTCTGGGTCATCCGGAAATCGCTCATGGTGGGGCTTTCCAACCGCAAGACCTCCTCGATGAACTCCGGGATTCTGCCGCGGTCAGCGCGCAGCGCCGCCTGCAGATCCTGATCCTCGGCCAGGAACCGCAACGACGACGCCATCAGCCGCGCAGAAGTATCTTGCCCGGCACCGAACAGGAAGGTGGCCAGCCGCACGATCGATTCCGTGTCGGGCAGCGTCCCGTCCGGGTAGGTCGAGGTCGCCAGCGCCGTCAGAACATCCTCGCGCGGCTGCCGGCGCCGTTCCTCGATGTAGCCGCCGAACGTCTTGTACATGTACTCCAACGGGTTCTCCGGCAGCGGCGAATCCCCGCCCAGCGTGGCCACGTGTTGCCCGGTGAAAATTTTGCGGAAATGGTCGCGATCGTCGGCGGGTACACCGAGCAGATCGGCAATCACCATGGTGGTGAACGGCTTTCCGTAATCCTGGACCACCTCGAAGCCGCCGGCACCGATAAATGCGTCGATGCAGGCATCCGCCATGCCCGCCATCTGGTCCTCGTTCTCCTTCAGTCGCTTCGGAGTCATCAAGCGGCGCAACAAACTCCGCTCGGCATCGTGGTCGGCACCGTCCTTGGTGACCATGAACTCGTGAAACACCCAGTGCTCACGGTTGGCCTGCACCGCATCGGTGATGTCGTCGGCGCCCGGCTCCACCGGGAACGGGGGAAACGGTCCGCCCATCGCATTACACGACGAAAACGCCGCATCGTTGCGGTACACCGCGACCGCTTCGTCGTATCCGGTGACCGCCAACACGCCCGGCTGCGCGATCTCGTGGATCGGACAACGGGACCGCAGCTCGTCGAAGTAGGGATACGGATCGTTGATGACCTCTTCACTGGTGAAGATGTCCGCCTTGTCCACGCTGTTCGTCATGACACCTCCACGCCGTGCGACTGTGACAGCCCGTAGCTATTATTAGGCACTCGCCTAGGGAAATGGGCTGGCTTATGCTTAGCACCCGTCACGGCGACGGTCAAGACCGGCGGAAGAACAACGTGGCGCCAGCGCCGGCGCCAAGGACGGACGACACAATGGCCACACCGAACGGCGCCGGCAAGCGCGACACCGGCACCCGCGAGAAGCTGCTCGACGCGTGCGCGGAGATCATGCTCGACGAGGGTTACGCCGCCGCCACCTCGCGCCGCGTCGCGGAAAAGGTCGGCGTCCAGCGAGCGGTCGTGTATTACTACTTCCCCACCATGGACGACCTCTACCTGGCGGTACTCAAACGCGGCACGCAAACCAGCCTCGATGTGCAGCGCCGTGCCCTGACCACCGAGAGGCCACTGCATGCGCTGTGGGATATGACGGTAGACCCGCGTGGCGTGCAACTGATCATGGAGTTCATGGCCCTGGGAAACCACCGCAAGGAGATCCGCGCCGAACTCGCCGCCGGCGCACAAGCCTTCCGTGAGGCCCAGGTCGCCGCGCTGACCTACATCCTGCGCGATCACCAAGCCGACCAACCGTTACCTGCTGAAGTCATCTCGGTGCTCATCGCGGCCATCGGGCGGTTGCTGGTTATCGAAGCCGGCCTCGGCATCACCACCGGCCATCAGCAGACCATCGACCTCGTCCACCAATATTTGGGACGGCTCGAGACACCATTGCGTTAGGCGCTCGCCTAACATATTGTTGCGGAGCGGCCGAAAGGTGGCGACCGTCGCGAGTTCACGCTCGCCGCCCAGAACGCAGCGGACCCCCATCTTCAGGAGCGCATCGATGAGCCAGGAGCTCGACCCCGCCATACGCCGCGTTGCCGTGGTCACCGGCGGCGCCTCAGGCATCGGCCCGGCAGTGGCAGCGCACCTGGCTCAGGCTGGACACGCGGTTGCCCTGCTGGACCGCCAAGGCGACCTGGTACATGGCGTCGCAGCCGACCTTTGCTCCCGCGGGGCTCAGGTAATCGGCATCGAAGTCGACGTGACCGACCGGCAATCGGTCCATGAGGCCATTGCCCGCGTTCGCGCCGACCTCGGCGCTATAACCATCGTGGTCACCAGCGCCGGTATCGACGTGGGCGTTCCGGTGCCCGTCACCGAGATCACCCCCGAGCAATGGGACCGGCTCATCGCGGTCAACCTGACCGGCACCTTCACCTGCATCCAGGCCGCAGTACCGGATATGCAAGCCGCCGGCTGGGGACGCATTGTCACCATCTCATCCTCGAGCGCTCAATCAGGCGCGCCGGAACGTGCCCACTACGTCGCATCCAAAGGCGGAGTGATCGCGCTGACCAAAGCCCTGGCGTATGAACTTGCACCCCAAGGCATTACGGTCAACACCATCCCTCCGTCCGTCGTCGACACTCCGATGGCGCACGCCGGCGTGAAGGTCGGCACCGTGCCAGATCTCGCGATCCTGGCCACCATGGTCCCCTTGCGACGCAACGGCACTCCCGACGACATCGCCGCTACCGTCGCCTTCCTCTGCTCCGACGGCGGCTCCTACATCACCGGACAGGTGATCGGCGTCAACGGAGGCATGTACATCTAGGAACGTGATCGGCGCCGAAGGTCGCGGCCCGCGATGGGGGAAAATGCCCACCCTACGCGGCCCGCCCACGCGTGCATCGGACTGCCGCCTCGGGTCCGCTCGTGCAGCGCATGGCCCCGGACTCACAAGCTCCAATCCGTAACCTTTTCGATGTCTCGACGCAATGCAGGCACAACGCGACCGCGAACAACTGCAAAAAGCGGGCCCAGCTCGTTTCACATGATCGACGCACTACAGTTCCCCGATGCGGCGCAGCAGCGTTTGTCTGCAAAGCGACACCGGTCCGCGATTTGTGGCAAGTGATCCGCGAACACAGGCGAGCTGCTGGATGCGACCCCCGGATTCCAGGACCATGTGAGATTGCGCAATGTGTCTGC
>NZ_JCALDB010000035.1:0-23401 GCF_059812645.1 Mycobacterium sp. NGS45 | reverse complement strand
GCGGACGGGGGTGGTGAGGATCCGCTCCGGCCCACCCCTGCGCCTTGCCATATACCCCCCTGGGGTATATCGTCGACTGCCAGTACCCGGTAGGGGATAGCGACGCGGAGTGGAGGTGAAGAGGGGGATGAGATTCACGGTCACCGGCATGTCCTGCGGGCATCGCGAAGCATCCGTCCGGGAGGCGGTCAGCGGCGTTGTCGGCGTCCAGGGTGTGGAGGTGAGCGGCACTGCATCCGCCATGCCGCCGCGACCGGCGGACGCGCCGCAGACGCGAAACTGACCGAAGCATCTGAGGCGGTCGCCCGGCTGGTGCGCTCCTAAACGCGCAGCCCCGATGGCAACCCAGCCCTGATCGCAGGAGAAGAGACCATGAGCCACATCAACCCCACCGAATCGACACCGCCGGAACACAACCACGCCGGCCATCACGACCACGCGCGATCAGTCACCGCTGGCACCCCCGACCACCACCACGCGGGCCACACAGGACCCGGCGGTCATGGTGACCACGTCGACCAGTTCCGGAAACTGTTCTGGATCAACCTGATCATCGCCGTGCCCGTGGTCGCCTTCTCCTCCATGTTCGCGATGCTCGCCGGCTACGACCCTCCCCAATTCGTCGGCGCGCAGTGGATCGCTCCCGTTCTCGGCACCATCATGTACATCGTCGGTGGACGCCCCTTCCTCGCCGGCGCGATCAGCGAGGTCCGCGCCCGTACACCGGGGATGATGCTTCTGGTCGGACTGGCCATCACAGTCGCCTTCCTCGCTTCCTGGGGAGCGAGCCTGGGCGTCCTGCACCACAAACTCGAATTCTGGTGGGAACTCGCGCTACTCATCGTCATCATGTTGCTCGGGCACTGGGTCGAGATGCGATCACTGGCCCAGACGACATCGGCGCTGGACTCACTGGCCGCACTACTTCCCGATGAAGCCGAGAAGGTCGAAGGCGAGCACACCGTGACTGTGGCGCCCGCTGAACTGCGCGTCGGCGACGTCGTAGTGATCCGCCCGGGGGCCAGCGTCCCGGCGGACGGGACCATCATCGACGGACGTGCGGACATGGACGAGTCGATGGTGACCGGTGAGTCCCGACCTGTGACACGCAGCGTCGGGGACGCCGTAACTGCCGGTACGGTCGCCACGGACTCCGGATTGCGCGTGCAGATCACCGCGACCGGTGAGGACACCGCACTGGCCGGTATCCAACGCCTCGTGACCGAAGCGCAGAGCTCATCATCACGGGCCCAGCGCCTGGCCGACCGCGCAGCCGGTTGGTTGTTCTGGTTTGCGATCGGCACAGCGGCCGTGACCGCACTGATCTGGGCTCTCGTCGGAGATCCAGACGCTTCGGTCGCCCGCGCCATCACCGTACTGGTCATCGCCTGCCCGCACGCCCTGGGCCTTGCGATCCCGTTGGTCGTGTCCATAGCCACCGAGCGAGCCGCACGTGGAGGTGTCTTGATCAAAGACCGTCTGGCGTTAGAAGGCATGCGCACGGTGAACGCGGTGCTCTTTGACAAGACCGGCACCCTGACCAAGGGAGAGCCCACAGTCACCGCAGTGCACTCGGTCAGCGACCACGATGAAGACGCCGTCCTGGCATTGGCCGCCGCAGCCGAAGCCGATAGCGAACATCCGCTGGCCAAAGCCATCGTGCAAGCTGCCACCGCTCACGGCCTGAACATCCCCTCCGCAACGGGCTTCACATCCTCCCCGGCCGTGGGCGTCACCGCCAACGTCGGAGGCGCCCGGATAAGGGTAGGCGGACCGCGGTTGCTCGAAGAAGTCGGTGAACCCGAGATCGATGTCGCCGAACATTGGCGCAGCAACGGCGCGATCATCTTGCACGTCGTGCAAGATGACACAGTCATCGGTGGATTGAGTCTCGCCGATGAAATCCGTACCGAATCCCGGACTGCGGTGGACGCACTGCACAAGCTGGGTGTCGAAGTCGTCATGATCACTGGAGACGCGGCGGCTGTCGCGACCACCGTTGCGCAAGAACTCGGCATCGACCGCGTCTTCGCTGGAGTCCGGCCGGAAGACAAAGCCGCCAAAGTCGCTGCACTCCAAGCGGAAGGCAAGAAGGTCGCCATGGTCGGCGACGGCGTCAACGATGCTCCCGCTCTTGCGCAGGCCGACGTCGGCATCGCCATCGGGGCTGGGACCGACGTGGCTATCGCGTCCGCCGGTGTCATCCTGGCCAGTTCCGACCCGCGCTCGGTGCTCTCGGTGCTCGAGCTTTCCCGCGCCAGCTACCGCAAGATGAAGCAGAACCTGTGGTGGGGAGCCGGCTACAACTTGGTTTCGGTGCCGCTGGCCGCCGGGATTCTGGCGCCCGTTGGTTTCGTACTTCCGATGTCAGTCGGCGCAGTTCTCATGTCGCTCTCCACAGTCGTCGTCGCGCTGAACGCACAGCTATTGCGGCGCTTGGACCTTCGGCCCAGCGCCAGCGCCGAGGCGGTCCTGCACCGCTGACGGCGCCCCACCAGCGCTGGCAGACGTGATGCACCCATCGCACCAGGTCGGAGCTGAGCGCAGGATCGGTGCCTGTGGATGCTGGTCGAACGCGCGGGGCAACTCGGCTTCGAGGCTCGATTGCCACCGGCGTCTCCTCGACGGTGGATCCGGCTTGGCATCGGTTAGTTGCCAGTCGGAGTGATCCGGCCGCTGAAGGTGATCGCGAACGCGTTGAGTGCGGGCTTCCACCTCATCGCCCATCGTGCCTTACCGGGGCCGGTGGGGTCCAGGGATCGGGTGACGGATCCGCGGTTATTCCGACAGTCCATCCTGCGATCTGCGTGGGGACAAGATCTGCGTGGGGACAATATGCCGAAGGGAAGGCAATCGATACCGTAGTCGCAACCGCCGCAACCTCTTCGCGTCACAGCGATCTGGCGATGATGGTCTTCATGATCTCGTTCGCACCTCCGTAGATGCGTTGCGGCCGGGCATCCTCGTACATGCGGGCGATCAGATACTCCCGCATGTAGCCGTAACCGCCGTGCAGTTGCACGCACCGGTCGATGACCTCGCATTGCTTGTCGGTCAGCCAGTACTTGACCATCGCCGCCTCAGGGGCGTCGAGTTCTCCCCGAAGGTGCCGGTCGATGCAGTGGTCGAGGAACACGCTGCAGGTGGTGGCAATGGTGTGGCACTCGGCGAGCTCGAACTGGGTGTTCTGCAGATCGAACAGCGCCGTGCCGAACGCCTCGCGCTGCTTGGTGTAGCGCACCGTTTCAGCCACCGCACGCTTGAGCGCCCCGCAGGCTTGGGCGGCGATGATCAACCGCTCCTGCGGGAGTTGGGCCATCATCTGCGCAAAGCCTTGACCCTCGTTCGGGCCCAACAGGTTCGCGGCCGGGACCCGCACATCGGTGAAGTTCAGCTCGGAGGTGCCAGCCCCATGCTGGCCGACCTTGTCCAGCACCCGGCCCACCGAGAACCCCGGGCAGTCCCGCAGATCGACGATGAGCAACGACACCCCGCGGGCACCTGCGCTGAGGTCGGTCTTCACGGCGAGAACGATGACATCCGCTGAAGACCCGTTGGTGATGAAGATCTTCGAACCATTGACCACGTAGTGGTCGCCGTCGCGTCCCGCGGTGGTGCGGATCGCCTTGAGATCGGATCCCGCGCCAGGTTCACTCATGCCGATCGCACCGAGCATCTCCCCGGTGGCCATCCGCGGCAACCACGCCGCCTTCTGTTCCTCGGTACCGTATTCCAGGATGTAGTGGGCGACGATGCCGCTGTGCACTGAGATGCCCAGGCTCAGATCACCTGAGTAACCCTGGGCCTCGAGCACTGCCAAATCGTGCGCAAAGGTGCCGCCATCGCCGCCGTACTGCTCGGGGACCGAGCATAAAAGCAGGCCGAGCTTGCCGGCGGTGTGCCACACCGAGCGGTCGATATGACGTTGGGCGTCCCACTTGTCGTTGTGCGCCACCACGTGGCGGTCGAAGAATTCGGCGGCGAGATCGAAAACCGCCCGGGTCTCCTCGTCTCGCCACGAAGTCGTCGATGACACGGCAGCCGGGTTCGCGGTCATGCCCGGTACTTCTGCGGATTGGTGAACAGGCGGGCGCCGGTCGTCTCGCCGCGGTGCAGGCGCTCCAGCGCGGCCGGAATCTCGTCGAAGTCGACCTCCTCCAACACGGGTTTGATCTCGCCGGAGTCAATCAAGTCGTACACCTCGACCAGGTCCTGCTTGCTGGCCCCCAGAGAACCGTGCAGCTGCACACACAGCAGGACCAGGTGGGAGATGTTGATCTCGGTGGTGCCGGCGTCCAGCCCGATGACCACCACGCGCCCCTCTGGTCGGACGGCCTGCACCGCGTCGTTGGTGGTGGTTGCGGTGCCGGCGAAGTCGATGATCACGTCGGGTGCCAGCGCCTTGAGATCGGCAATGGACGTGAAGCACTCGGTGGCGCCCAGTTCGAGTGCGGTGTCGAACGTGGCGGGGTTGATGTCGACGCCGTAGACCGTCGCGCCCTGAAGGGCCGCCACCCGGATGCCATTGAGTCCAAGGCCGCCGAGTCCGATGATGCCGACCGTCAGGCCCTGCGTCACCTCGGCCGTGGTGCGGACGGCGTGATAGGCCGTCGCGACGGAGTCGGTGGCGACGGCGGCCTCGGCGAAGGAGACGTTGTCGGGAATCGGAACCAGCGTCGACTCGTGTGCGGTCACCTGCGGCGCGTATCCGCCGTCGACCGCCAGACCGGGTGCGTAGAACAGGCCCTGGGCGAAGGGATGGGAGATGAGTGCGACACCCACGCGATCACCGACGTTGAAACCGACGACACCTTCGCCGAGGGCGGCGATGGTACCCGCGACCTCATGGCCCAGGACGATCGGCTTCTTCAGGACCCATGTCGCGTCGGGTCGGTGCAGGATGTGCACGTCCGAGTGACACATGCCGGCGGCGTGGACGTCGATGACGACCCATCCCGGCTCGGGGGTGGGGGCGGGGATGTCGGCAAGGGTCAGTGGTTCACCGACGTCGGTGAAACGAAAAGCCTTCATGGGTGGTAATCCTCGATTTCGTCGATATGGGACTGATTGCAGGACAGGTGGAGTCGCGTTGCTCCTCAGGGGAGGAAGATGGTCTTGGTGTGTTGATAGGCGGCCAGCCCTTCGGGCCCCAGCTCGCGGCCCAGGCCACTGGCCTTGATGCCGCCGAACGGTGCGCCGAGGTCCAGGGTGAAGTGATTGATTCCGACTGACCCTGTCCGGATTCTGCGCGCGACCTCGACGCCACGACTCTCGTCTGCGGTCCACACCGACCCGCCGAGCCCGAACTCGGAGTCGTTGGCGATCCGGACAGCGTCGTCGACGTCCCGATAGGGAATGACCGCCAGAACCGGCCCGAAGATCTCCTCCCGCGCAATGGTGTGCGAGTTGTCCACGTCGGCCACGATGGTCGGTTCGACGAACCACCCGTGGTCGAGGCCGGTGGGTCGACCGCCGCCGGTGGTGACGCGACCACCCTCGGCCACGCCCTTGTCGATGTAACCCGGAACGCGCTGCTGTTGTCGTGCCGTCGCCAGCGGACCGATTTGTGTGCTGCTCTCCAGTGCGTCGCCGACGACCAGGGCTCTTGCGAAATCGGTGAGGACATCGACGATTTCGGCGTACCGGCGCGCCGGCGCGAGGACCCGGGTGCCGAGATAGCAGGTCTGGCCGTTGTTTATCAGCGTGGCTTCGAAGAACTTACCCAGCAGCGGGATGAGGTCTGCGTCGTCGAGGATGACGGATGCCGACTTGCCGCCCAGCTCCAGGGTCACCGGGCGGATGAGTCGTCCGCAGGTCTCCCCGATGGCTCGGCCGGCTGCCGTCGAGCCTGTGAAGGCAACCTTGTCCACGCCGGGATGACCGACGAGGTACGCGCCGACCTCTGCGTCTCCGGGCACGATGTTGACCACCCCGTCGGGAATGGCCGACGCGGCCACCGCCTCGGCCAGGACGAGTGCGTCGAGCACGGTCTCCGGGGACGGTTTGAGGACCACCGTGCACCCTGCAGCCAACAGCGGAGCGAGTTTGAAGAAAGTAAGCGTCTGCGGGAAGTTCCACGGCACGATGGCGGCGACCACGCCGATGGGTTCCCGACGGACCATGGTGCGCGCGTCGTTGAAGCCGTGACGGAGTTCCTCGTCGGGTGCGCCGGTGACCAGGTCGGCGTAGTAGTCCAACAGCGTCGCGGGGAAGACGGCCTCCGTGGCCGACGAGATCGCAATAGGCATACCGTTCTGGCAACTCACCAGGGAAGCGGTGTCACCCGCCCGCGCGCGAAGCTGGTCAGCCAAAGAGCGCAGCGCGGCGGCGCGCTGTTCCGGTGACCACCCCGACCACTCCGAGCTGTCGAAGGCGTCACGGGCCGCCGCGACTGCCCTGTCGACGTCGGCGGGTGAGGCGCCGGCCGCCGCGGTGATCGACTGGCCGGTGCTTGCGTCGATCAAGGGGATGGTTGCCGCGCCGACGGGCGTGGCCCATCGGCCGCCGAGAACAAGGCGTCGGGGTGGGCGGGCGATGGAATGGTGCGCATGGGGACTCCTGAATACGGGTATGGGCGAGTGGAATTCAGTTGGCCGTGGCCACGGAGGATGTGATGATCTCCGCTCCGCGTTCCCGCAGCTCGATCTTGCGGACCTTGCCGGTGACGGTCATCGGGTAGTCGTCGATCACGACGACGTAGCGTGGGATCTTGTAGTGCGCGATACGGCCGGTGCAGAAGTCCCGGATGGTTTCCACGGTGGGATGGTCGGCACCGTGGCGAATTCGCAACCAGGCCATCAGTTCTTCGCCGTACCGTTCGTCGGGGACGCCGACGACCTGTGCGTCGACGACGTCCGGGTGTTGGTAGAGGAACTCCTCGATCTCGCGGGGGTAGACGTTCTCGCCGCCGCGGATGACCATGTCCTTGATACGCCCGGTGATCGAAACGTAGCCGTCAGCGTCCATGGTCGCGATGTCCCCGGTGTGCATCCAGCCGTTGGCATCGATTGCTTCTGAGGTCTTCTCGGGCTCGTTCCAGTAGCCGGACATCACGCTGTAGCCGCGGGTGCACAGTTCGCCGGGCTCGCCGCGGGGGACGACCTGCTCGGAGTCGGGATCGATGATTCTGATCTCGAGGTGGGGGCCGACGGTCCCCACCGAACCGACGCGGTGTGCCAGCGTATCGGTGGGGTGGGTCTGGGTGGAGACCGGTGAGGTCTCGGTCATGCCGTAGCAGATTGCGACTTCGCGCATGTTCATTCTGTCGATGACCTGGCGCATGACCTGTTCGGGACAGGGGGAGCCGGCCATGATCCCGGTCCGCAAGCTGCTCAGGTCGAACGAATCCAGGTCGTCGAGGGCGAGTTCGGCGATGAACATCGTCGGCACGCCGTACAGAGAGGTACAGCGTTCGCCGGCCACGGCCTCCAAGGTCGGCCGGGGCTCGAACCCCGGTGCCGGGATGACCATCGTCGATCCGTGGGAGGTGCACGCGAGGTTGCCCATCACCATCCCGAAGCAGTGGTAGAAGGGCACGGGTATGCAGACCCGATCGTTCTCGGTGTAGTTCAGGCCCTCACCGACGAAGTAGCCGTTGTTGAGGATGTTCATGTGTGACAGCGTGGCCCCTTTGGGGAAACCTGTTGTGCCAGAAGTGTATTGAATGTTAATTGGATCTGCGGGTGTGAGTTTTGCGCCGACGGCGTCGAGTGCTGAGTCATCGGCGGTCGTGGTCGAGATACGTTGCCATTCAGGGGTCCCCGACGATGATCACGTCCTGGATCGACGGGCAGCGATCCTGCACGCCGGCCAGCATCGCCGCGTAGTCGGACGTCTTGAACGACCGAGACGCGATGACGGTGCGAATGCCTGCCTGGTTGAGGACGAAGTCGAGTTCGTCGAGACGGTACGCCGGATTGATGGTCACGAGAATCGCGCCGATTTGGGCCGTCGCGTACTGCACGAGCGTCCATTCCGCGGTGTTCGGAGACCACAGGCCCACTCGGTCACCGGGGCCGATACCCATTGCGAGCAGCCCACTGGCCACCCGGCGGGTATCGGCCCAGAACTCCCGGTAGGTCCACCTGCGACCGCTGCTGACCTCGACCAGTGCTTCGTGGTCGGGAACTCTCGCGGTGGTGCGGGCGAGGTTGTGTCCGATCGTCTCGCTCAGCAGGGGTGGCGTGGTGTTGCCACGCGCGTAGGACGGTGCGGTGTCAGTCACTGTTCCTCCTATGAGCTGAGCGGATCAGTCGGTCTATTGTGGGCCAGCTAACAATATGACATAGTGTCATCAAGAATTGACCACCTGTCAATAATTGAGGAATCAGTCCCAGGGAGGGCATGTCATGACCGTTTCGCTGCCGAAGTCCGGCATTCAGATCGACGTCGACTTCGACCCGGCACTGATTCGGGCGCGCTACGCCGAAGAGCGCGACAGCCGGATGCGTGAGGAGCACCTCGCGCAGTTCCAGAGCCTTCGCGACGCGCGCGTGGTGGAGGACGGCGACCTCTATAGTGCGCCGATCCGACGGGATGCTGTCCACGAGCACCACCAAGTCCTGATCCTCGGCGGCGGATTCGGTGGACTACTGGCGGGTGCATATCTGACGCAGCAGGGCATCACGGACTTCCGGATTGTCGAGCAGGCGGGTGATTTCGGTGGAACCTGGTACTGGAACCGGTATCCGGGTGTGCAGTGCGATGTCGAGTCGTACATCTACTTGCCCCTGCTGGAGGAGACGGGCTACATCCCCACCAAGCGTTACGCCGACGGCGACGAAATACTCGCGCATGCGCAACGGATCGGCCGGCACTTCGAGCTCTACCGCGCAGCCCTGTTCCAGACGTCGGTCACCTCGTTGACGTGGCAGGAGGACAGTCAGCTGTGGGAGGTCCGGACCGACCGCGGTGACGTGCTCACCGCTCCGTTCGTCGTGCGCGCCAACGGACCGTTGAACAAGCCTCAGCTGCCGCGCGTCGAAGGCATCGCAGACTTTAAGGGCGCGATGTTCCACACCAGCCGCTGGGACTATGACTACACCGGTGGCGACCAGCACGGTGGGATGACCAACCTGCGCGACAAGCGCGTCGCGATCATCGGCACCGGTGCCACCGGAATCCAGGCTGTCCCGTTCCTCGCCGAGGATGCCGCCGAGTTGTTCGTCATTCAGCGCACCCCCAGCGTGGTGGGGCCGCGGGACAACCGGCCGACCGATCCGGAGTGGGTGAAGACCCTCACGCCAGGTTGGCAGCAGCGGCGCCACCACAACTTCAACTCGCTGGTGAACGGCCATCCCCAGGACGAGAACCTGGTCGGCGACATCTGGACGACGATCTTGACGACGATCACGGGCCAGCATCTCGTCGAGGCCCCGCTGGACACGCTGGAGATCGAGGACCAGATCGTGCTCGCCGAGGTCGCAGACATGCAACTCATTCGAGGGGTGCACGCACGCATCGAGGAGATCGTCGAGGACTCCGACACCGCCGAGGCGTTGAAGCCGTGGTTCGGTGCCATTTGCAAGCGCCCGACCTTCAACGACGAGTACCTGCAGTCCTTCAACAAACCGTCGGTGCACCTTGTCGCATCACCCAAGGGCGTCGAGAAGTTCACCGAGAACGGATTGGTGGTCGACGGAAAACACTACGACGTCGACTGCGTCATCTTCGCGACCGGATTCGAAACGGGCTCGGTGACCGCGGACCGGTACGGCTACGGCATCATCGGTCGCAACGGCCGGTCTATGCGCGCGGAGTTCGCCGATGGCTTGAAAACACTGCACGGCTTCTTCTCTCGGGGCTTCCCCAACTTCATCGAACTCGGTGTGAGCCAGAACGCCTACGTCGTGAACTACACGTTTATGCTCGACCGCAAGGCGCGGCACAGCGCACGGGTCATCTCTCACGCCCTGAACAACCACGTCGCCAGAATCGAACCGGAGGAGGCGGCCCAGGCCGACTGGATCCAGCGCACACGTGAGTCGGGCCTGGCTCGACTGTTCTACCTGTCGACGTGCACGCCGGGTTACTACAACGGGCAAGGCGATTTGGCGCGCGGATTCTGGGGAGATGTGTACCAGAACAGCGAAGTCGAGTTCTGGGACATGATCGAAGACTGTTGGAATAAGCAGACTTTCGAAGGCCTGCAGTTGACGTCGGTTGACCTCGAGACGCAGCGGTAGACGAGTCGGTGGCTGAGATGAGCGACTCCACATCGCAGTCGGGACGTTCGCCGCTGGTGTGCATCCACGGGTTCAGCGGCAGCTGGCGCAACTGGCTGCCGATCCTGCCTGAGCTGGCCGAGCAGCATGAGGTGCACAACCTGCCGTTGGCCGGGCACGCAGACGGTCCGCAGCTCGGAGCCGGCGAGCAGGTGAGCGTCACGGTGCTGGCCGACCACCTCGAGCGTGAGCTCGACAGGCTTGGCGTAGAGGTGGCACACCTCGTCGGCAACTCGCTGGGCGGTTGGTTGGCACTGCAGTTGGCCGCCCGCGGGCGGGCTCTGTCGGTGACCGCGCTGTCGCCGGCACTGGGTTGGGCTCCCACCGGTCGACACCTGACCGTCCTGAAAGCCAAGCTCGTGCTGGCCCGCGGACTGTTCACCGTGACGAGTCCGTTGTCGCCGCAGCTGCTTCGGTTCGGTGCGGCTCGTCGGCTGGCGCTGGGTGCCGCCTTCGCGCACACCGACAGGTTGCCTACCGAGGCCGCGGTCGCCTTCGTGCAGGACAACCTGCGCTGTGACATCTACTTCGATCTCATGCGCGACTTCTTGGCCCCGCACCACCACCTCGGTGCCATCACGTGTCCTGTGCAGATCGCGTGGTCGGAACAAGACACCCTGATCCCATTCCGGCCCTACGGACTACGGTTCCCGGAACTGGTGCCGCACGCGCAGTTCTCGACGCTGCCCGACGTCGGACATGTGCCCATGTACGACAACCCGGACCTGGTGGCTCGGACGGTGCTGGAGGTAACCGCGTCGGTCGACGGGCCGGCTGCCACCTCCGATCGGTCTGCGCCGCAGGGCACCGACGTCAACTGAAATTCTCGAGAGGAGACATCACTCATGAAGACCAAAGCCGCTGTCCTGTGGGGACTCAACCAGAAATGGGAGGTCGACGAGGGCGACCTCGACGGACCCAAGGAGCGTGAGGTCCTGGTCAAGCTGGCCGTCAGCGGGCTCTGCCACTCCGACGATCACCTCGTCACCGGGGACATGCCCATGCAGCTGCCCGCCGTCGGCGGCCACGAGGGTGCCGGCGTCGTGGTGGACGTGGGGCCGGGTGTCACCGAGGTCGAGGCCGGGGATCATGTGGTGCTGAGCTTCATTCCTGCCTGTGGACGCTGCCGGGAATGTGCACGAGGAATGAGCAACCTCTGCGAGTTGGGTGCGGCGATCGTGCTGGGCCCGCAACTCGACGGCACGCACCGATTCCATGCCCGCGGACAGGGGCTGGGCCAGATGTGCGTGCTGGGCACCTTCTCCGAGTACACCGTCGTCCCGGTGGCCTCAGTGGTCAAGGTGGACAAGGACATTCCGCTCGACAAAGCCGCACTGGTGGGCTGCGGGGTCACCACCGGCTACGGCGCCGCAGTCCGCACGGGTGAGACCCAGGACGGCGACACCGTCGTGGTCATGGGCGTTGGCGGCCTCGGAATCAACGCCGTGCAGGGTGCGGCCATCGCCGGGGCGCGCCATATCATCGCGCTGGATCCCGTCGCGTACAAGCGGGAGCGGTCATTCGAGTTCGGTGCTACCCATGCCGCGGCGAGTGTGGTGGAGGCGCAGACGATCGTCGCCGAGGTCACCCGAGGCCGAATGGCCGACGTTTGTGTGGTGACCACCGACAGTGCCGAAGGTGCTTATGTGGCCCAAGGACTGAGCCTGGTCGGCAAGCGTGGACGGGTGGTCATGACCGCGATCCCACATCCGACGGACACCACTGTCGACATGTCGCTGTTCGACCTCACCCTCTACGAGAAGCAGGTCCGTGGCTGCCTGTTCGGCTCCTCGAACCCGAGGAACGACATCCATAGTCTGCTGGAGCTGTATCAGGCCGGGGTGCTCAAGCTTGATGAGTTGATCACTCGGGAGTACACGCTCGAAGAGGTCAACCAGGGATACGAGGACATGAAGAACGGTCTCAACCTGCGCGGTGTGATCAGGTTCTGACGCAAGACCATCGGTGTGGCATGGTGCAGGCGCTGGGCGGAACTGTGGTACTGGCGAGAAAGTTCGGACGCCGAAGAGACGCTGCGCCACATCCAGCGTTGCCGGGTTACCACCGCGCAGATGGTGCCGACGATGTTCGTTCGGTTGCTCAAGCTCGACGAGGTCGTTCGCGATCGGTACGACCTCTCGAGCCTCCGAGTCCTGATACATGCACTACGAGGCGCCCCGGCCTCGAGTGACCGCGCTCGCTAAAATTCCCCACTGACGCTCATCGAAATTCCCCACCCGTGTGGCTCCGCCGAGAAGGGCGGGCCTCCCTCGATGCTGCTGGTGTCTGACGCCAGTAGCTCCGTCGAAGGAGGCCCGCTTTCTCATGCTCACATGGGAGGACGACTTGGAAGTACACGCCCTACGAAAACGCGGTTGGTCGATTTCTGCGATCGCCCGCCATACCGGTTTCGACCGCAAAACGGTCCGCAAATATCTAGCCGGTGAGGCCGAACCCGGGGTGCGCTCTCGGCCGGGCCCGGATCCGTTCGATCCGTTCGTCGACTACGTGTCGGCGCGGCTGGTCGAGGATCCGCATCTGTGGGCCCGCACCCTCTACGACGAACTCGAAGACCTGGGCTTCTCGCTGTCGTATCAGAGTCTGACCCGCAACATCCGCACCCGCAAGCTGCGCCCGGCATGCGAAGCCTGCCGCACCGCGATCGACCGGCCCAACGCGATCATCGCCCACCCGCCCGGTGAGGAAACGCAATGGGACTGGCTGGAATTGCCCGACCCACCCGCATCGTGGGGCTGGAGCAAGAAAGCCTTCCTGTTGGTCGGCTCGTTGGCGCATTCTGGTAAGTGGCGTGCGGTGCTCTGCCCATCGATGGATCAACCGCATCTGGTCGCCGCCATCGACACGATCTGCCGCGCCCTGGGCGGGCTGACCCGGGTGTGGCGGTTCGACCGGATGGCCACGGTCTGTGATCCCGGCTCGGGCCGGGTGACCGCGTCGTTCGCCGGGGTGGCCAAGCACTACGGGGTCTCGGTGGCGATCTGTCCGCCGCGGCGCGGCAACCGTAAGGGCGTGGTGGAGAAGGTCAATCACACTGCCGCGCAGCGCTGGTGGCGCACCCTGCCCGACGACATGACACCGGAGCAGGCCCAAGTCAGCGTGGATCGTTTCGCGCGGGTGCGTGGCGATACCCGGGTCAGGGCCACCTCTGATGGGCGGTCCTCGGTAGCAGTGGCGGCCACCGCAGAGCCGCTTCAGCCGGTGCCGGCAGTGTCCTATCCGGTGATCGTGGCCGAGTCCCGCACCGCGTCGCGGCAGGCGCTGGTGTCCTACCGCGGCAATCGGTACTCGGTGCCACCAGAGTTGGCCGCTGCCGAAGTCAGGATCAGCCATCCCGTCGGTGGCCAGTACCTCGATGTCGCCACCGCCAGCGGGATCGTGGTGGCCCGGCACCGCATCGCCGCTGACGGGCTGGGAGTGATGGTCCGCGACAGCGGGCACGTCATCGCCCTTGACACAGCAGCGATGACCACCGCCGCCACCGGACGACCGCACCGCCGCAAGGAACGCATCCCACCCGGGCCGGCCGCCAAAGCCGCTGCCGCACAACTGGTTGAACTCCGCGGAACCAGCACTAGCCCTGCTGAATCTGCAATGCCATCAACAGACCCCACTGTCATCGACATGTCCGTCTACGAGCGGGCCGCCCAGAACAGGACCATGCAATGACCCCCACCCCCCGCACCCCGAGAACCAGCACCACCGATCACGAGACGCCAACAACGGCGGCCAGCCGCTACCAGCAACTGCGCTCACACCTGGCCGAACTCAAACTCACCGCCGCTGCCGAGGCCCTGCCCTCGGTGCTGGATCAGGCCACCGCCGAAGGCCTGTCGCTCACGGTGGCACTGGAACGGCTACTGGCCGTCGAAGTCGACGCCAGCACCGCCCGCCGCCTGGCCGGCAGGTTACGCTTCGCGTGCCTGCCCACCCCCGCCACGCTGGCTGATTTCGATGTCGACGCTGCCGCCGGCATCGACCGCGCACTCATCGATGAGCTGGGCACCTGCCGCTACCTCGACTCGGCGACCAACATCCTGCTCATCGGCCCGCCTGGGACAGGAAAGACGCATCTCTCGGTCGGATTAGCCAGGGCGGCAGCACATGCCGGGTACCGCACCTACTTCACCACCGCCGCCGATCTGGCGGCACGCTGCCACCGGGCGGCCATCGAAGGACGCTGGGCCACCACCATGCGCTTCTACGCCGGACCCACACTGCTGATTCTGACTGCGGAATCCGGAGTCGTTTGATCGCGAATTTGGGAGTCGTTCCTCGGTGTGGATGGCTGGTTTTGACCACCAATTTCGGAGTCGGTCGGACGCGGTGTCGGTGAACGGAGCGGTGTTGTGTCGCTACGTGGTTTTGTGCCAGGTGATGGCGTATCGCCATAGCGGGAGCCGACGCCAGGTCATGCCGGGGAGCACCGTCGCGGCGGTCTGTTTGACCTCTGTGTAGGTGTGCGGGAACTGCATCTGGACCGGGGCGTTGTGCTGCCAGAAGCCGCGGGTGCGGGAGTAGATCTGGTGCTGGATAACCCCTACGGCATCGAAGGCGTGGTCGTGCAGTGTCGAGCTGCGGGCGCAGCCGATCACAACAAGTGCGCCGTCGGGAGTGGTGAGGTCCGCGAGGCGTTGCAGACCGGCCGTCAGATCGGGGAAGTGGTGGACGGTCGCGACGGCGGCCACGAGGTCGTAGTGCGCCTCGGGCAGGGCATGGGTGAGGGCGTCGCCGGTGATCCAGGTGATGGTGGCCGAGGTCTTGGATCGAGCGAGGTTAATGATGTCAGCGTCGGCGTCGATGCCGGTGACGTCGGGGATCTTCTCGGCGAGCTGAGTGGTCAGCAGTCCGTCGCCGGTGCCGACGTCCAGAGCGGTGCGCGCGTTTGGTGGCACGGCGTCGAGAACGAGGTTGTAGTAGTGGGTGTTGTGGTTCCACCGGCGTTGTTCGTCGCTCACCGGACCACTGTGACATGCGGAACGGGCATGGGGTCGTGCCGTGAGGCCCCCGCTCGGGTTGCCGCCGCTACGGTGCGGCGCTTTCTGTGGTGGTATCGCCGCTGCGGGCGCGGGTCTGGGCGAGCCGGAAGGAGTCGGTGCCGGTTTCGATGATGTTGCCGCCGAAGGTCAGTCGGTCCACGATGGCCGCGCACAACCGTGGGTCGGTGAACGTCTTGGTCCAGCCGGAGAAACTTTCGTTGGACGCGATGGCGACGGAGGCCTTCTCTTCGCGTTCGGTGAGCACCTGGAACAGCAGTTCGGCACCGCGGCGGTCGAGTTCCATGTAGCCCAGCTCGTCGATGCACAGCAGGTCGACGCGGCCGTAGCGGGCGATGGTCTTGGACAGCTGTTTGTCGTCGGAGGCTTCGACGAGTTCGTTGACCAGTTTGGTGGCCAGGGTGTATTTCACCCGGTAGCCGGCCATCGCCGCCTCGGTGCCCAACGCGATCAGCAGATGGCTCTTGCCGGTGCCCGAGTCACCGATCAAACACAGCGGCAACCCCTTCTTGACCCACTCACATTTGGCCAAGGTGTGCACGGTGGCGGTATCGACGTGCGGGTTGGCGTCGAAGTCCCAGGCCCGCAACGACTTATCGCGGGGAAACCCCGCGCCTTTGATCCGCCTCGCAGCCCGGCGCCGGGCCCGGTCATCGCATTCGGCCATCAACAGCTCGGCCAGGAATCCCCGGTAGGACATTTGCTCGGCGGCGGCCTCGTCGGCCAGCTCGGCGAAGTTGGTTCGGATCGTGGGCAGGCGCAGCATCCGGCAGGCCTGCTCGACCGCGGCGTCGGAGGCTTGTTCGGTCAGTCCGCGCCGGTGCGGCAGGCTGGTACTCACAGAGGTGGTGGTCATGGTGTGGCGGTGTCCTTCCTGGGATGGCGCAGCAGAGTGTCGTAGGCCGCGACCGAGGGCAGCGGCCGAGAATCGGTGGGCAATGCGGCCAGCCGCCGCACGGTCAGCGACGCCACCGCCTCGGCGTCGGTTTCGTGGTGTTCATCGGAGTTTTCAGAGGTGTTGTCCTCAGACGCCTTTCGGGCTTCTAGGACCACGGCATCGGCGGTCAGTGCCCCGGCGGCCAGGGCGCGGGCCAACCCAATCACCAACAGTTCGTGGGGCAAGTGACGGTGTGCCAGCAGCACGCCGATCATTTCGCGGGTGCCGGCGGCGTCGCCGTGAGTCTTGCGGGCAGCGGCCCACCAGGCGTCGTGCACCGGGGTGAACCGCCCAGCTGCGCGGGCCTGCTCCAAGGCCGTCGATCCCGGCAGGGCACCGGGTTTGCGCAGCAGAATCTCCAGGTAGTGATCCAACTCGAGCCGGGTCTCGGCCTTGCCCGGTAGGCGTTCGTGGGTGGCGACCAGTTGGCGATCGCAGTAGACCTCCAGATGTGAGGCGTGCAGTTGCACCCGCACTTGGCGGCCGGCGAAGCGGACCGGGACCGAATACCGATTGGTGCGCACCGTGATCTGGCTATGCCGATCCACCCGCAGGTTGAACCAGCGACCGGTCTCAAACGCGGCCTCCGGCAGCAGCACCAGCAGCGGCGACTCCACGGCGAACAGTTCGCCGACGGTGCGGACTCGGGAACCGATGCGCCGATCCAGATCGTCAGCGTCCCATTTGTCGATCATGGCGTTGAGTTCCGCGATCGATTCGACCTGCGGGACCGGCACGAAGTGGTTGCGGCGAAACCAGCCGATCTGGCCTTCCACGCCGCCCTTCTCGTGAGCACCCTGCACTCCTGGCTGGCAGTAGAACGCCTCGACGCCGTAGTGGGAGCGAAACGCCACCCAGCGGTCGTTTTCCACCCGGTGCCGCGACAAGCCGAGCACCGCCGAGACCGCCGATTTCAGGTTGTCGTAGCGGATCCGGCCGAACGGCACCCCACCGAGAACCTCGAAGGCATGCACGTGGCCCTCCAGGAACGCCTCCTGCCCGGCAGACAGAAACACCCGATGCACTGCGCGGCCCGAGAACGACAACCGCAGCGAGAACAACGTGCACGTCACCGGCTGACCGCGCAGCTCGATCACCACGTCACCGAAGTCGACCTCTGCCTCATCGCCGGGGCGGTGCGATTGCGGCACGAACACCTCGACCGGGGCACGACCGGATTCGGCCAGGATTTCTCCGCGGCGCACCGACACATACGCCCGCACCCGCGAATACGACACGTCGGCTTGATGCTCATCACGGAGCCGGTCGAAGATCCGCTTGGCCGTGTGGCGTTGCTTGCGCGGGGCGGTCAGATCCGTGCGCAGCCAGCCGTCGATGACCTCGCGGTAGTCGTCGATCTTGCTGCCACGGGCGGGGTAGTCCTTCCGCTCAGCCGGCCAGGCCGAACCCAACGCTTTGTGCACCGTCGTCCATGAGACCCGGTACTCACGCTGAATCGCCCGCGCCGACTTCCCGGCGCGGGCATCTCGGCGGATCGCCGCGTACAGCTCCACCTTCGATCCCGAAGGCCGCACACCACAATCCAACTCGGACCACGTGGACAGCTGGTGACTCCCAAATTCACAGTCACCGACTTCACCGTGACAACACCGACTCCGAAATCCGTGATCAAACGACTCCCGAATCAGCAGTCAAAGTCACACTGCTGGTAATCGACGAACTCGGCTACCTACCATTGCCCGCCGAGGCCGCCTCCGCACTGTTCCAGGTGGTCTCCCAACGCTATTTGAAGACCAGCATCGTGATAACCACCAACCGCGGAGTCGGCGCCTGGGGCGAAGTCCTGGGCGACACCACCGTCGCCGCCGCCATGCTCGACCGACTCCTACACCGCTCGGTGGTCATCAACCTCGACGGCGAGTCCTACCGCCTGCGCGACCACCACGCCGCCACCGACACCCTCCGCCGAGCAACCACCGGAACCCGCCAACCACTACACTGACCACTGCTCACAGGTGGGGAATTTCGGTAAGCACACCTGGGGACATTCGATGAGCGCAGTCAGAGGGGAAACTCCGCCAGCGATAGGTGGCCGAAGGCGCGACGCGGAGCCGTTCTACCCGCGGGCGCTACGCCGCTTCGACTTGATCTCGGCACCTCGGCTGGAAGACGGTGAGTCAGCGATACCCCACGCCGAAGCGAGCCAAATCGACTGCACCATCTCGCTCACCTTGGCGATCTGCTGTTCGTCGCGCCGGCGCAGACGGTTCATGTAGAAGATGTGCATGGTCATCTCGAGCAGCGTCGAGATGAGTGCGGGCACGTCGGGGGCGACCGGACGCGCCAGCCCCAGTTCCTGGTCTTTCAGCACCTGCTTGGTCAGGACATCGGCGAGTCGCAGGATCCATTCCTGCCAGAGTTCCGCCAACTGCTCATCCAGCGGGATGGCCTGTACCGACGCCATCAGTACACCCTCGTGATCGCGCCACAACTCCAGCGCGAGATCGGCGGTCCTGGCGATGAAATCGGCAGGCGACTCGCCAGCGGCGCGGCTAAAGATGCGCGCCCGGTCCATGAACTCTGACCAGATCTCGGAGGTGATCACTGCCAGTGCGGTGAACTTCGACTCGAAGTAGAAATAGAACCCCGACCGGAGGACACCGGCAGCCGACGCGATCTCGCTGACACTGAGTTCGCTGATGGGACGCTTCGACAAAAGTTCGGGCAAGCAATCGAGGATGGCGCGGCGCTGGCGCTCACCCTTACTTGGTTGTCGTCGATCACCAAGCAGAACAGCCTCACTGTCCGCACCGGTCTTCTGTTCCGGCATGCCACCGATCCTAGTCGGCCTGCTCCCGAGACTGACATGAGAACACCATGCTGGCAAGCACGCGGCGCCTAGGCAGCGAGTCGTGTCAATCTCTCGCTGCAACTCGGCATTTGCGGTGCTTGCTTGCCCCTGCATGTCGGTTCCGCCAACGCGCGTCGCCCGGTTGCATGTCCTTGGGGGTCGTCAATCACGCCCTGCGTGCTTGTTCGATCTGCTTCTTGACCTCCCGATAGGCCGCAACGTGTGCCATCACCCGGTTGGCGGCGGAGTCGTCGATCGACGAGGTATCCGGGGCCGCCGCTATTCCGTAGAGCATGCCGCTGAGCTTGCCGTGCAACTCAGCCCGCTGCTGCGCGGTGCGCGCATCCTGTCGTTCCTTGCGCAGCGACTCATCGATGCTGCCGGCTTCGGCTGCGCACTTGTCGACCAGCTCGACTCGTTCGATGCCCGCCATTTCCAGCCGGGCTGCAGTGGCTTTGGCGTCCGCCAGGAGACGACGGTCCTCTGGGGTAGGCGAGTCCAGTTTGGACAGCTTGTCGGCAACCTCACGCAGAGCATGCGCTTTGCGAAAATTGTCGATGATGGTCGTGATGTCGTCGGAGAAGTCCACCTCGCCGAGCCACCCGTCGCGAGCCGCCTCGGAGTCCTTCACCCTCGCGACGGCCGCCCGCGCCACCTCGACCAGCGCGAAGTTGTCCTCGCCGAGTTCAGCGAGGAGCTTCCGCTTGGCGGCGGCCTTGGCGGCCGCTCGCTGCTTGCGTTGTTGTTCCTCGACCTCGGCGCGGTGCTTCTGCCAGCCCCGAACGACGGTGTTGCCCAGCCACGCCAGCAGGGCGACGGCTGCGAGCACCCCGAAGATGATCCAGACTTCCTTGGGAATCGACGCGATCAGCCCGATTACGACGAACACGACGAATCCCGTCGCGCATCCGCTGTTCTTGCCACTCCCGGCCACTGCTCTTGCCGCCCCCCTGTTGTCCCGCTGGTCAGGATGGTAGCCGGGGGGACCGACAGCGCTGTCACGCGCAGACGCCCATGGGCCAGATCGAAACGAAGTACTAGATCAAACCGCCGCGGTAGGAGGGTCGAGGCGTTGTCGTCGTCGGCCCGGGAAGCGCCGGCCGAGTAGTTCTGGGCTGCTGCGGACCGGGTGATTGACCGTATTGGGTCTGTGCGCTGTCGGACGGTCGCGTCCCGTTCCGAGGCACGCCGTGGGTCAGCAGCTTGGCCGCGATGAACGCCGCTGCCTGATCGGTGTACACCGGGATGTAGCCATCGGTGTGGCCGTCCCAGGAGTTACCCGGGCCATCGTGACAAATCGGGTCGCTGGGATGGCACAGGTCGATTGCCTTGGCGGACAGCGGTGAATCCTGGGTCGGTGTCGCGCCACCGGTGCGACCCGCGACGTTGCCGAACGTCGCGACCGCGGCAACGTTGTCCAGGTACTCGCGCGGTAGCGGGTCGCCCCAATTGACGCCGTCGAAACCGGCGACGATGTTGACCACACTCGCGCCCTGCGAGTAGCCGCCCAACACGATCTTGGTGGCGGGGCAGGAGTCCGCAGTCGATTTGATGCGGGCGATCGCGTCCTTGGCGCCCGCGCCACTGTGCCGCTGGGTGATGGTGGCCTTGTAATCCACCGGGTAGGCGCGGATGTTCAGCCCGCCGGTCTGCCGCCGCAGCGAGTCGACCATGGCATTACCGACGCGGCCCATGCCGTCGGGTTCGTCGGTGCCGCGAGCGAACACCACCTCGGCGTCCGGGCAGTCGTCGGCGGTGGCCCGGGGGGAGGTCGGAGCAGTCAGGGGGATTGCCGTCAGGACCAGTGCCGATGCAGCAAACAGTGCCCAACGACGCGCAGCCCGCCGGACAAACATCCCCGGAGTCTACCCATGTCCGCTTTTCTGCACCTCGCCATGACGTTCTGCCGGCGCATCTGCCGGCTCGACCTACCGGGTGCTTCAGCCCGCTTCCTTGAGCCGCACCATCCGCGTCGTCGAACTCTCGTCGAGTTCCACCTCGGGGCGTGACCGCAAGAAGTCACTGAACGACTTGTAGCCCAACGACTTCTCGCTGAACGACGGATCCATCCGCTTCATCTGCGCCTTGACCGCCGAATTGTGCAGCCAGTCGACGTCGTCCTTCTCCATCCCGATGCGCAAGGCGCGGATCAGCAACGCGGTGGCGGCGGCCTGGGGGTCGGGCTGTTTGGCTTTGCCGCCCCGGTCCGGTGCCGTCGCCGGGGGATCGGGCTCGGCGGGCTGGAACACCGGGACCCCGGGCAGGTCGTCGTAGGTGACGAACTCGTCGCAGGCCGCGGCCAGTGCACGGCTCGACGACCCGGCCACCCCGATGCCCACCACGTAGCGGCCCAACCGTTTGCAGCGCTGCGCCAGCGCGATGTAGTCCGAATCGCCGGCCACGATCACCACGTGCGTGAGGTCGGGCAGCCGGAACATGTCTTCGACGGCGTCGACCGCCAACCGGATGTCGGCGCCGTTCTTGCCGTACGCCGCGGCCGGGAACAGCTGCACCAGGTCGACCGCCCGTCCCACCAACTGACCTTGATAACCAGCGTTGACCTCGGCCGACCAGTCGGCGTAGGCGCGGGTCAGCACCAACGTTCCAAATGAGGACGCGAAGTCGATGATGGCGCCGACGTCGACGGTGGCGCTGTCCAGCCGCTCCTGCAGCTGTGCGCCGTCCTTGGCCTTGTCGCGTTGAAAGGAATTGCGGCCGTGCACCTGGTCGTACCGCGAGATCACGATGTTGTCGAAGTCGAGGTACACCGCGACGGTGGTGGTGCCGGTTTCGGTCATGAGCCTCAGTGTGGCCGACGCAGCCCCGCTCATCGACACCCCGCTGCCCCCTCATCGTTATCTTAAATAGACTCTTAAATTTCTTAATTTTGGTGTAGGGTGGTCACGCATACCCGCCGAAGCCGTCGGCATGGAGAACACCGCGGCACTCGCGAGGGCCACAACCCACTGCGAAAGGTCTCGATATGCATTCACAACCGCAGATCGCCCTGGTCACCGGCGCGGGGCGAGGACTCGGAGCCGAAGTCGCCCGCCGCCTCGCCGAGTCCGGCGCGCACGTCATCGTCAACCACAAGTCCGGCGCTGAGGCTGACGCCGTCCTCGACGCCATCCGGCAGACCGGCGGGCAGGCCACCGCGGTGGCCGCTGACATCGTCGACGAGTCCGCGGTCGCCGCGATGATCGACGGGGTGCGGCGCGATCACGGCCGGCTGGACACCTTGGTGCTCACCGCCACCGCGGTCGACGCCGCCGGCGCCGCCCGCTATGCGCAACGCCGCCTGGTGGAAGCGGCGCTGCCGCTGATGGCCGCCGGCGCCCGGATCGTGTTCGTGACCAGCAACCAGGCGCACTTCTACCCGAACAAGGGTGTGCTCAAGGGCTACCGGCGGATCGCTGCCAGCAAGCGCAACGACGAAACCACGCTCTACGCCATGCGCCGGGAATTCAACCTGCGCGGAATCCACTGCACGGTGGTCTCCGGCGATTTCGTCGACACCGTCGCGGACGACGCGTCCGGTTCGTCCAGCCTGTTCCCGCAGCACGATCCGGCCGTGTCGGAGATCGCCGCGGCGGTCGTGCAGGCCACGGTCGAACCGTATCCGCTGTCGATCGTCTTCACCGGCCCCGCGCCGGCAGACCGGACCGTCGAAGGCCTGGGCGCCTGGCACGCGGCCAGCGTGCGGACCGGTTCGGATCGCCGGTTGGCCGCCGTGAGCTGACGCCCGCCGCGCCCGGGGTGTTTCAAGACGCCGAAGGCGCCATGGTCAAGCTTGCGACCAGACGTTTCAGCGCTGCCTCGAGTTGCTTTGCCTCAACCGATAGTGATTTGCGGAAAACGCGGGTACCCGTCCTCACCGCATTCGTGCCAGCCCGTGCCCAGATCTGTGTTATCCAGAGCCATGTTGGCCAAGATCCTCGCCGCCACGGCAGTGCCTGCCGCGCTGGCGCTCAGTCCCACGGCACACGCCGACAGCACCGATCCGGTGCCGCTCTACGGCTCCTATGACACCTACCTGGACCACTCCCGGCAGACCTTCGACGGACGTCCCGACGCCTCCGATCCATCCACCCAACGCGCCAGGTTCAGCACGGTGTGCGGCGACGACGGCTGCGTGGCGCACTGGCTGCTGCTCACCGAGTTGGAGAACAACCCCGATGCGCCAACACTGTTCGACTACCGGTGGAACGGGGACCGCTGGGAATCCAGCGGCGAGTACCCGTTCCACTGCGACGACGGCAGTCAGGTCACGGCATTCCGGTCCGATTTCCTGCAGCCGACCGAGGCCGGGAACTTTTCCGGCGAGCGCACCTTCACCGTCGCGGCACCGGGTTGCCCAGGGGATGGGCCGGGGACCTACTGGGTGCCATTCACGCTGACCCGGACCTCCTGACGA
>NZ_JCALDB010000034.1:0-25022 GCF_059812645.1 Mycobacterium sp. NGS45 | reverse complement strand
CTGTCGGTGACGGACGCGGCACCCGAGCCCTACTCGCCGTGTACGTCGAGACCGTGCGCGGCGGCGTAGGCCAACCCCTGGTGCACGTCGATTTTGGCACCGCGCAGCGACGCCGTCGTCCACAGTGTCGGGTCGATGCGCGCGCCGCGTAGGTCGGCTTCATCGAGCCGGGTGCCGACGGTGCGGACACCGGACAGGTCGGCGCCGCGCAGTATCGCCTTGCGCAGATCGGTCTGCACCAGCGACGCTTCCACCAGCCGCGAGCCGGACAGGTCCACACCGCGCAGGTCCGCCCCGCCGAGAGCGGCCAGCGTGAAGTCCACCTCGTCGAACACCGCGGGTCGCAGCCGACAGTCCGAGAACACCGACCCGATCATGGTGCAGTGTCGAAACGTGCTGTGCCACAAAATGGTTCGATCGAACCGGCAGTTCCGGAAGGCCGAACCGGCATGCGTCGACTCGGCCAGGTTCACCCCGGAGAAGTCACAGTCGTCGAAGACCACGCGTTCGGTGTTCAGCCCGGCCAGATCCTCGTCGCGAAAATCGTGACCGGTAAAAGAGCGGTCGGTCCAGTTCACCCGGCTGCGGACAGCGATTCGAGTGCGTACTCGCTGACCGCGATCAGGGCCTCCTTGGCCGAATTGCGGTCTCGGGCATCCACCGCGATCACCGGAGTCCGGTCCGACAGCGCCAGCGCCTTGCGGACCTCGTCGGCCGGGAAGCGTTGTGCGCCGTCGAATTCGTTCACCGCGATGATGAACGGGATGTTGTGGTTCTCGAAGTAGTCGACGGCGGCGAAGCTGTCCTCGAGCCGCCGAGTGTCGACCAACACGATCGCGCCGATGGCGCCGTGCACCAGGTCGTCCCACATGAACCAGAACCGCCGCTGCCCAGGCGTACCGAACAGGTACAGCACCAGTTCCTCATCGAGGGTGATCCGGCCGAAGTCCATCGCCACCGTGGTGGTCGACTTCGCCGGAGTGGCTGCCAGGCCGTCGACGCCGTCGGACGCAGTGGTGACCATGGCCTCGGTGCGCAGCGGCATGATCTCCGATACCGCCCCCACGAATGTCGTCTTACCGACGCCGAATCCACCGGCGACGACGATCTTGGTCGATGCGGCGTCACGCCCCTCAGAGTGCGCGTAGGCCACGGATTGTCCTTCCTATCAATGCGCGTCGTTCGTCGTGGGTAGAGCGATCGGTCAACGTCGTCTGCACACGAAGGTATCCCGCCGTGACCAGATCACCGACCAAGACACGGGCCACACCGAGCGGAACATTCAGAAGCGCCGAGATTTCCGCCACTGATGGGCTCTTGGTGCACAATTCGATGATCCTGCCGCGCAGATCAGCAGGCGGCCAGCGGTGGAACTGCGCGGCCCGCAAGGTCTGGATCGGCGCTTCCAACGGCAGGTGGACCGACGTGCTGGTGCGACCTGCGGTCAGCGTGTACGGCCGGACCAGGTTGGGCTGGGACCGACCCCAGGGACTGTCCATCTGAGCCTCACGAGTGTTGCGGCGCGCGACGCCGGGTGGACTGCACGATGCCGCCCACCCGTTCGACGAGCACAGCCATCTCATAGCCGACCTGACCGATGTCACAGGACTTCGACGCCAGGGTGGCCAACTGCGAGCCGTCGCCGACTTGCATGATCAACACGTAGCCGTGGTCCATCTCGACCACCGACTGCAGCACGCGGCCGCCGTCGAACAGCTTGGCGGCGCCGGCCGACAGACTTGCCAGACCGGAGGTGACTGCAGCCAACTGGTCGGCGCGCTCCGGCGGCAGGTGCTCGCTGGCCGCGATCAGCAGACCGTCGACCGACACCAGCACCGCGTGCGCGACACCGGGGACGTCACGGGCGAACCGAGACACCAACCAGTCCAGCGGATTCTCTTGTGGGGAACCGGGCGAATACGTCATTCGGCATCGAATCCTTGACTTGTTTCGCGTACGTGCGTCCGAGCTGCACGCACACCACCAAAATGGTTGCTCATCGAGTTGCGGATCGCATCCGGATCGCGCTTGGGCGCCGCAGCGTCGTCTTCGGCCTGCTCCCCCGCCGGAGGTTGCGAGCCGCCCGGGATCAACCGGGCGCCCGGATTGCGCACCGGCAGACCATGGTCGGTGCGCGACTCGATCGGAACCTGTTCGGCTTCGGCGGCAGCCGCCCAGCCGTTGTCCCACACCGACTTCCAGTCCTGCGGCACCGCGAGCTGCCGCACCTCGTCGGGGTCGAGCAGTTCGGTCACCATGTTCTGGTAGATCAGATCCGGGCTGCCGCCGGCTGCCGGCGCGTCGGTTGCAACCGCCGGCTCGGGTCCGGTTTCGGGTTCGTCGGTGTCGTCGACGACGACGGGCTCGGGCTGCGGCTCTGGCTCAGGCTCGACGACGGGCTCTGGCTCGATCTCTTCGACACTCTCGTCGACGACGGGCTCGGGCTGCTCGACGACAGCGTCGCGTCGACGCTTGCGCCGCGAGGAGAAGAACCCGGCGGTGTTGACCGGCGCGGCGGGTTCGGCCGGCTGGTCGTTGGGTGTCCACCATTGGTGCGGCGCTTCGGATTCGGCCGCTTCGTCGGCGGCGTAGGGCCGGTCGGCCGGCGCCGCGGTGATGCCCGTGGCGCCGGGGCGACGGCGCGGCAGCAACGTGACCGAGGCCTCGGCGGCCTCGGCCGCGTCCTCGTCGTCCTGGTCGTAATCGTCGTCGAAATCGTCATCCAACCCGTCGGCCAACTCGCGACCGGCGGCGTAATCGTCGGGGCGCGCGACGAATTCGTCGTCGCGCGTATCGCCCGACGCGGCGAACCCGCCCGACGCGGCGAACCCGGTGGGCTCGGCGAACCCGGAAGGCTCGTCGAACGCGGAGAACGCGCCCGCCGGGGCGGACTCGGTGTACGGCGCGGCCCACACCGACTCCGGCTCGGCAACCGGCTCCGCCGGCGCGAAGCCGACCAACAACTCCGGCGGCAGATACACCTGCGCCAGCGTCCCGCTGCCGCTGGTGCCGGGCAGCAACCGCACGGTCATCCCGTGCTCGCGGGCCAGCCGACCGACCACGAACAGACCCATGTGCCGGGTGCTGTCCGGGCTGACCTGACCACCCGCGTTGAGCCGCATGTTGGCCACCCGCAGGTCACTGTCGGTCATCCCGAGGCCCAGGTCGTTGACGTCGATCAGCACGCCGTTGTCGCTGGTGTGCACCGCGGTGACGCGCACCGGCGAATTCGGCGGCGAGTAGCGCAGCGCGTTGTCGATCAACTCGGCCAGCAGGTGCACCACGTCGTTGCCGACCGGGCCGACCACCTCGCAGTCGGGCACCATCCCGGTCTCCACCCGGGCGTAGTCCTCGACCTCGGAGGCCGCAGCACTGATCACCGAGGCCAGCTCGATCGGCGGTCCCTGCTCGCGGGTTGCCTGCGCGCCGGCCAACACCAGCAGGTTGGCGCCGTTGCGACGCATCCGGGTGGCCAGATGGTCCAGCCGGAACAGGCTGTCCAACCGGTCCGGGTCCTCTTCGTTGCGCTCCAACCGGTCGATCAGCGCAAGCTGCTGGTCCACCAACGTCTTGTTGCGCCGCGACAGCGTCTCGAACATGTCGTCGACCATCACCCGCAGCCGGGCCTCGTCACCGGCCAGCAGCAGCGCCTGGGTGTGCAGTTCGTCCACCGCGTGCGCCACCTGGCCCACTTCTTCGGTGGTGTAGATCGGCAGCTGGGCGGGTTCGCTCTCGTCGCCGGCCTTGACCCGTTCGATCTCGGCGGCCAGATCCCGGTGCGCGATCTGCAGCGCGCCGTCGCGCAGTCGGCGCAGCGGGCGGGTCAGCGTGCGCGCCACCCACCACACCGCCAGCAGCGCGATCAGGAACACCGCGATCACGATCGCCGCGTCCCGGATCGCAGCGGTGCGCTGCGCGGTGGCCTCGGCGTCGACGGTGCCGAGGATCTCGTCGGTGGTCGCGGTGATCAGTTCCCGGGCCATCGAGTCAGTGACCTCGATCGAGGCCAGCAGGTCCGGGCTGCCCACCACCGGCACACTCGGATCGGCCACCATGGCCATCCGCTTGTTCATCTCGCCGAGCAGCTGCTGGGCTTCTTCGGAGGCATTGCCCACCAGGATGGTCAGACCCAGCACGTTGGAGGGCTCGGTGCCGGCCAGCAGCGCCATCGACGACCGCAGGTATGGCTCGGGCAGGCTCCCGCCGAGTTGCACCAGCATCCGCTGGATCGTCATCTGACCGCGGGTGCCGACTGCGCGGGCCAATCCGTTGGCCTTCTGGCGCAGCGTCTCATCCTCGACGCGCACCGAGTCGGTGATTGCTGTCTCGGCCGTCAGCAACACCGGCGAGAAGCCCGTTACCCGGCTGGCCAGGTCCACGTTTCCGGACAGTGCACCGTCGACCAACGTCTTGCCCTGCTCGACGATCCGGGTGACCGCGGCGCGCACGTCGGCCTCGGCGTCGACGTCGTCGCGGGCGGCCAGCAGCTCGGCGCTGCGGGCGTCGAAGTCGGCCCGGGCCTGCTGGGTGGGTTCACGGAGCGGATCGATGAACAGCACCGCTTCCAACGCCGACAGGTAGTCCTCGACCGACGGGATCAGCTGGGCACGATCGGCGGCCACCCGCAGCTCGCGGGCCTGCGCGGCGCTGTCGTAGATGCGCAGCCCACCGAACACCGCGGCCAGCAGCAGCGGGATCAACGCGATGGCCAGCACCTTCCATCGCACTGGCCAGTTCGTCGGCGACCACCGGGCCGGCCGCTTGACCGGGGCATTCGGGGCCGCCTCGGGCGCCGAATCGGGAGCGCTGTCGGCCTCACCCGCGTGGTCCCACACTGTCGGCGCGCCCAATCCCTCGGGCTTGTCGAACATCGTCACTTAGGTAGTGCCCTCCGTCCGGGACCGGCACCGGCTGGCGCCTCGGGCCCGACCACTATTCACCGCTTCTGCCTTCATGTGAGACTTCCTGCGATCGGGCCGCTCCAGCCGTTCCGAGCGGGCCCGATTTGCATGGCAATTGGTGAAGTATGACAGTCGCGGACAAGCCCTTCCACAGTTCGGCTGCAAACCCGGGCCGCCGACCGGGCGCGCACGGACCGCTTCGGGGCCGTCGAGCAAACATCTACGACGAAGCTGGGAATCATTCGACCATGTTCAGGCTGGTGTTCAATTCACCGCGCATCGCACCCAATACCGGCAACGCCATCCGGATGGTGGCCGGTACCGGTGCCGAACTGCACCTGGTGCAACCGTTGGGTTTCGACCTGTCCGAACCCAAGCTGCGCCGCGCCGGGCTGGACTACCACGATCTGGCGCAGGTGTTCGTGCACGAGTCGCTGCCGGCGGCCTGGGCCGCGCTGAACCCACAGCGGGTGTACGCGTTCACTGCGCACGCGACGACGTCGTACACCGAGGTGAGCTATCAACCCGGCGACGTGCTGCTGTTCGGTCCCGAACCCACCGGCCTGGACGCGGCCACGCTGGCCGATCCGCACATCACCGCCCAGGTGCGCATCCCGATGCTGCCGAGTAGACGCTCACTGAACCTGTCGAATGCCGCGGCGGTGGCCGCCTATGAGGCCTGGCGCCAACACGGCTTCCCCGGCGCGGTGTGACCGCTGCCGGTCATTGCGTCGATTCCGCCAACGCCGTCAGCAGCCGGCGGAACTCCGCGCGCTCGGCGGCGTCGAACCCGGCCAGTACCTGCTGTTCGGCCGCGCGGATGCCGTCGTCGGTCTGGGCCAGCAGCGCGGTGCCGCGCGCGGTGACGACCGCCGGCAGCGCGCGCCCCGAGGCCGACGACGTCGGCCGGTCCACCAGGCCACGCCGCTGCAGCGCGCGCACCACCATGTTCATCGCCTGCGGTGAGACGTTGCCGGCCCGCGCCAACTGCGCATTGGACTGGCCAGGGTAGGCCGACAACAGCCGCAGGCACAGATATTCCGGGAAGCTCAGGCCCAGCGGTTCGAGTATCTGCACCACCTCGGCACGCAGCGCCGTGATCACCCGCTGCAGCAGATAGCCGAGCGGCAAATCCGTCATATCAACCATATTGACATATATCAACCAGGTTGATAAACCGGAGGAATGACTGAACCCAACGATGTGATGTTCGAACAGGCCTATCAGGGCACCGCTCCGGAGATGGGTGGCGGCCGGCCGCCGTGGAGCATCGATGAAGCCCAGCCGGAGATCGCCGCACTGATCGAGGCCGGCAAGTTCCACGGCGAGGTGCTCGACGCGGGCTGCGGTGAGGCCGCGGTGTCGATGGAGCTGGCTGGGCGCGGCTTCACCGTGGTGGGGCTGGACCAGTCCCCGACCGCCATCGAACTGGCCCGCGCCGAGGCCGCCCGCCGCGGGTTGCGCACGGCCAGCTTCGAGGTCGCCGACATCAGCGCGTTCACCGGTTACGACGGCCGGTTCGGCACCATCGTGGACTCCACCCTGTTCCACTCGATGCCGGTCGAGCTGCGCGAGGGCTATCAGCAGTCCATCGTGGCGGCCGCCGCACCGGGTGCGTCGTACTTCGTGCTGGTCTTCGACAAGGCCGGGATGCCGCCGGAGAGCCCGGCGCACGCGGTCACCGAGGACGAGTTGCGTGAGGTGGTCGGCCGGTACTGGGTGATCGACGAGATCCGTCCGGCCCGCATCCACGCCAACTTCCCGCCCGAGTTCGCCGAGCAACTCGCCAGCTTCGCCACCGATGTGCGCGACGAGCCCGGCGGCCGCAAGTCGTTGGCCGCCTGGCTGCTCTCAGCGCATCTGGGCTGAGCGCACAATCACCAGGAGTTCCAGTGCGTGAGCTGCTCGGCCGGTAGCCGCTTGGCCTGCTTGAACTCGGTGCCGACGGTGTACGCGATCGGGAACAGCCCGCCCTGGACGTACTGGTCGTAGGGGATGCCGAGGATCTCGGCGGCCTGCTTCTCACCATCGCCGATCAGGTGCAGCGTGGTCCAGGCCGAGCCCATGCCGCGCGAGCGCAGCGCCAGCATGAAACTCCACACCGCGGGCAGCAGCGAGCCCCACAGCGACGCGCTCATCCCGGCGGGGAGCCCTTCCGGACGACCCTCCACGCACGGGATCAGCATCACCGGCGCCTTCTCCAGGTTGTCGTTGAGGTAGTGCGCCGAGCTGGTCACCTTGGGCATCTGCTCGTCGCGGATGTCGCCGCGCACCGGCTTGGGCAGGTCCAGGTACGGCGTGGCGTTGTTGCGGTAGATGTCGGCCAGCGCCTTGCGCTTGTCCGGGTCGTCAATGAAGAGCCATTGCCAGCCCTGGGCGTTGGATCCGGTCGGCGCCTGCAGCGCGATCTCGAGGCACTCCATCAGCACCTCGCGCGGCACCGGCTTGTCGAAATCCAGGCGCTTGCGCACCGAGCGGGTGGTGGTCAGCAATTCATCGGCGGTCAGGTTCAACGACATGGTCGAAGCCTACCGACGGTCAGCGGAAGTCCCGGGACCGCGAACCCACCCGCAGCTCCATCGGGGCCAGCGCGTCGGCGACCACGGTGACCGCACCGCTGGCGTTCTGCAGGATGCCGCGCACCACCAGCGCCGGCGCGGTCTGCGCCAGTCTGCGGTAGCGCGACCACACCCCCGGCGAACACAGCACGTTGACCATGCCGGTCTCGTCCTCCAGGTTGAGGAAGGTCACGCCCTGCGCGGTGGCCGGGCGCTGCCGATGCGTCACCGCACCGGCCACCCGGATCCGGGTGCCGTCGCGCACCGACAGCAGCTCGGCGGCCGGCACCACCCCGATCGCGTCCAGGTTGGCCCGCAGGAACTGGGTCGGGTGACTGTCCGGCGAGACCCCGGTGGCCCACACGTCGGCGGCCGCCAGTTCCAGTGCGCTCATCCCGGGCAGCGGAGGTACGTGCGACGACGTCCCCACCCCCGGCAGCCGGTCGGGCCGCTCCGCCGCGGCCGCCCCGGCCGCCCACAGCGCTTCCCGACGGCTGCTGCCGAAGCAGCCCAGCGCGCCGGCGGTGGCCAGCGCCTCGGTCTGCGGCACGCTGAGCTGCACCCGGGCGGTCAGATCCAGCAGTGAACCAAAGGGCCCATTGGCATTTCGTTCATCGACCAGCTTCTGCGCCAACTCGGTGCCGATCTGGCGGACCGCGCCGAGACCGAGCCGCACCTCGGTGCCGGAGTTCTCCAGGGTGGCGTGCGCCAGGCTGGCGTTGACGTCCGGTCCGTGCACCTGCACCCCGTGCCGGCGGGCGTCGGCCACCAGCGACTGCGGCGAGTAGAAACCCATCGGCTGGGCACGCAGCAGCGCCGCGCAGAACGCGGCCGGGTGGTGCAGCTTGAGCCAGGACGAGTAGAACACCAGCGAGGCGAAGGACAGCGCGTGGCTTTCCGGGAAGCCGAAGTTGGCGAACGCCTCCAGCTTCTCGTAGATCCGCTCGGCCAACTCCCCGTCGATGCCGTGCCGTTCCCACACCCCTTGGAAGAACCGGCCGCGCAGCCGGCGCATCTTCTCGGTGGAACGTTTGGAGCCCATCGCGCGGCGCAGCTGATCGGCCTCGGCCGGGCTGAAGCCCGCACAGTCCACCGCGACCTGCATCAGCTGCTCCTGAAACAGCGGAACCCCCAACGTCTTTCGCAACGCGGGTTCCAGCGATGGGTGGTCGTAGACCACTGGGTCCAGACCGTTGCGGCGGCGGATGTAGGGATGCACCGACCCGCCCTGGATCGGCCCGGGCCGGATCAACGCGACCTCGACCACCAGGTCGTAGAACACCCGCGGTTTGAGCCGGGGCAGGGTGGCCATCTGCGCGCGGGACTCCACCTGGAACACCCCGACCGAATCGGCGCGCTGCAGCATCTCGTAGACCGCCGGCTCGGACAGGTCCAGTTTGGCGAAGTCCACCTCGATGCCCTTGTGTTCGGCCAGCAGGTCCACCGCGTAGTGCAACGCCGACAGCATGCCCAGGCCCAGCAGGTCGAACTTCACCAAACCGATTGCCGCACAGTCATCCTTGTCCCACTGCAGCACACTGCGGTTCTCCATCCGGGCCCACTCCACCGGGCACACATCGGCGATCGGCCGGTCGCAAATCACCATCCCCCCGGAGTGAATGCCCATGTGCCGCGGCAGGTTCCGGATCTGGCCGGCCAAATCCAGCACCGACTCCGGAATGCCTTCGACCTCCGGACTCGTCAGATCCCCGCCCCAGCGGCTGATCTGCTTACTCCAGGCGTCCTGCTGGCCCTGCGAGAAACCCAGCGCGCGGGCCATGTCGCGGACCGCACTGCGGCCCCGATAGGTGATCACGTTGGCCACCTGCGCGGCGTAGTCGCGACCGTAGCGGTCGTAGACGTACTGGATCACCTGCTCGCGCAGGTCCGATTCGATGTCGATGTCGATGTCCGGCGGGCCGTCCCGGGCCGGGGACAAGAACCGCTCGAACAGCAACCCGTTGGCCACCGGGTCCACCGCGGTGACCCCGAGCGCGTAGCAGACCGCCGAGTTGGCCGCCGACCCACGGCCCTGGCACAGGATCCGGTTCTCCCGGCAGAACCGGGTGATGTCGTGCACCACCAGGAAATAACCCGGGAAGCTGAGCTCGGCGATGACGTCGAGTTCACGCTCCAACTGGGCGTAGGCCTGCGGCGCCGACGCGCGCGGACCGTACCGTTCGGCCGCACCGAGCATCACCAACTCACGCAGCCAACTGTCCTCGGTGTGCCCGGCGGGCACGTCGAACGGCGGCAACTGCGGGGCGATGAGCTGCAGACCGAACGCGCACTGCTCGCCCAGTTCGGCAGCCCCGGTGACGGCCTGCGGCAGATGCGCGAACAGCCGGGCCATCTCGGCTCCCGAGCGCAGGTGCGACCCACCCAACGGCGCCAGCCACCCGGCCTCCTGATCCAGCGACTGCCGGGCCCGGATCGCGCCCATCGCCATGGCCAGCCGCCGCCGCGACGGCCCGGCGAAGTGTGCCCCGGTGGTGGCCACCACCGCCAGCCCGAACCAGTCGGCCAGTTCGACCAGGATGGTGTTGCGCTCATCGTCGAGGGGTTGGCCGTGCTGGGTGAGCTCGACGCTGACCCGCTGGCGGCCGAACCGGTCCACCAGATCGGCCAGCGCGGCCGCGGCGGCGTCCGGACCGCCAGCCGAAAGAGCCTGCCGGACATGACCTTTGCGGCATCCGGTGAGGATCTGCCAGTGCCCACCGGCGGCCTCGGTGAGCGCGTCGTAGTCATAGCGCAGCTCCCCTTTGCTGCCGCCGGCCAGATGCGCGGCGGCCAGTTGGCGCGACAACCGCCGATACCCCTCGGGCCCGCGGGCCAGCACCAGCAGATGCGGACCGGCCGGGTCCGGGACCTCGGTGCGCGCGCCACCACCGAGTGACAGTTCGGCGCCGAACACCGTGCGCACATCGAGTTCGGCGGCGGCCTCGGCGAACCGCACCACCCCGTAGAGCCCGTCGTGATCGGTCAGCGCGATCGCCCGCAGATCCAGCCGGGCGGCCTCCTCGACCAGTTCCTCGGGTGTGCTGGCACCGTCGAGGAAGCTGTAGGCCGAATGCGCGTGCAGTTCGGCGTACGGCACCGTCGAGGGCAGCCGGGACTGCTCGGGTCGGCGGTAGTCGCCGCGCTTGCGCGACCAGGCCGGCCCGTCACCGCCGTCACCGCCAGTGGGTTCGCCCCCGCCGGCGTGCCGCGGTTTGCCGTCCAGCACCCGCGCCATCTCGCCCCAGCTGGGGGGCCCGTTGAACCAGCCCACCCGACTAGGGTATCGAACAATTGTTCGAGTCGCGATAGCCCTGTGCGCAGCATGCTTCGGGTACCGCAGCTCCTCACTCGGCACCGCGGCGGGTACACCAGTCCTCACTCGACACCGCGACGGGTACCGCATTCCTCACTCGACACCGCGTAGCCGCCCAGTGAGGAATGCTGTACCTCTGGCACCGCCCAGTGAGGAACCACGCAGAAAAACGTTGCCCAGTGAGGAATGACGTACCTCGCCAAGGCCGAGTGAGGAACCAGGTACACAAAGTGCGAGTAACCCTGTGCGTCACTCCTCACTCGGCACACTTCGGGTACGTCACTCCTCACTCGACACGCTTCGGGTACCGCATTCCTCACTCGACACCGCACTGCTGCCCAGTGAGGAATGACGTCCCTCCGGCACTGCCCAGTGAGGAACCACGCAGAAAAACGTCGCCCAGTGAGGAATGACGTACCTCGCCATTGCCGAGTGAGGAACCAGGTACACAAAGTGCGAGTAACCCTGTGCGTCACTCCTCACTCGACACGCTTCGGGTACCGCATTCCTCACTCGGCACCGCGACGGGCACCTAACCCCCAACCAGGTCGCTCAGCAAAAAGCCCGAGCGAGCGATGAGTATCCGGCGGCGCTCGGGTCAACACTGGAAGAGACCCCAAAGGAGCCGACATGACTGCACTACCGCCCGTCGTCGACGTCGAGACCTGGCGCGCCGCGCTGGCCGACCTGCGCACCCGCGAGAAGGCCGCCACCCGCGAATTGGATGCGATCGCCGCGCAGCGTCGCCGCCTGCCGATGGTGGCCCTGCCCGACTACACCCTGATCGGCGCGCACGGCCCGGTCCGGCTGGCCGACGTGTTCGACGGTAAGTCCCAGCTGATCACCTACCACCACATGTGGACCGACGGCGCGGACTGGCAGTGCGGCGGCTGCACGGGTTTCACCTCGCAGTTCACCCGGCTGGAGTTCCTGGCCAACTACGACGCCCGGTTCGTGATCGTCACCAACGGGCCGATCGACGAGGTACTGGCCTACGCCGGCAAGGTCGGCAACCAGATGAGCTGGTATTCGTCGGCGCAGAGCAGCTTCGGCGCCGATATGGACGCCCCGCCCGGCGGCGGTTTCGCGATCAACGTGTTCCTGCGCGAGGGCGACACCGTGTACCGCACCTGGCACAGCAACGGCCGCGGCACCGAGCAGCTCAGCCACAGCTTCGCGCTGATCGACCTGCTGCCCTACGGCCGCCAGGAGCAGTGGCAGGACTCCCCGCCCGACTGGCCGAAGTCACCGACCTACTCGAAATGGCTGGACTCCCCCGAGATCGCCGGCTACTACGGAGAGAACTCATGAGCACCCCCGAACGCATGATCGCCACCCGCACCGTCGCCGCCACCCCCGCCGCGGTGTTCGCACTGCTGGCCGACCCCAGCCGGCACCAGTACACCGAACCCGGCGACTGGGTGCGCGACGCCGTGAGCACCGAACCGCTGAGCGCCGTCGGACAGGTCTTCGTGATGAACATGTACTTGAAGTTCGCCGGCGGCGACTACGTGATGCACAACGTGGTCAACGAATTCGTCGCCGACCGCAGCATCGGCTGGCTGCCCGGCAGCCTCGACGACGACGGCACCCATCGGCCCGGCGGCTGGTGGTGGCGTTATGACCTGACGCCCAACGGGGAACAGACCGATGTCACGCTGAGCTACGACTGGACCGACACCCCGCAGGCCTTTCGCGATCAGATCGGCGGCATGCCGCCGTTCGACGAGCAGTTCCTGCACGATTCGCTGGCGGCCCTGGACCGCGCGCTCACCGGCTGACCCGTCGATCGGGGCCACAGGTCCCTACCCGGGGCACCCTCTGACCCTATCGGCACGCCGGGCGCAGCGCGCACAGTCGAAGGCATGGAACAGCTCTCGACGCTGGACGCCGGATTCCTGCAGGCCGAGGATTCGGACAAACACGTCAGCCTGGCCATCGGCGGGGTCACCGTGCTCGACGGGCCGATCCCGGACTATCAGGAACTGGTCGCCACCCTCACCGAACGCCTGACCAAGCACCCACGGCTGCGGCAGGTGTTGCGCACCCATCCGCTGGACCTGGGTCCACCGGAGTGGGTCGAGCAGCCCAATCTCGATGTCTCACATCATTTTCGACACATCGCGGCCCCGGCGCCCGGCGATGACGCCACGCTGTTCGAACTCGCCGCCGGCATCATCGAACGCAGGCTGGATCGCGAGCACCCGCTGTGGGAGTGCTGGGTCATCGAAGGCCTGGAACAGGGCCGCTGGGCGCTGCTGATGAAGCTGCATCACTGCATCGCCGACGGGGTCTCGGCTACCCGGATGATCAGCGGGATCAGCGACGAGGGCGCCGACGCAGACTCCTTCGTCACCGAGATCCGTGGCACCCGGCAACCCGCCCGCGGTTGGCCGCGGCCCAGTCTGAACCCGATCGACTGGGGCCGCAGCGCCTGGAACGTCTCGCGCAGCGCCACCGAGATGACCGTCAAGGCCACCAAGGGCACCGCCGAGTTGGTTTCCGGGCTGCTGCGTCCCGCGGCAACATCCTCGTTGATCGGACCGGTCTCCAGCATGCGCCGCTATGACGCGGCCCGGGTGGCGCTGGCCGACGTCACCGCGGTGTGCGACGCCTTCGACGTCACACTCAACGACGTCGCACTGGCCGCGATCACCGCGGGGTATCGAGATGTGCTGCTGCGCCGCGGAATCCGGCCCACCGCCAACTCGCTGCGCACCCTGGTGCCGGTTTCGTTGCGCCGCAGTGCCGATCTGGACACGCCGGATAACCGGGTGTCGCTGATGTTGCCGTTGCTGCCGGTGGACCGGGCGCATCCGTTGGAGCAGCTGCGGCTGGTGCATCGCCGGATGACCCGGGCGAAGTCCAGCGGTCAGCGCCAAGCCGGCAGTTCGGCGATCGACGCGGCCGGTGCGCTGCCGTTCCCGCTGCGCGCCTGGACGGTTCGCGTGTTGACCCGGCTGCCGCAGCGCGGCGTGGTCGCGTTGGCCACCAACGTCCCCGGGCCGCGGCAGGCGCTGCGGGTGCTCGGCCGCGAAGTGGTGCGGATGTTCCCGATCCCGCCGATCGCGCTGCAACTACGCACCGGCGTCGCGATGCTGACCTATCGCGACGAGCTGACCTTCGGCGTGGTCGGCGACTACGACAACGGGCCGGACCTGCGGGTGCTGACCGCCGGCATCGAGGCGGCCATCACCCGGCTGAGCCAGTTGGCCCGCGCGCAGCCCCGGGTCAGCCCAGCCTAGCCACGATCACCGGCATCCGAACTGCTTGCACCACTGAGGAACTCACCGAACCCAGCAGCATTCCAACGAAGCCACCGCGGCCATGGCTGCCGACCACCACCAGCTGCGCCTTCTCGGAACGGTCGACCAGCGCCTGGGCCGGACGGGACCACACCACCTCGCGGTGCACCTTGACGTCGGGATACTGCTCCTGATAGCCGGCCAGCCGCTCCGAGAGCATGCTCTGGGCCCGTTGCTCGAGGGTCTCCCAGTCCACGCCGGGCATCTTGATCACATCGGAATCGCTGATCGCGTGCACCACGTGCAGGTCGACCCCGCGGAACGAGGCTTCGTCGAAGGCGATCGCGGTGGCCAACTCCGAGGCCCGGGAACCGTCGATGCCGACCAGCACCGGCGCAGTGGCCGGGGACTCCATCAACGGGTCCTCGTCGTGGATCACCGCGACCGGACAGTGCGCGTGCCGCACCAAACCCGAGCTGACCGAACCCAATAGCGCGCGGCCCACCGCACCGTGGCCGCGGGAACCGCACACCACCAGGTCGACGTCCTTGGTCATCGCCACCAGCGTCGCGACCGCCGGACCGACCGGCTTTTCCTTGCGGATCTGCAGTTGCGCATCGCCGGCCGATTCGTTGGCCAGCTGCTCGGCTTCGGCCAGCGCCTGATCGGCCTGGTCGTCCTGCCACTCGGTGAAGTTGGTCGGCATCGGAACGTTGGGCCAAGACAGGATGATCGGCGGGTTGACCACATAGGCCAGCACCAATGGGACGTTACGCGCGGCCGCAGCGCGGGCCGCCCAATCGATCGCCACCTTGGACGACGGCGAACCGTCGATTCCGACCAGAATGCCTCGTTGCATCGTGGACGCAGACATGTGTACACCCTTCGCAGTTGGTTCCGTATGGACCGAGCGTCGTGCCTTCGAGCCTAATCACATCCGCGCTGCGTGATAAGGGCAGCAAGTCCCCGGTCTGCGGGTCATCCGCCCCGAAAACCTCAGAAACCCAGCACGCACAACTGCCGGGCTGCCGCCACCGAATCCGGCAGCGGCATCGCGGTGTCGACCCGCGGCAGCCCGGCCCACGGGTCGTCGTCCTCGCCTTCGGCATCGATCGCCGAGGCGACCGCGGCGGTGGCATCCGAACTGGATCCCACGCGTTGACTGATGCGTTCGCGCGCGGTGGCCAACGGAGTGGTGCAGGCCATTTCGAACAACACCGCGTGCTGCTTTTCGGCCAACTCACGAGCCTGCGCCCGCTCGGCGGCGTCGCGCCAGGTACCGTCCAGGATCACCGACTCGCCGGCGGCCAGCTGGCTCTGCGCGCGGCGCAACACCATGCGGTAGACCGCGGCGACGTTCTCCGGGGTGTACAAGCCCCGCTCGAAATCGCCGGGCTCGCCTTCCAGCAGCCCGTTGGCCACCATCTCCTTACGCACATCGTCGGTCGAAATGACTTGCGCGCCAATCTCTTGCCCGAGTGAGCGGGCCAGCGTGGTCTTGCCGGTACCGGGGCCGCCGCCGATCAGGATCAGCCGCGGGACCGCCGCGCGCAGATGCTCGAGCGCGATGTCCAGATGCCGACGCGCATCCGCACGAGCATCGAGGTGACCCTGGGTGAACCGGATGCAGTCCACCTTGGCCCGCACCACGGCCCGGTAGGCGATGTAGAAATGCCGCAACGCCGCGGGCGCCGATTCCGCGGCGCGGCGGCAGTAGGCGGTGAAGAAGGTCTCGGCCAGATCGGGCCGGCCCAGGAACTCGAGGTCCATCGCCAGGAACGCGGCGTCGTCGATACCGTCGATGAAGCGCAGCTTGTCGTCGAAGTCCAGGCAGTCCAGCAGCACCGGGCCGTCGTCGGCGCAGAAGATGTCGTCGGCCAGCAGGTCGGCGTGCCCGTCGACGATGCGACGCAAGGTGATCCGATCGGCGAACAGCACCGCCCGCCCGGAGATGAATTGCTTGGCCAGCTCACCGATTCGGGTCACCGTGGCTGCCGGTACCACCTCGTCGGCGTATCCGTGCAACTCCACCAGGTTGTCGTCCCAGCGCGCGGTGACGGCGAGCACCTTGGCCTCGGCGTCGACGTCGCGGCCGCGGCGGGCGTCGACGTGGAAGTCGGCCAGCACCGCGGCGACCCGTTCGACGTCGGCGACCAATCCGTCGGCGCCGGCCCGCACCCGGGAACTCAACCGCAGGGCGTCCGGATAGCGACGCATCACCAGCACCGGTTCGACCTCGTTCTGGCCGGGACCGGTCAGATGGGCCAGCCCGAGATAGGCCTGCGGCGCCAGCCGGCTGTTCAGCTCCAGCTCGCGCGCGCAGGCCTGTTCGCGCGCCGCCGCGGTGGTGAAGTCCAGAAAGTCGGTCCGCACCGGCCGCTTGGCCTTGTAGGCCCGGTCGCCGACGAGCACCACGGTGCCGGTGTGGGTTTCGCAGGCATGCACGTAGGGCGATGCGTCCATGCCTACATGCTCGCGCATTCCGGGCGCGGGCGCCAAGGTGCCCTGGTCCTTGCCCCGGTGACCAACGACCCTGGCCGGTCCCCGAAGCGCAGCGAATGATGGGGTGCAGTGGCAAGGTGGTGAGCTGATGAGCCAGACCGTGGTGGACGTCGACCTGATCAGGCGGGCGGTGACCGTGGCTTCGCGAGCACCGTCACTGCACAACAGCCAGCCCTGGCTGTGGGTGTTCGACACCGCGAAACCCGAACCGGTGCTGGAGTTGTGGCTGGACAAGAGCCGCATCGTGCGCAACGCCGATGCCGGCGGCCGGGAAGCGGTGATCAGCTGCGGTGCGGCACTCGATCACCTGTGGGTGGCGGTGGCCGCGGCCGGCCGGCACGCGGTGATCGAACGCTTCCCCAACCCGAACCGGCCCGAACACCTGGCGACGGTGACTTTCCGGCCGCTCACGGTCAGCGCCGAACGCGCCGCCGAACTTGCCGACGCCATCATGGCCCGTCGCACCGACCGACTGCCGTTCCTGGCCCCCACCGACTGGGAGGTCTTCGAGCCCGATCTGCACGAGGCGTTGACCGGACTTGAGGTCACGCTGCACACCGTGCCCGCCGAGCTGCTGCCGGAACTGGCCCAGGCCTCGGCCCTGACCGATCGACTGCGCCGCTACGACGACCTCTACCAGTCCGAACTCGATTGGTGGACATCGCCTTTCGAGTTCGACGTGGGGATACCGCGGAGCGCGCTGAACTCGGTTGGCGAGGCCGATCGGGTCGGTGTCAACCGCAGCTTCCCGGCCAGTCAGCACCGCGACCGGCGCACCGGCGTGCGGGCCGACCACGCCGTGGTGTTGGTGCTCACCACCCCGGATGACACCCCCGCCGACGCGTTGGCCGCTGGCGAGGCGCTCTCGACGGTGTTGCTGGCCTGCACGGCGGCCGGTCTGGCCAGCTGCCCGGTCACGCACGTCACCGAGTTGGCGTCGGCGGCCAAGGTGGTCGCCGAACTGGTCGGCACCGCCGATCGCCCACAAGTTCTGGTCCGGGTCGGCCGGGCTCCGGAGCTGGAGCGGCACCCGACCAGTACGCCGCGGCGCGACATCGACGACATCCTGAAGTTCCGGAACTGAGCCCCGCCCGGGCGCCGGGATGTAAAGCTGTCGGCGACGGAGGTGTTCTTCATGATGACCACCCTGCGCCGGGTGTTGAACTACAAGGTGAGTCTGGAACAGCTGATCGAGCTCGGATTGTGGCTGTCCATCCCCTATTTGATGGTCGGGATCGGTTTTGCGTTCGTCAGCGCCGACCGGGTCGATCTGCTGGAGAGCCAGATGGGCAACCTGCCGGCCGGGGCCAACCTGGTGGCACTCGGCGTCACCATCGCATTGTGGCCGCTGCTGATCATCGCGCCCGGCTTCTGCGCCATGTGACCAACAATCCTGTCAAGATATGTTGACACGACCCGCGGTGGCCGGTCACCATGCTCGTCATGAACTATGTCGTTACCGGCGGTACCGGGTTCATCGGCAGCCGGGTGGTGGCCCGGATCCTGGCCGAACATCCCGACGCAACCGTCTGGGTCCTGGTCCGGTCTCGTTCGCTGCAGCGCTTCGAGCAGCTCGCCGCGCGCTGGGGCGCGCGAGCCAAACCCCTGGTCGGCGACCTGACCCGGCCCGACCTGGGGCTGTCCGACGACGACGTCGCCGCCCTCGGTGCGGTCGGGCACGTGGTGCACTGCGGCGCGATCTACGACATCGCGGCCGCGCACGCACCGCAACAGGCCGCCAACGTCGAGGGCACCCGCGCGGTGATCGAGCTGGCTCTCCGGTTGGACGCGACGCTGCACCACGTGTCGTCGATCGCGGTGGCCGGCACGCATCCGGGGGTGTTCACCGAAACCGATTTCGACCTGGGCCAGCGCCTGCCCACGCCGTATCACCGCACCAAGTTCGACGCCGAGCGGCTGGTACGGGAAACCGAAGGCCTGCGCTACCGGGTGTACCGGCCGGGCGTGGTGGTGGGCGATTCGGTCACCGGCGAGATGGACAAGATCGACGGCCCGTACTACTTCTTCGGGCTGCTGGCCAAGCTGTCGGCGCTGCCGGCGCTCACCCCGGTCGCGCTGCCGGACGTCGGGCGGTTCAACATCGTGCCGGTCGACTACGTGGTGGACGCGCTGTGCACGCTCATGCACGCCCCGCACCGCGATGGGCACACCTTCCACCTGACCGCGCCCGACGAGGTCGGCGTGGCGCAGATCTATCGCGCACTGGCGGGCGCCGCAGGTCTGCCGCCGCTGCGCGCCGGACTGCCGCGCGCGCTGGCCACACCGGTGCTGGGTGCACGCGGTCGGGCCAAGGTCTGGCGCGACATGGCTGCCGCCCAACTCGGCATCCCGGCGCCGATCCTGGACGCGCTCGACAGCCCGCGGTTCAGCTGCACTGAAACTCGAAAAGCGCTGCACCGCAGTGGGATCGAGGTTCCGCAGTTCGCCGACTACGCGCCGGCGCTGTGGCAGTACTGGGCCACCGAAATGGACCCGAAGCGCAGCACCGAGCGCGGCGCACCGTTGGCCGGCCGGCACGTGATCATCACCGGTGCGTCCAGCGGCATCGGCCGGGCCGCGGCGGTCGCGGTGGCGGCGCGGGGCGCACGGGTGTTCGCGTTGGCGCGCAATGCCGAGGCCCTCGACGAGTTGGTGGCCGAGATCCGCGCGGCCGGCGGTCAGGCGCACGCATTCGCCTGCGACGTCACCGATCCGGATGCGCCGGCGGCCACCGTCGCGCAGATCCTGCGCGAGTTCGGCCACGTCGACTACCTGGTGAACAACGCCGGCCGGTCGATTCGCCGGTCGGTGCAGGCCGCCACCGACCGGATGCACGACTACGAACGCGTGATGGCGGTCAACTACTTCGGCGCGGTGCGGATGGTGCTGGCGCTGCTGCCGCATTTCACCGCGCGCCGGTTCGGGCACGTGGTCAACATCTCCTCGGCCGGCGTGCAGGCCAGCACGCCGCGGTATTCGGCGTATCTGCCCAGCAAGGCCGCGTTGGATGCGTTCGCCGAGGTGGTGGCCGCCGAAACCCTGTCGGATCACATCACGTTCACCACCATCCACATGCCGCTGGTGCGCACCCCGATGATCGCGCCGTCGCACCGACTCAATCCGGTGCCGGCGATCAGCGCCGAGCACGCCGCGGCCATGGTGGTGCGCGCGCTGGTCGACAAGCCGGTGCGGATCGACACCCCGATCGGCACGTTGAGCGACGCCGGCCGCTACTTCACCCCGAGGTTGACCCGGCGGGTGCTGCATCAGCTCTACCTGGGTTATCCGGACTCGGCGGCCGCGCGCGGTGAAACCGGTTCGGCGCCAAGCACATCGGCGCGACGACGGCGGCGTCCCCGGATCGGTGGACGCCCGCTGCCCAGCCTGCGGGTGCCACGCCCGGTCAAGCAGTCGGTGCGGCTGGTGCCCGGCGTGCACTGGTAAGCCGGTAGCGTCGGAGCATGCCCGCTGCCCAGCCGGTGTTCGCCGACGTCGACACCGGAGTCGACGATGCCATGGCGCTGGTGTACCTGTTGGCCAGCCCGGAGTCCGACCTGATCGGGGTGGCCAGCACCGGTGGAAACGTCGGTGTGCAGCAGGTGTGCCGGAACAACCTGGCGTTGCTGCGGCTGTGCGGTGCACCCGATGTCCCGGTGTCGCTGGGTGCCGAACTGCCGCTGAGCACACCGTTGCGCACCGCCGAGGACACCCATGGCCAGTTCGGCCTGGGGTACACCGAATTGGACTGCGGCGCAGATACTCCCACCGACTACAACGCGGCCGAAGCCTGGATCAGGGCGGCGCGGGCGCAGCCCGGTGAGCTGATCGGCTTGGTCACCGGCCCGATGACCAACCTGGCGCTGGCGGTGCGCGCCGAACCCGAGCTGCCCCGGCTGCTGCGCCGGCTGGTGATCATGGGCGGTGCGTTCGACTACCGCGGCAACACCACCCCGGTCGCGGAGTGGAACATCACCGTGGACCCGGAGGCCGCCGCCGAGGTGTTCACCGCCTGGGGTGGCGCCGAGGGCGTCGAGGCGCCACTGGTGTGCGGGCTCAACGTCACCGAATCCATCGTGTTGACCCCGCAGATCCTGGCCGAGCTGGCACATGCGGCCGGGGCGCCGTGCCCGCCGATGTGCCACGACGACCCGCGCGGCACCCGGTCGGCGTCACGCAGTCCGGTGCTGCGCGTACTCGAAGATGCCATGCGGTTCTACTTCGAGTTCCACTTCGCCCAGGGCGAAGGCTATCTGGCGCACCTGCATGATCCGTTCGCCGCCGCGGTGGCGCTGGATCCGGCGCTGGTCGTGACCCGGCCGGCCACCGTGGACGTGGAACTACACGGCACCCTGACCCGTGGCATGACGGTGGCCGACTGGTCCGGGCACTGGGGCCGCCCGCACAACGCCGCCATCGTGATCGGCGGACCACCGGAACGTCCGCTGGCCGAGGTGTTCTTCGAGCGGTTCATCGAGCGGGTCGGTCCGTTCATCGTCAACTTGGGCTATTCATAGATTCCTTCCACATACCAGCGTCGGCGCCGGTAGCACAGCAGCAGTGCAGACCCGGAATCCTCGGAGACCGAACCTGATTCGTCGTGCACCAGCACCTGGGCCCGGGCGGTACCGCCGGCCGCGGCCTCCGGCACCCACCAGCGTTCGTCGACCGGCCACGGCCCGGCCCACCAGCGCAGCCGGCCCGCGTGCCCGGCGCCGGCCAGTTCGGCGGGCTCGGCCGAGAACAGGCCGCGGCCGGTGACCCGCACCGGATCCCCGGCCGCGTCGAGCAGGTCCACCGGATCATCGAGCAGCACGGTGGGCGCCGGCTCGGGCAGCCGCCCCGGCCAGGGTTGGTCCGGCTCGGCTCGCGGCACCAGTTCGTCACCGAGCGGGATGAGCGTGACCCGTTCGGCCGGGCCGCGCCCCCCGCTGAGCACCGGCACCCGCACCGCCTCCGGCCCGAGCAGACCCTGCACCCGCACCAGGGCGCGCCGCGCCCGCAACCGGTCCTCGTCGCCGACCCCACCCCACAACGGCAGCTGCAGCGCGCCGGCCGACACCACCTCCACCGGGTGCAGGCGCAACACCGTGATGGGTCCGGCCGGGCGCTGCGTGGCATCGCGGCGGTGCAGCCAGCCGTCCAGCTGCCAGCGGATCCGGTCTGCGGTGGCGTCCTCGGTGAGCGGCTCGGCGCAGCGCCACACCCGGGTGAGTTCGGCGCCGTCGGCGGTCCGGGCGTGGATGCCCAGCCGGGTGCAACCGACCCCGGCGGACTCCAGCCGGCGATGCAATTGCGCCGCCAGTGTGCGCCCGGCGAATGCGGCCGCGTCGATCCGGTCGATCGGCGGGTCCGCGTCGAGCACCGCGTCCAGGTCCGGATCCGGATCCCGGCCGGACGGACCGCGCATCGGTTCGGCCCGAACCAGCCGGTGCGCCACCACCGCGTCGGCGCCGAACCGGGAGGCCACATCGGTGCGGGTCAGCTCGGCGAACTGGCCGAACTGCCGAATTCCCATGCGCCACAGCAGATCCGCCAGATCCGCGCGGCCCGGTCCGGCCAGGCTGGGCTCGGCGGCCAACTGCCGGATCGACAGTGGAGCCAGGAATTGGGCATCGGTGCCGGGTTCGACGATGCGTCCCGCGCGGGCGGCGAACACCGCGGTGGCCAACTGGTCGGCGATGCCGATCTGACATTCGGCGCCGGCGGCGGCCACCGCGTCGACCAGCCGTTCGGCCGCGTCGGCCTCGGAGCCGAAGTAGCGCGCCGCGCCGCGTACCGGCAGCACCAGCAGCCCGGGCCGCAGTACCTCGGCGCGCGGCACCAACTCGTCCACCGCGCTGATCACGGCTTCGAAGAACCGGGCATCGCGGGCCGGGTCGGCGGCCAGCACGCACAGCGTCGGGCAGCGGGCTTGGGCTTCCCGGCGACGCAGCCCGCGGCGCACCCCGAGCGCGCGGGCCGCCGCCGAACAGGCCACCACCCGGTTGGCCAGCGTCACCGCCACCGCAGCGGTGTGCGGCACACCGGCGCTGATCGCCCCGGCCACCGCCGGCCAGTCCATGCACCAGATCGCCAGCACCCGGGACGGGTCGGCGGACATCAACTCACCCGGGCCAGCCGGCCCCGAGCCCGGGTACTCACCTGCACTCCGGACAGCCGGCCCCGCCCGGGCGCCCGGCCGGCGGTCAACTCGTAGCCGCAGACCCGGGCGTCCAAGCGCAGCGGCGCGCCCTGCCAGTCGCCGCCGCTGACCAACAGCGTGCAGCCCTTGTGCCGGGCCCGCGCCGTCATCGAGCGGGCCCGGGCCGGCGGCACCGAACATCCGGCCAGCCCCAGCACCACCATGTCCATGCCGTCCATCAGGACCGCGGCCACCTCGACCGGATCGGCGCCCGGATCTGGGATGACCGCCAACCGGCTCAGGTCCGCGCCCATTTCCGCGGCCGCCAGCAAGCCGGCCTGCGGGTGCCCGACCAGCGCCACATGTCCCCCACCGGCGGTCACCGCGGCCGCCATGCTCAACGGCAGCGAACGGGCCCCGCTGAGCACCGCGACCGCACCGCGCGGCAACCCGCCCGGCAGCAGGCCGACCAGCGCATCCGGCACCGGCAGCAAAGATTCCGAAGCGGGCAACAGTTCGGGTTCGGACGTCTGGCCGCGGTGACTGGCGCCCACCTTGCCGGATATCGCCGCAATCTGTTTGCGCAGCTGTTTCAGCTGTTCAGCGCGGTCTTGCCGACCCACCTCGGAGGCCAGGGCCACGGCCATCAGCCACCTCCCGGAGAATCAACCCAACACCATGTTCGAATGTATGTTCGATAGCGCTAGTAAACACCCAGGCGCCGACAAGCGTCAAGCGCGAACCCATCGGCTGAGGCCAGGGATGCAGATGAGGAACAAGGGGCCCTAGAGGCCGGTAAAAGCCGGTCGGGCTACTCCCACTCGATGGTGCCCGGCGGCTTGCTCGTCACGTCGAGCACCACCCGGTTGACCTCGGGCACCTCGTTGGTGATCCGGGTCGAGATCCGCTCCAGCACCTCGTAGGGCACCCGGGTCCAGTCCGCGGTCATCGCGTCCTCACTCGACACCGGGCGCAGCACGATCGGATGCCCGTAGGTGCGGCCGTCGCCCTGCACCCCGACCGACCGGACATCGGCGAGCAGCACCACCGGGCACTGCCAGATCTGATGATCCAGACCCGCGGCGGTCAGTTCCTCCCGGGCGATCGAATCGGCCCGGCGCAGCGTGTCCAGCCGGTCGGCGGTCACCTCGCCGATGATCCGGATGGCCAAACCCGGGCCCGGGAACGGTTGGCGGGCAACGATTTCCTCGGGCAGACCGAGTTCCCGGCCGACCGCACGCACCTCGTCCTTGAACAACAGCCGCAGCGGTTCGACCAGCTTGAACTTCAGGTCGTCGGGCAGCCCGCCGACATTGTGGTGGCTCTTGATGTTGGCGGCCCCGGCGCCGCCGCCGGACTCCACCACATCCGGGTACAGCGTGCCCTGCACCAGGAACTCCACCTCGGCTTCGTTGCTGCCGAGGGTGTCGCGCACCGCGCCTTCGAAGGCCCGGATGAACTCGCGGCCGATGATCTTGCGCTTGCCCTCCGGGTCGGTGACCCCGGACAGCTTCTCCAGGAAAGTGGTCTCGGCGTCCACGGTGACCAGCTTGGCCCCGGTGGCCGCCACGAAGTCGCGCTGCACCTGCGCGCGCTCCCCCGCGCGCAGCAGCCCGTGGTCGATGAACACACAGGTCAGCCGGTCACCGATGGCCCGCTGCACCAACGCGGCAGCCACCGCCGAGTCCACGCCGCCGGACAGCCCGCAGATCGCCTGACCGTCCCCGATCTGGTCGCGCACCTGGGCCACCAGGGTGTCGGCGATGTTGGCGGGCGTCCAACTGGCACCGATTCCGGCGAAGTCGTGCAGGAAGCGGCTGAGCACCTGCTGGCCGTGTGGGGTGTGCAGCACCTCCGGGTGGTACTGCACGCCGGCCAGCCCGCGCGGCCGGTCCTCGAACGCCGCCACCGGCGCCCCGGCGGTACTGGCCACCACCTCGAAGCCGTCCGGCGCCGAGGTCACCGCGTCGCCATGACTCATCCACACCGGCTGATGTTCCGGCAGTCCCGAATGCAGCTCGCCACCAAGGACATTCAGATCGGTGCGGCCGTATTCACTGGTGCCGGTGCGGGCCACCGTGCCACCCAGGGCCTGGGCCATGGCCTGGAAGCCGTAGCAGATGCCGAACACCGGGATCTGCAGATCGAACAGCTCCGGGTCCAGTCGCGGCGCATCGTCGGCATAGACACTGGCCGGTCCCCCGGACAGCACCAGAGCCTGCGGATTGCGGGCCTTGATCTCGTCGATGGTCGCGGTATGCGGGAGCACCTCGGAGAACACTCGCGCCTCGCGCACCCGTCGGGCGATCAGCTGGGCGTACTGGGCACCGAAGTCGATCACGAGCACCGGACGGGGAGCTGCTAATTCCACGCGGTTGAGTC
>NZ_JCALDB010000033.1:0-29323 GCF_059812645.1 Mycobacterium sp. NGS45 | reverse complement strand
GTACCACTTCGACCCGTTCGCCCACATCCCCAAAGACCAGGCCACCGTCGGCGCCCTGCGCAAATCGGTGGAAGGCCACGACGTGGAAATCAGGGCGTTGAGCCAGCATGAGAAGGGCGAGGCCTCCTTCGCTGCCTTCCAGGTCAGCGCCAAGGAGATCGCCGGCGCCAACTAGCCGTCGAACCGCGAGACCGGCGCCGGCCCGCTCGGGCTGGCGCCGGTGCCGCGATATGGAAAGCAAAGGGAGAGACAGTGTCTGGTGGAATGAGCTTCGACCTCAGCGAGGATCAGGAACTGATCCGCAAGTCGGTAGCTGAACTGTGCGCGAAGTTCGACGACCACTACTGGTTGGAGAAGGACCAGAACCACGAGTTTCCCCGCGAGTTCTACGACGCCATCGCCAAGGGCGGCTGGCTGGGCATGACCATCCCCGAGGAGTACGGCGGCCACGGGCTGGGCATCACCGAAGCCACCCTGCTGCTCGAGGAAGTCGCCCGCTCGGGTGCGGCGATGAACGGCGCCAGCGCCATCCACCTGTCGATCTTCGGCATGCAACCGGTGGTCAAGCACGGGTCCGACGAACTCAAGGCCGCCACCCTGCCCCGGATCGTCAACGGTGACCTGCACGTCTGTTTCGGGGTGACCGAACCCGGTGCGGGCCTGGACACTTCGCGGATCACCACGTTCGCCAAGCGGGAGGGCGACAGCTACCGGGTCAACGGCCGCAAGGTCTGGATCTCCAAGGCGCTGGAATCCGAGAAGATCCTGCTGCTGACCCGCACCGAATCGCTGGACTCGATCGAAGCGCGCGGCGGCAAGCGGACCGACGGCATGACGCTGTTCCTCACCGACCTCGATCCCGAGCACGTCGAGATCCGGCCGATTCGCAAGATGGGTCGCAACGCGGTCAGCTCCAACGAGGTGTTCATCGACGACCTGATCGTGCCGGTCGAGCACCGGGTCGGTGAAGAAGGCAAGGGCTTCAAATACATCCTGGACGGACTGAACCCCGAGCGCATGCTGATCGCTGCCGAGGCGTTGGGCATCGGTCGCGTCGCCTTGGAGAAGGCGGTCAAATACGGCAACGAGCGGCACGTGTTCAACCGGCCGATCGGCATGAACCAGGGTCTGCAGTTCCCGCTGGCCGACTCGCTGGCCCGCCTGGACGCCGCCGAACTGGTGTTGCGCAAGGCCGCCTGGCTCTACGACCACGGCAAACCCTGTGGGCGCGAGGCCAATACGGCCAAGTACCTGTGCGCCGACGCCGGCTTCGGTGCCGCCGATCGCGCGCTGCAACTGCACGGCGGCATGGGGTACTCCGAGGAGTACCACGTCTCGCGCTACTTCCGTGAGTCGCGGCTGATGAAGATCGCCCCGGTCAGCCAGGAGATGATCCTGAACTTCCTGGGTGAGCACGTGCTCGGCCTGCCGCGCAGCTACTGAGCGTGATGACCGTCGACAACCGCACCGGACCGCTGTCCGGAATCACCGTCATCGCACTGGAACAGGCGGTGTCCGCGCCGATGTGCTCGCGGGTGCTGGCCGACTTCGGCGCCCGCGTGATCAAGGTGGAGAACCCCAAGGGTGGGGACTTCGCCCGCGACTACGACGACGTCGTCAACGGACCCGGCGGGTTGGCCGCGCACTTCGTGTGGGCCAACCGGGGCAAGGAATCCATCACCCTGGACCTGAAATCCCCGGACGGCATGGCGGTGCTGCACCAATTACTGGACCGCGCCGACGCCCTGGTGTCCAACCTGGCGCCGGGCGCCACCGCGCGAATGGGCCTGGGGCCCGAGGATTTACGCACCCGGCACCCGAATGTGATCGGCGTCGAGATCGACGGTTACGGACCGGGCGGGCCGATCTCGCACAAGCGGGCCTACGACCTGTTGATCCAGGCCGAATCCGGCGCCTGCGCGGTGACCGGCTACCCGGACATGCCGGCCAAACCCGGCCCGCCGGTGGCCGACATCTCCACCGGCCTGTACTCGGCGCTGTCCATCATGGCGCTGCTGCTGGGCAAGGCCCGCGGCAACGTGGCCGCCGGCGCGGGTGAGGCGATGCCGGCCGTCGCAGTCAGTCTGTTCGACACCATGACCGACATCATGGGATACCAGCTGACCTACACCCAGCACTCCGGCATCGACCAGCAACCGCTGGGTATGAGCTCACCGGCCGTCGCACCGTACGGGGCGTTTCCGACCAGGGACGGACAGACCGTCGTACTGGGCACCACCAACGATCGCGAGTGGCAACGCGTGGCACGCGAGATCATCGAGCGTCCGGACCTGGCCGACGATCCGCGGTTCGCCACCAATCCGGACCGCTGCGCGGCCCGCGACGAGCTCAACGCCGCGATCGGATCCTGGTGTGCCCAGCATGATCTCGCCGACATTCAGCGCATCGCCGATGCGGCCGGGATCGGTAACTCGCGGTACAACAAACCCAGCGAGGTGATCGCGCACGAGCACCTCAAGGCCCGGGACCGCTGGCGCAGCGTCGACACCTCGAAGGGGCCGATCAACGCGTTACGGCCGCCGCCGGTGATCGCCGGATTCGAACAACCCATGGGTGCGGTGCCCGGCCTCGGTGAACACACCGACGCGATCCTCACCGAACTCGGGTACGACGCCGAGGCCATCGCGGCACTGCGCGAGGCGAACGCGATCGGCCCGGCCTACACGATCGGAGTGAAACCATGAAGGAAACCGTGATCGTCGGAGCGGTGCGCACACCGGTCGGCAAGCGCAACGGCGGCCTGGCCGAGCAGCATGCGGCCGACCTGTCCGCGCTGGTGCTGAACGAGCTGGCCGCCCGGACCGGACTCGACCCTGACATCGTCGACGACGTGGTGTGGGGCTGCGTGAGCCAGGTCGGCGACCAGTCGTCCAACATCGGCCGCTACGCGGTGCTGGCCGCCGGCTGGCCCGAACACATCCCGGGCACCACGGTCAACCGGGCGTGCGGATCCAGCCAGCAGGCTCTGGACTTCGCCGTGCAAGCGGTGATGTCGGGCCAGCAGGATGTCGTGGTGGCCGGTGGCGTCGAGGTGATGAGCCGGGTGCCGCTGGGCGCGGCGCGCTCCACCGGAATGCCCTATGGGCCCAAAGCCCTTGCCCGCTATGACGGTTTCGTGTTCAACCAGGGCATCGGCGCCGAGATGATCTGCGCCAAGTGGGGCTTCGACCGCACCGCGGTCGATGAGTACTCGGCGCGTTCGCACGAGTTGGCTGCCGCCGCACAGGACGCCGGCGCGTTCGCCGACCAGATCGTCGCGGTGTCCACCGAGGCCGGCGTGGTCAGCGCCGACGAAGGCATTCGGCGCGGTACCACCGTCGAGAAGCTGGCCGGGCTCAAGCCGGCCTTTGCCGAGGACGGCGTCATCCACGCCGGGAACTCCTCGCAGATCTCCGACGGTGCCGCGGCGCTGTTGGTGATGACTGCCGAGAAGGCCGCCGAACTCGGGATGAAGCCCTTGGCGCGCTACGTCGCGGGTGCGGTCACCGGTGCCGACCCGGTGCTGATGCTGACCGGACCGATCCCGGCCACCGCCAAGGTGCTGAACCGGGCCGGTCTGGGCATCGACGACATCGGCGCGTTCGAGGTCAACGAGGCGTTCGCGCCGGTGCCGATGGCCTGGCTGGCCGAGACCGGCGCCGACGCTGCCCGGCTCAACCCGCTCGGCGGCGCGATCGCGCTCGGGCATCCGCTCGGCGCATCCGGTGCGGTTCTGCTGACGCGACTGATCCATCACATGCGCGACAACGGAATTCGTTACGGGCTGCAGACCATGTGCGAGGGCGGCGGCACCGCCAACGCCACCATCATCGAGCTCGTCTAGACCCGAATCCGCTAGGGGAATCACCATGCGCCGCACCCTGTTCACCGAGGACCACGAGGCCTTCCGCGAGCTGGCCCGCGACTTCATCGAGAAGGAAGTCGTCCCGGCCTACCCGCAGTGGGAGAAGGCCGGCCGGATGCCACGGGAGACCTTCGCCAAGCTCGGCGCCACCGGGATGATGGGGATGGCGATCCCGGAGGAGTACGGCGGCGGCGGGCAGCCGGACTACCGCTACAACGTGGTGCTGCAGGAGGAGGCCGCGCGCGCCCTGGTGACACTGTCGACCGTGCGCACCCAGCTCGAGGTGATCCTGCCGTACTTCCTGCACTACGCCAACGACGAACAGCGCAAGCGCTGGTTCCCCGGGCTGGCCGACGGCACCCTGCTGACCGCGGTCGCGATGACCGAACCCGGCACCGGGTCGGATCTGGCCGGCGTGCGCACCACGGCCCGGCTCGAGGGTGACGAGTACGTGCTCAACGGCGCCAAGACGTTCATCACCGGTGGTATCCAGGCCGATCTGGTGATCGTCGTCGCGCGCACCTCCACCGACCCGGACAACCGCCGTAAGGGGCTGACCCTGCTGGTGGTCGAGGCGGGCATGGCCGGCTTCGAACGCGGCCGCGAGCTGGAGAAGATGGGCTGCAAGGTGCAGGACACCGCCGAGCTGTCCTTCACCGACGTCCGGGTGCCGATCACCAACCGGCTGGGGGAGGAGGGCGAGGCGTTCTCCTACCTGGGCCACAACCTGGCGCAGGAACGTCTGACCGTTGCGGTCGGTTCGGTCGCCCAGGCCCGGTCGGCGATCGCGGCGGCCATCGACTACACCAAGACCCGCAAGGCGTTCGGCAGTCCGGTGGCGTCGTTCCAGAACACCAAGTTCGAGCTGGCATCGTGCTCCACCGAGGTCGAGGCGGCCCAGGCGATGCTCGATCAGGCGATCACCGAGCACGTGGCCGGCGAGCTGGCCGGCGCCGACGCCGCCCGGGTGAAGCTGTTCTGCACCGAGGTGCAGGCTCGGGTGATCGACCGTTGCCTGCAGCTGTTCGGCGGCTACGGCTACATGATGGAATACCCGATCGCCCGGCTGTACACCGATGCCCGGGTGGCGCGCATCTACGCCGGCACCTCCGAGGTGATGAAGGTGATCATCGCCAAATCCCTCGGCCTGTAGGCCGACGCTGGGCAGCCCTTCGTGGGCTCCCGCTCACCCGTTTCCAGCCCCTGCCGCTTGCCCAGTTCTGTTCGCTCGCCCGTTTCCGTCCCGCTTATTGAGTCTTATAAGCGGGACGGAAACGGGCGAGCGAATGTCTGCGGCCACGTTGAGGCAGTCGCAAAAAGGGCTCCCGTCACACGTCGCTGCAGAGAGGTGACCGGGCACACCCAGGGCCGAAAAGTGACACTTGCCACAGCGGCATAACTAACCTACTGTACGTTCATTAAGTAGGTTCGTTCGACCGAAGGATTGCCGCTTCCGTGACGTCTGCCAGGCCTTATGCCACGTTGCTTGCCAAGGGTGAGGACCGCAAACAGCGCATCCTCGAGGTCGCGCAGCGGTTGGTGACTCGCAGTGGGTGGCGCAACACCACGTTGAGCCAGATCGCCAAGGAGGCCGGTGTCAGCGCCGCCGGGCTGCTGCACCACTTCGAATCCAAGGAACAGCTGCTGCACGCCGTGGTGGATGCCCGCGACGCCGACGACGACGCACACACCGACCGGGCCGGCGACCTGTTCGAGCAGATCGCCCGCACCGGTGAACGCGTCTCGCGAGCCCCCGAGCTGGTGGGCACCTACTCGGTGCTGCTGGTGGAGAACCTGATGCCGGATGCACCGCTGCACGACCGGCTGCTGGCCCGCCAGCAGGCCGCGATCCGGATCGTCACCGAGCTGATCGCGCGCGGTCAGCGCGCCGGCAAATACCGCGAGGACATCGACCCGGCCCTCAAGGCCGTCCAAATTGTTTCCCTCGTCAAAGGAATGGAAATCTCATGGTTGCTCGATCCGTCACTCCCGCTGCAGGAAGCACTTCAGGCGTACGCGACATCACTGGCGCAGGAGTTCGCCCCGGACGGCACATCGTGAGGTACCGGCTCGACATCGTCGCCCCCAGCGTGGTGGAGGCCGTCCGCGCGGCCGGCGGCTGGATGTTCGACCGGGTGATGGCGGGATGGGACGTCCGGGTTCTGGTCAGCGACGGTCACGACGACCGTGCGCTGCAGATCCTCGGCGCCGACGGGGCCGACCTGGAGTCCGCGCTGCGGGCCGGTGCCGACCAGGAGCACCCGCACGCCTTGGCCGTGGCCACCGTCCTCTACGACAGTGACGAGCGGATCCGCGCCGGTGTGCGCCAGGCGCTGGAGAGCGGCCAGACCGAGGTGACCTTCCTCGGCGAGAGCTGGCCTTCGGACCTCGACCGTGGCGCCGAGTCCGTCGAGCACCGGTTGTCGGTGGCGGCGCGGGCCTTCAAGGCGCAGGCGCTGGCAGCCGTGGACGCCGCCGAGGCCATCGACCGCACCGAGCTGTTCTGCAGCGGTCCGGCCGGTTGTCCGGTCGGCGCCGCCGACCTGGTGCCGGCCAGCTGAAATACGCTGGGGTTCAGAGCTTCTCGGAGCCACCCGATGTGAGCGTGGGTCGCCGGCGAGCGGGCTATTCCTCGACGATCTCGATGGCCTGACGCGGGCATTGCCGCACGGCCTCGCGGACCAACTCCTCGTTCTCCGGGGTGACGTCTTCCTGCAGGACGTGCAGGTAATCATCGTCGTCGAGCTCGAACACCTCGGGGATGATGCCCATGCAGACGCCGTTGGCCTCACAGATTTCGAAATCGACCTTGATCTTCTTGGCCATGATTCAGCGCAGCACCCTAACCGGAACATGGTGGTAGCCACCGACATTCTGCATATGGACCTTCTCCAGACCGTCCCACTGCACTTCGTAGCGCGGCATGAAGTCCAGCAGGCGTTCCACCGCGATGATGGTCTCCAGCCGGGCCAGCGCCGCACCCAGACAGCTGTGGATGCCGTAGCCGAAGCCCAGGTTCTGCGCCTCGGTGCGGTCGCGGTCGATGTCGAAGGTACCGGCCTCGGTGAACGCGCGGGGATCTCGGTTGGCGGCGGCCTTCATCAGGAACACCGGGCTGCCAGCCGGGATGGTGGTGCCGTGCAGGTGCGCATCCTTGAGCGTGAACCGCACGTTGTAGTGCACCGGCCCGTCGAAGCGCAGCATCTCCTCGACGGCGGCCGGGATCTTGCTGCGGTCGTCGAGCAGCTTCTGCCACTGCTCGGGATTGCGCGCGAACGTCACGATCGCGTTGCCCACCAGCTTGGTCACGGTTTCGGCGCCCGCCCCGCCCAGCAGCGAGGTGAAGCCGGCGATCTCGATGTCGTCGAGCTTGCGGGTGCCGCCCTTGTCGTCGGGTACCTCGGCGGCGATCAGTCGGCTGATCATGTCGTCCTGCGGGTCGGCGCGGCGCTCCTGGGCCAATTTGTAGTAGTACATGCCGGACTCGATGTTGGCCTGCATGCCGACCTCGGTGTAGCCGATGTTGCCCGGCTCGCGGGACAGTGCGGTGTCGATCCAGTGCCGCACCATCTGGCGGTAATCCTCGGGTACGCCGGCCATCCGGGTGATCACCTCGACCGGGAACGGCGCGGAGAAATCGCCGACCACGTCGAAGCCATCCGGATCGACCCGGGACAGGAAGCGGTCGACCTGCTCCTCGATGGTGGCGCGCTGGTCCTGGATGGCGCGCGGGGTGAACGCCTTGTTCACCAGGCTGCGGAACACCCGGTGCTCGGGCGGATCCATGAAGATGATCGACTTCTGCGGCCCCTCCTCGGAGCGCACCATCGCCAGGTCGCAGCCCTTGGACGACGAGAACGTCTCGTGGTCCTTGAGCGCCGCGGCGACGTCGGCATGCCGGGTCAGCGCGTAGAAGTCCATCTCGGAGTTGTAGTAGACCGGCGCATCGTCCTGCATGCGCAGGTAGATGTCGTACGGGTCGTTGAAGTACTCCTCGGAAAAGGGATCGAACACGACCTGCGGCTTGGTCATCGGTACATCCTCCGCGTCTGGGGCTGTAGGCGGAAAGTTACGAAGTCTTCTGGAAGTGTAACGCTAACAGGTTTTCCAGACGAACGGTCCAGATCCGCCGAAATTCTCTACTTAAGTAGAGCCGCGTTCACCACGCCGTCGAGTTTGCCGAGGTCGGCGCCCAGGTCGGCCAGGGTTTGCCGGATCACCGCGACGTCCTTGCCGATGAACTCGGCGACTGCGGACTTGAACTTGGCGGCGGACCCGGCACGCGCGACGTTGCCCAGTGCCGCGCTCGCGCCGCTGCCGTGCGGCAACGCCGACAGCAACGCCGATTCCTCGACACCGAGCCGCTCGGCCAGCACAGCCGCTTCGGACAGCAACCCGATCTGCGCGGCGAACAGCGTGTTGTTGATCAGCTTGACCTTCTGGCCGGCGCCGATCGATCCCACGTGCAACACGGGTTCGCCATAGCTGTCCAGAACCGGGCGCGCGGTCTGCACCGCGGTGGCCGGGCCGCCGACGAACAACGTCACCTGCCCGGCGGCGATGTCGTGCGGTCCACCGCTCACCGGCGCGTCGAGCACCTCGACGCCGTGCTTCGCGGCGTGTGCGGCGACCGCGACGGCGGTGTTCGGGCTGCCGGTGGTGTGCAGCACCAGCACCGCACCGCGCGGCATCGCGGACAGCAGATCACCCTGCAGACACAGTTGGCTGACCTGATCGTCGGTGAACACGCACAGCACCACCACCTCGGCGCCGCCGACCGTCGCCGGCACATCGGCGGCCGGTTCGGCGCCGAGTTCGGCCACCGCCGCGCGTTTCTCCTCGGTGCGCCCCAACGCCGTGACCTGGTGACCGGCTGCGGTCAGCCGGCGCACCATGGGCGCACCCATCCGGCCGGCGCCGATGAAACCCACCTTCATGGCCGGGCCGCCGCAGTCGGTGTCCGGTCCGTGCAGCTCACCGTGGGTGATCCATCTCGGTCAGCGCGGTGTCGGCGACGGTGAACACCGTGCCCTCGGCCGCCTCGGCGCGCGCCGCCAGGTCGGCGGCCAGCCGGACGTCCTTCTGCAGCAGCGCACCGGCGATCGGTGCCAGGTTGTCCAGCGTGCCGCCGAACGCGGCAATGCTGCCCAGCGCCTTGCTGGTTCCGGAGCCGCGGGTGAGCACCTCGCACATCTTGGTCCGCTCCACGCCCAGCTGCTCGCCCAGGCTCAGCAGACTCATCGCGCTGCCCAGGTTTGCGGTGAACAGCAGGTTGTTCAGGATCTTGGTGACCTGTCCGGCGCCCAGCGGACCCAGGTGCACGATCGGATCGGCGTAGCTTTCGAAGATCGGCCGGCACTTGGCGACATCCTCGTCGGCGCCGCCCACCATCACCAGCAGTTGCTTGGCCTGGACCGCCGGACCGCCGCCGCTGACCGGCGCATCAACGACCGAAATACCTTTGGGCCCAGCCTGTTCGGCGAGTTCCCGGCAGGTGTTCGGGTGCACGGTGCTGTGGATGACAATGGTGCCGCCGGCGGCCATCCCGGCCAGCAGGCCCTGCTCACCGTTGGCGAGTTCGCGCACGTCGTCGTCACCGATCACGCACAGGCACACCACGTCGCTGGCGGCCGCCAGCTCGGCCGGGCTGCCGGCGGTCTTGGCCGCGGTGTCGGCATAGGGCTCCAGCGAAGCGGCCCGACGGGCCCAGAGCGTGGTTTCGAACCCGGCGTCGACGATGGCGCGGGCCATCGGGCCGCCCTGACTTCCCAAACCGATGAATCCGACCTTCATGAACTGGCCTCCGTGCTGAATTGGTGGGTACCGGTCACCGGTGCGCCGGGGGCGGTGCGGTGAGCGCGGCATTGATCTGCGAAAGACAAGGCACCGCGATGGTATTCGGCCGCGGTGTTGCCCAAACTCAGGTTGTGTCCGGCACCCGGCTGCAGGGCGGTGCCGACGTGTGGTGCGGCGGTGAACAACGCGACGACGGCAGCTACCGCATCCGGGTCGGTGCGCCACACCCGTTCGAACTCGGCCAGCACGTAGCGCACCGGGACCCGGACTGCGGCGGCCAGCCCGGCCAGTGTCGACGCCCAGTTGGCCACCAAACCCGATTCGTAGCCCGGTGAAATCGGACCGGTTTTGATCCGCACCGCGCTCGAGATGCCGGGCGGGTACAGCTCGGCGGGTTCCCACAGCAGCGCGCGCAAGCCGGTCGGCACATTGTCCACCGACGCGCCGGCCAGCACCGCGCGGGCGGTGTCCTGCTGCTCCAGCCCGGTGCCGGAGATCTCGACCCCCAGCAGATCCGCGCCGCGCTCATGCGCCGCCAGGCGCAGCGCCAACTCGGTGCCGTTGGAATGCGCCAGGATGAACAGTCCGTCGCCGCGGTCCCGGTCGCCGAGGATGGCATCGACTGCGCGATAGGTCATTTCGGTGCGCCGGTCCGGGTCGGTGAACTCCTCGGCGTACAGCGCCGAGGAGCCGAAACCCGGGCGGTCCAGGCCCACCACGGTGTAACCGAGTTGCGGTCCGGACCGCAGCAGGCTCAGCTGGGGATGTCCCGGGCAGTCGAAGTACGCCGACGTCGTCGCGCCGCCGTGCAGCGCCACCACCACACCGCGCGGGTCGGGCGCCTCGGCGAGCAGACCCGACATCGGCACGCCGTCGACCAGGACGACGCGCGGCTGCGGCGTGGTTTCGGTCATGATTCGGTGCGCAGCAGCAGCACGCCGCTGGGGGTCAGCCCGCCCGAGCTGGTAACGGCCACCTTGGCGTCGGCGACCTGCCGTTCCCCGGCCTCCCCGCGCAGCTGACTGACCGCCTCGTGGATCAAACCCATACCGTGCGTGCGCCCGTGCGACAGCTGGCCGCCGTGGGTGTTCAGCGGGATCACGCCGTCCCGGGCGATGTTGTGCCCACCGTCGAGGAAGTCCTTGGCTTCGCCGATGCCGCAGAAGCCCAGCGCCTCCAGCCAGGACAGGCAGTTGAAGGTGAAGCCGTCATAGAGTTCGGCGACGTCGACATCGTTGGGGCGCAGCGAGGTTCGGCTCCACAGGTGCGCGGCCTGGCCCAGCACCTGCGGTTCGTGGGTCAGCGTGGTCTGGTCCCAGTCGGTGCGTTCGATGATCTGGGTGCCGACCGCGTCGATCAGGACCGGCGGCTTGGGCCGGTCCTTGGCCGTCTCGACCGCCGAGACGATCACCGCGACTGCACCGTCGCACGGCACGTCGCAGTCGTACAGACCGAACGGGGTGGTGATCATCCGGGCCGACAGGTAGTCGTCCATCGTCATCGGATCACGGTAGATCGCAGTCGGATTCAGCGCGGCGTTGCTGCGCTGGTTGATCGCGATCCAGCCCAGCGTCTCGCGCGTGGTGCCGTAGCGGTGGAAGTGCCGCTGCGCGTTGAGCGCCAAAGTATGCGCAGCCGAGGTGGCGCCGAACGGCGCCTGCCACCCGGCTACCCGGGCACCGCCCATCGGAGCGACCTTGCCCTCCTTCATCAGCTGACCCCAGGTGGCCTCCCACAGCGTGCGGAAACACAGCACATGCCGGGCCATCCCGGTGGCCACGGCCATCATCGCCGCGATCACCGAACCGCCCGGGCCGAAGGTGTCCATACCGCCGTTGATCCAGGTGGGCCGGATGCCCAAAGCACCCTCCAGTGCGGTGCAGCCACCTTCGCCCATACCCATCGCGTCCATCGCGGGATAGGTTGACAGGCCGTCGATGTCGTCGAAGGTCAGGCCGGCGTCGGCGATCGCCGCCTCGCAGGCTTCGATGGTCAAACTCAGCGGCGGCACCAGCAGGCGGCGGCCCAGCTGGGACACCCCGATGCCGGTGATCGCCGAGCGTTCCTCGAACTTGGCTCCGGGCAGCTTGGGCCGTACGTGCGTGCTGAAGTCGGTGGGTGCGATCTCGTCGTCGGGCAGCGTACCGATCTCGCGGTCGGCGGTCGGGGTGAACAGCGGCAGCCACACGTCGTCGGCGTGCTGCTCGAACACCACCTGCACGATCTGGCCGAGTTCGAGTTCCTCGGGATCACAGTCGATGATGTTGGTGGTCAACCGAACCCGGGGGTCCTCTTCGATGGCCACCTGCGCCACCACGTACGGCGCGGGCAGGCCGGGGATGGCGAACCGGTGGTTGACCGTGAACGCCGACAGGATGGCGCGACCGGACACCACCCTCGGCCCCAGGTTGTGGCTGCGGCAGTACCGGCAGATCGGTCGCGGCGGATGGATCAGCGCCTTGCAGTCGCCGCATTCCTGGATGCGCAATTGCCCGTCAGCGCCTGAGGTCCAGAAGAATTCGGTCTCGAGTGCCACCTGGGGCAGCGGCATCCGCTTCGGCTTGGCGCTGTCGGTCATCGTGTGAAACCCCACTCCGCTTCGTTGTCTTCGGTCTGCAGCGTATCGGCCGGGTCGGGGAGATCGACGGGCGCCGCCGGCGGCGGGTCATCGGGGCGGCGCTCGCTCAGTTCCATGATGGCGTGCACCGGGCAGTCCATCAGCGCTCGCAGCACGGCGTCCCGGTCCTCCTCCGGGATGTTGCCGTCACCGACCAGCACGGCGTAACCCCAGTCGTCCAGCGAGAAGTACTCCGGTGCGTGTTTGGCGCAGATGCCGAACCCGTCGCACAGCGTGCGGTCCAGTTTGATGCGCATCGGGTTGCTCATGCTCGGGCCACCTCTGCGGTCTGTCCATTCGACGCCGGCTGCGGCGCCGGCTCGACCTGGAACGGCTTGGGGTCGGTATATGGCGTTGCCGCACAACGTGCGCAGCTGCCGTCCAGGTGCGCGGCCACCTCATCGGGAAAGGCGTCGAGCAGGCTGGCCGCGATGTTGGTCGCGGCGTCCAGGGTGCCGCAGGCGCCGCGGCCGCGCAGCACCACCGACCATCGGCGCAGCCGGGCCAGGTCATCGGCGTCGGCGGTGTGGTCGCGCAGCGCCCCGGCCGCGGCCGCCATCGCCGCGGTGCCGTTGAAGCACGAACCGCACTGGCCGGCGTTCTCCCGGTCGAAGTAGGACAGCACCGCAGCGGCCACCGCCACCGGGCACTCCTCGGTCAGCACCGACACCGCGCCGCAACCCAGACCGCTGCCCAATCCGCGCAGCGTCTCGTGGTCCAGGCTGACGTCGAGCACGTCGGCGTTCAGCAGTCCGGCGAAGTAGCCGCCCATCAGGGCGCCGCGTACCTGCTCGGCCGGAATGCCGTGCTCGGCAAGCACTTCGGCCAACCGCACGCCGTGCGGCAGCTCGAACAGGACCGGCGGGTGGCCGGCGCTGGTGATGGTGGCCAGGAAGGTGCCCGGTGCCGCCTCGGTGCCCACTTCGCGGTATCGAGCTGCTCCGGCACGCTGCAGATAGGCCAGGTTGGCCAGCGTTTCGACGTTGCTGACCAGGGTGGGCAGTCCACCGACACCGGACTCGAACGGTCGCGGTGGCTTGTCGGTCGGTTTGGCCGGTCCGCCGTTGATGGCATGCACCGCAGCGGTTTCCTCGCCGGCGACATAGCCAGGGGAGACCACGGTCAGGCTGACCGTCAGTGCAGCCAGGATTTCGGTGTCGCGCAGCTCGGCCAGCGCGGACTGCACCGCGGTGGCGGCCTGCGGATCCGAGACGTAGACGTGCGCGTGCCGGGCGCCGATCACGTTGGCCGCCAGCCGCACACCGTCGAGCACCAGATGCGGCCGGTTCCGCAGCAGCCAGCGGTCCTTGATCGAGGCCGGTTCGCCCTCCTCGCCGTTGGCCACCAGTACGGTGTCGCGGCCGGCCAGCTGTGCCTGGCGCACCGTGCGCAACTTCACCGCCAGTGGGAACGCCGCGCCACCGCGACCCAGCACCCCGGCCGCGCGTACCTCGTCGAGCAGTGGCTCGGGGTCGCCGGCAGCCAGATATCCACCGGCTGCGGTGTATTCGGCCAGGGTCTCGGTGGCGTTCTCGGTTGCCGTCGCGGTGCGCAGCAGCCGCGGCGTCAGGCCCGGCCAGACGCGCACCGCCAGGTCGGCGCCGGGCTCGGTAGCGGTAGTCATGCAGAACCTCCTGCGGGCTGGGAGCGCACGGTGGCTAGGCTGCTGCACGTGCGAACTGCTGTGGTGCGAGTCAAGGTCGATCCCAGCGGCGAGCTGTCGGCAGTGCAGTTGCGAACCGGGATGGCCGCGCTGGCCGAGCTGGCCGCCGAGGCCGGCGCCGAGTTGATCGACAACGATCTGGCGCCGCTGCCGCCGAGTCGACGCGAGGTCGAGTTGCTGATGGCCGGCGAGGCGCCCGAAGAGCTGCAGCGAACGGCGATCGCGATGTGCGCCAAGGCTTTCGGTGGTGCGCCGGTGGCCGGCGTGTTGACCTTCGTCAGCCACGGCACCGACGACGACGCGCACGGTGTGCTGGCCGGTTTCGGGTTGACCGGTGAGATCGAGCGGGTGCCCGGCCCGGACGGCTGGGACATCATCACGGTGACGTTGCGTAAGGACGATCTCACCCGCATCCCGGAGAGCCGCATCCACACCGCGTTGGAGGCCTCCACCAACTGCGAGGTCGTCATCCGGACGGTCTGAGCGCCGCTCGCGGTCATGGCCGGGCCAAGAAGTCCAGGATCGCCGGCGCGGCCTGAACCCAAGTGTCGAACAGGCAGAAGTCCTTCCCGCCGCTCTGCGCCATCTTCTCGCCGGCGCGTTCCCAGGCGTCCTCGGGCCATGGCGGATCGATCAACGTCGAACCCTTGATCAGGCAGTGCACTTCGTAGGAGGTGCGCTTGGGGTGATCCCAGTCGTTCTCGCCGCCGCGGATGATCAAGGTGGGCACCTTGATTTCGTCGAACATTTCGTCCACCACGCCCGGGATGGTCTGGCCGGGCTTGGGCACGTAGGCGTTCAGCCAGCGCAGCATCACCTTGAGGAACTCGTCGGGATCCAGTGCCTTGAAGCGCTGCTCGTTGTCCGGGTTCTGCTCGATGCGCTCGCGCCACTCCGGCACCTTGACCAGACCCTCGAGGCCCAGGCCGCGGACCGCCAGAATGCTCGGCACCACATAGTGACCACCCAGCACAAAGCTGCCGTACACGCCGCCGACGATGTTCCACACCACCAGCTTTCGCACCAGCTCGGGGTAGAGCATGGTGGTCAGCAGTGAATCCCGGGCGCCGCCGGAACCGCCGGCGATGATGCACGGACCGATGCCCAGCGTGGTGATCAGCTTCGACAGCGTCTCGGCGCGCATGTGCGATTCGCTCTGTCCGTAGAACTGCACGTCGGATTTGCCGCAGTTGGGCCGGTCCCACAGCAGCACCCGGTAGCCGCCTCCCACCAGGGCTTCGGCCAGCGGCCGCAGCCCGGGGATGTCTTTGCTGAATCGGCCGCCCGGGGTCAGGGCGATGAACTCGCCGTCGGTACCCAGGATCTCGTAGACGACGTTGCCGCCGTTGATCTCGATGCGGTGTTCGCCGGGGTCAAGTGCAGTAGTGGTCATCGGTTCTCTCGGACGTCCTCAGGCTTGGACCAGGACGTCGTTGCCGACGACCCGGACGGGGTAGGTACGGATGCTCCATTCCGGTTTGACTGCGGTGGTGCCGGTGGCCAGCTCGAAACCCCACTGATGCCACGGGCAGTAGATGAACTCCATGTCGCGCACCATCACGGCGTCGCCGGGGACGGAGTCGTCGACCACGTTGCGGCCGCGGGCCCGGCCCGAGCACAGCGGTCCGCCCTCGTGCGGGCAGTAGTTCGCGATCGCATAGAACGTGCCGTTGACGTTGTACACGCCGACTCCGTGCCGGCCGATCGGCACCAGTTTGTGTGTGCCGGGCGGGATTTCGTCGACGGTGGCCACCACGTGCTCGCGGCCCTGAGCCAGCCGTCTGGGCTTGGTTTCGTTGGCTTCGTTGGGCATCTCAGTGCACCCGGACCTGGCCCTCGAGCGCCGGCACGGTCTCGGGCAGGTGATAGGTCTCGATGCCGTTGCGGAACATCACCGCTTCGCGGGCATGCTCGGGCAGATGCTTGACCAGCCAGCGCGGGTCATCAAAGGTCCAGTGCGGGTAGTCGCTGGAGAACAGCAGGATCTTCTCGCACTCCATCCACTCGAAGGCCCGGGACAACTCGGTCTTGTCCTCCGGATAGTCCAGCGGTTGGGTGGTGAACTTGATGTGCTCCTTGACGTACTCGCTGGGTTTGCGCTTGATGTCCAGCCAGGATTTACGGGCTTCGTAGATGGCATCCATCCGCCACATCAGCGGCAGGATCCAGGTGAAGGCGTGCTCCACGAACACGATTCGCAGCGTCGGGAAGCGGTCGAAGACGCCGTCGAAGATCAGGCTCATGATCTGGTTGTGCGCCAGCAGTGAGTAGGTGACCATCAGGTCGTGGTTGTAGCTGGGGTAGCCGACCGGCGGCATCGGCAGCTCTTCGTGGTGGCTGCGGGACAGGTGGCAGGACACCGGGATGTCGTGTTTGGTGGCCGCGGCCCACACCGGGTCATAGCACGGATCACCCCAGGCCGGCCGGCGTTCGGCCTTGATCAGGATCTGTGCCATGTACTCATGCCCGGCCCATTTCTCGATCTCGGCGGCGGCCAACTGCGGTGCTTCGATCGAGACGCAGATCGAACCGCGCCAGCGTTGGTGCCAGTTGTTGTGTGAATCCAGCCAGCAGGCGTCCTGCCAGGAGTTCAGCGCCTGGCTCATGGCGTGGTCGGCTTCCGGGATCCGGCACGGATACGCGCCGGGCTCGAGGATCGCGATGTCGGCGCCGGCCTCCATGATCAACTGCTTGAACGCCAAGTCCGGGTCACTGCAGGCGAATTCACCGTCGTCCGGGAACGAGTCCACCCGCATCGCGAAGGCGTGCGCGTAATCCGGGGCGTCGTAGTAGATCTGCTCACCGAACGAATGGGTCAGAAAGTACTTGCTCCGCCACGGCTCTGGGATGTGCGGCAACAGCTGCCCGCGCTTGGGGACCGGGTGCACATCGGAGTCCACGCAGCGCACCGCGATGCGCTCGGTCGGGGTGACGCGTTCGGTGGTCGAGGTGACGGCCTTGGTCGCGGGTTCGGCGTTGCCCGCGTGGACGTTTCCGGGGGTCGAGTGTTCTGTGCTGCTCATCGTGGACGCTTCTCTCTCAGGCTGTGAGGGTTACTGGGCGACCAGGCCGGCCGGGATGTCGATTCCGTAGAGCTCGGCGGCATTGCGCCAGCAGTACTTGTCACGCTGCTCGGCGCTGTAGGCGGCCGGCACCTTCAGATCGTTGAGATTCCAGTGCGGATAGCTCGACCCGTACATCGTCATGTCGTCCTTGCCGGTGAAGCCGAACCACTCACCGGCGTACTCGACGTCGCCGGGCCCGTCGAACGGTCCGGACACGAAGAAGACGTGCCCGGGCAGGTAGTCGCTGGGCATCTTCGGTGCCCACGGGGTCTGCTCGAGATGCGGTCGGCCGAAACAGTCCATCCGCCACATGAACGGTGTCAGCGAATCGCCGGCGCCGTCTCCGAAGACGAACTTCAGACCGTCATAGCGTTCGAAGACGCCCTCGGCGATCATGTTCATCAGGTGGTACAGGTAGTTCAACGACATGAAGCCGTGGTATTGCTCGTAGGTCCGGGTGCGCCCGGATGGCGTTGGCGCAAAACCGATTCCGGCGCCCACCTCGATGTGCGTGGCGACCGGCAGGCCGGCCTCCACGGCGGCCTCCCAGAGCGGCCAGAACTGCGGCTTGCCGTAGAGCTCACGAGATTGCAGCGGGATGCCGATCTGCACCACCCGCGGGTGGTCCTTGTACTTGTCGATCTCGCGCAGCGCGCCGACGATGTCGTCGGGGTTGACCCGGATGGTGCCGCGGAACCGCTCGCCGAACTCGTCGTGCTCGAGCCAGCGGGTCACCATCATCTCGTTGTGCGCCGCGGCGATCGCGGTGCCCAGATGCCGGTCCGGCATCACGCCGCGGGTCATCGGGTGCAGCACCGCAATGTCGACACCGCGGTCGGTGAACAGGTGCTGGGCCACGGTTTCGACGTGGGAGCCGGGGTACTGACCGTCCGGGCCCTTGGTGCCCTTGGCGTACTCACCGCCGGGCGCGCCGTACCAGTCCATCTCGTAGTCGGGGAAGCCGCGGCTGCGGAACGGCTCCTGCATGAAGTTGTGCCGCAGGTCTTTGTTGTTGGGAAAGAAGATGTGCACGCTGGCGTCGATCACCGGCGTCTTGATGGTCTGCGCACCGTCGGTGACCTCGATCATGCGAGCCCTCCACGCTCAGCCATGTGATCCATAGTACAACCCCGTTCTTCGAGAGCAAGAATGGAATTCTCGCCTGCGGTAGCGTTGTCCTGCGGCCGGGCTGAGGCCGCGGGAGACTTCAATTCCAGATATCTAGAATGATATTCTCCTATGATGGGCCCCGGTGGCAAGGGGCAAGATGGAATGGTCCAGCGATTACGAGGAGAGCCGTGCAACTCACGTTCGACGCCGACGTGGAAGCCTTCCGGGACGAGTTCAGCGCATTCCTCGACGAGCACCTGCCGGCCGAGGCCGAGGCCGCGGAGCGCTCGCAAACCTGCTCGCACATCCCGCAGTGGGCGCGTCGCTGGCAGGCCCTGCAGTTCGACCACGGCTGGCTGCTGCCCGGCAACCCGCCCGAGTTCGGCGGCCGCAACGCCACCGTGGTGCAGCAGTACGTGCACCGCGAGGAGCTGTCCAAGCGGCACATCTACCACAGCTACAACCCGCAGGGCGTGGGCATCGTCGCCGCCTCGATCCTGACCTTCGGCACCGACGAGCAGAAACGCCGGTGGGCGGTGCCGATCCTGCGCGCCGAGATGACCGCGTCGGTCGGCATGAGTGAACCCGGCGCGGGTTCGGACCTGGCGTCGCTGCGCACCAAGGCCGTCGCCGACGGGGATCACTTCGTGGTCAACGGGCAGAAGGTGTGGACCTCGGGTGCGCACGACGCCGACGTGCTGTTCACCTTCGTACGTACCGATCCGGACGCCCCCAAGCACAAGGGACTGTCGGTGTTGCTGATCCCGACCGACACCCCGGGCCTGGTGCGCCGGCCATTCCCGACCATCTGCCACCACGACGACCTGGACTTCAACGAGGTGTTCTTCACCGATGTCCGGGTGCCCAAGGAAAACCTGGTCGGCCCGCTCAACGGCGGGTGGCGGGTGGCCAACGGCGCACTCGGCCACGAGCGCACCATGATGTGGATGCAGTACGCCGACCGGCTGCACAACCTGATCGAGGACTTCACACCCACCGACACGCTGGGCCGGGACCGCTACGCCACGCTGCTGATGGACTACCAGGCGCTGCGGCTACTGGGTTCCTCGGCGATCGCCAAGGCGTCCCGCGGCGAGGAGGACATGACCACCATCTCGGTGCTCAAGGTGCTGGGGTCCGAGGCCGAGCGGGACGCCACCGAGGCCGCGCTGGACGGCGCCGGCATCGATGGTCTGCGCCACCCGGCCGACACCTCGAGCCACCGGCCGTATGACCTGGACTACCTGTCGGCGAGTTGGATGGAGCGCTACTTCCGCAGCTTCGCCGGCACCATCGCCGGGGGCACCTCGGAGATCCAGCGCAACATCATCGCCCGCGGCCTCGGGCTGTAAGCGATTTCGGTGCGTTTAGGGGCGCTCAGCACCCGCAAACGCACCGAAATCGCCCGCAGGCTGCTCGACGGAAGGTTGAAGGTTGACCCAGGGCATGCCGATCGAATTCGATCCGTTCTCTGCGGAGTTCCACGACGATCCCTACCCGATCTATCGACAGCTGCAAGAGCACGCGCCGGTGTTCTACAGCGCAGAGCACGACTTCTACGCGCTGACCCGCTACTCGGATGTGGCTGCGGCTTATCGCAATCCGCAGGTGTTCTCCTCGACCCGCGGATTCGACCTGGCGATGATCAGGGCGCCCGAGGACCCGCCCAAGGCGATCCTGTTCATGGATCCGCCCGAACACCGCCGGATGCGCAGCCTGCTGAGCAAGGGCTTCACTGCCTCTGCCATCGAAGCGCAGCGCGCGGTGATCGAACAACTCGTCGATTCCCGGTTGGCGGTTGCCGACCCGGCTCGGTTCGATGTGGTGCAGGACTTCTCGGCGCTGTTCCCGGTCGAGGTGATCACCCGGATGGCCGGGGTGCCTGAGGATTTCGGCCAGCAGATCCGGCTCTGGATCGACGAATCGCTGCGCCATGTTCCCGGGCAGGTCGAGCGCTCCGAGGCGAGTATGCAAGCCTTCGTCAACACCGGGCTCTACTACTACGAGTTGGTCCAACAGCGGCGGGCCGAGCCGGCCGATGACATGATCAGCGCCTTGATCGCCGCCCAGATCGAACGGGCCAACGGCGAGGTCACCCATTTGGACGACCTCGAGATCGCCGGGTTTGCAACACTACTCGGGGGCGCCGGCGCCGAGACCGTCACCAAATTGATCGCCACCGCGGTGTCCACCTTCGCCGAGCACCCCGATCAGTGGCAGCAACTGGTCGAGGACCGCAGCAGGATCGGAGCCGCAGTGGAGGAGTTGCTGCGGTTCGACGGGCCGGTCCAGTACAACCTGCGCTGCACGCTGTCCGAGATCACGGTGCACGGGGTGTCGATACCCGAGGGGAAGCCGGTGATGCTGTGCGCTGCGGCGGCCAACCGGGATCCCGAAGTGTTCGACGATCCGGACCGGTTCGACATCAACCGGCCGGCCGCCGGCAGCGTGCACCTCGGGTTGGGACACGGCGTGCACACCTGCCTGGGTGCCGCGCTGGCTCGGCTGGAATGTGCTGTGGCGCTGGATCGCCTGCTGGATTTCATGCCGCGGTACGAAGTGATCTGGGAGGAGTGTCAGCGAGTGTACTCACCGACGGTGCGGGGTTGGTCGGAACTGCCGGTGCGGGTGCTGTCATGAGCATCGACCGGTTGAGCGGATTCGACACCAGCCTGTTGCGGCTGGAGTCCCCGGGGCAGCCGATGACGATTTCCCTGCTGATGGAACTCGACACCGCCACCATGCCCGAGGACTACACGTTCGAAAGATTTCGTGCGGCATTGTCGCAGCGGATCGCCGGGGTCACGGAATTCCGTTTGAAGCTCGCCGCCGGCCCACTGCGGATCGGGACCCCGGTCTGGACCCCCGATCCGCATTTCGATCTCGACCATCATCTGCAGCGCCGCATTCTGCCGGCTTCGGCCGGCCGGGCCGAAGCATCGGCATTGGTGGGCGATCTCATCGCAACACCGCTGAACCGGCAGCGGCCACTGTGGGAGATGTGGGTCATCGAGGGCGGGCCGGACGGCGGGCCGGGGTCCTCGCGGATCACGCTGCTGGCCAAGATCCACCACGCCATGATGGACGGCACCAGCAGTCGGGATCTGTTCTCGCGGTTGTTCAGCACCGAACCCGAAGAAGCTGACGCGCAGGTGCCGGCAGCAGTTCCGGACGTGGCGTTGCCGTCGCGGCGGGAACTGCTCCGCGACGGGGTGGTGCAGCTGCGCCGACGCGGAAAATTGCTGGCCGCCAAGGTGGTTCCGGATGCGCTGCGGATGGCCGCGCGCACCGGCAGTCGCGCTCTGACCGGACGCGGTACGGCCGGCGTGCTGGGCGCGCCGCGCACATTGTTCAACGCGCCGATCACTCCCGCGCGGGCGGTCGGCACGGTTCGCATCGACCTCGCCGACGTCAAGAACGTCAAGAACAGGTTCGGCGTGAAGGTCAACGACGTCATGCTGGCGATGGTCTCCGGTGCCCTGCGCCAGTACCTGCTGGACCGCAATGCGCTGCCGGACGCATCCTTGGTCGCCATGATGCCGATCGGGGTGGTCGTCGAGGACGACGGCATCGGGCGCAACAACATGTCGGCCATGTTCGCTCGGCTGCACACCGACATCGCCGATCCGGTGCAGCGACTGGCCGCGATCGCACACGCCAGTTCGCAGGCCAAGGAGGTCAGCGCCGACATCGGTGGTTCATTGCTGCGCGACTCCACCGAATGCCTGCCCGGGCTGCTGTCGGGGATGATGCGCGCGTACACCTGGACCGGATTACCCGCGCGCAAGCCGTTGTTCAACGTGTCGGTGTCCAACGTCATCGGATCACAGGTGCCGTCGTTCCTGCTGGGCGCGGCGGTGCGGGCGAATTACCCACTGGGCCCGGTGCTACACGGGGTCGGGCTCAACGTGTCGCTGGGGTCCTACGACGGCGGCATCGACATCGGTGTGGTGGCCTGTGCCGATCTGATGCCCGACGTGTGGCAACTGACCGACCTCTTCCCGCGAATGCTCGACGAATTGGCCGCGCTGGCTGCCTGACGCTGCCGCGGGTCAGTATGCGCCGCGGGCCAGGATCTCGTCGTAATCCCAGCGCGCCGGGGGCTTCATCCCGATCGGCGTCCAGTTGGTGAACCAATCGCCGTGTGGATGCGCCTCGCGCTTCGGGGCAATACCCAGCAATGCGCGCACGTCGTCGATCGGTTGATCCAGCAGTTCCTCCCAGGGCGCGGCGATCATCTTGTCGGCGCGCCGCCCGCGCTCGATCGCCTGCCGGTAGACCCGAAGCTTGTGCCGCACCGAAGCGCCCGGCACGGTCAACGCCATCACGTAGCCCAGTCGTTCCAGCGGTCCGGCGGGTTCCATTTGACCGCAGTGGAATCCGAGATTGGTGACCTCGCCGGCCATGTCCGGCCCGTAGCCGCCGATGGTGTGGAAGATGTCGTGCAGCGCGGTCGACCGCAGCATCAGGTAGTAGAAGTCCTCGTCCCAGTTGTGCTTCTCGGCCAACGGCCGGATCACCGTCGCCTCGTCGAACACCCCGGCGTCGAGCCGGTTGGTGGTCAGGAAGGAGTGATAGGCGTGCCCGAGGGTGCCGGGTGGTAGATCCGACAGGTAGGCGTCATCGCCGAGCACCGCCAGCAGGTCTGGGCGATCGCGAAACAGTTTGCGCCCGTTGGGATGAGACCGGACCTGGTAAAAGGTACGGGCGTACACCCGAGCCTCCATCGCCAGGTAGGCCTCGTACACCTCGTCGATGTGGTGGCCGGTCAGGATGAACCCGCGCCAGCAGGCGAAGACGGTGCGCCAGTCCGGGCGGGTGGGGACCGTGCCGTTCGGACGACGGTACTCGGCCAGATCCGAGTTTCTTGGCACCACGCTGCCCTCCAGATCAATGCGATTTCGGTGCGTTTAGGGGCGCTCAGCACCCGCAAACGCACCGAAATCGCCACTACTTCCAGTCGATTACGGCGGCTTCCTTGCGCTCGGTGATCGGCAATGCCAGTTCCTGCTCGGTGCAGATGCGCTGCAGGTTGTCCAGCGTCTCGTCCAGGCCCGGCCCGAGTCGCTTGCCCGGCGTGAAGGTGGCCGGCAGGTTGCGCATGCCCTGGATGACGCCGATGCTGTCGTAGTGCACCGTGCCCTCCGGGTCGCACACGTAGTCCGGCATCCGGTCGAGCACCGCGGTGAGCATCGACTTGAACACCGTGCGGGCCACGTTGGAACCCACGCAGCGATGCACGCCGATGCCGAAGCTGAAGTGCCGGTTGCCCTTCCGGTCCATGATCACCTTGTTGGGCTCCTCGAACACCGACGGATCCCGGTTGGCCATCGCCCAGGACAGCCACAGCCGCTCGTACTGCTTGAACTGTTGGCCGTTGACCTCGACGTCCTCGGCGAAGGTGCGGCCGTCCCCCGGGGCGGGGGTGAAGAATCGCAGGAACTCCTCGGTGGCCGGGTTGAGCAGCGTGTCGCGCTCGCGGGACAGCCGCTCGCGCTCGTCGGGGTTCTCGCCGAGCCATTCCAGCGCGTGCGCGGTCAGCGCGGTGGTGGTGTCGAACCCGCCGCCGATCACCAGGCCCAGGTTGCCCAGGATCTCCATGTCGGGAGCCGGCTCACCGTCGATGCGCAACTGCAGCAAGGCATTCACCAGACCGGGCCGCGGGTTCTCCCGGATCTCCATCATGTTGTTGATCAGGTCGATGCCCATTTCCCGGTGCTGCTCATTGATCTTCTCGCGATCCGGTGAGTGCTCCGGGGTGTACACCGACGCGTGCGTGGGCTCGCTGTAGACGTTCCACTTCTTGAGCTCGATGCCCATCATCGCCAGGGTCAGCACCGCGGGAACCACGTTGGCCAGGTGATCGACGAAGTCGATCTGACCCGATTCGATGTGCTCATCGAGCGCGGCGCGGGTGATCTCGTCGACGAATGGCACCCAGCGCTTGATCGCGGCCGGCGACAGGTACGGGTTGAGGGCACCGCGGTAGGCGCTGTGCTCTGGCTCGTCCATCTCCAGGATGCCGCCGCGCACCACGGTCGCGCGGCTGGCCTTGGGGATGGTGATGCCCTGGAACGGCGTCTCGCCGGAGATGTCGTGGTGATTGGACACCGCGGGGCAGCGCGCCAACTCGAACACGTGCTTGCTGTCCGCGGCCACCCAATGTCCGCCGTAGACGTCGGTCCAGGCCAGCGGGCACCGAGAGTGCATCTCCTCGGTGATCTTCTCGAACTGCAGCCGGTATTCCGGTGTGTGCCGGTCGAAGTGGTACTTGTTGCGCTTGCGCTCGTCGTCAGTCACGACATCGTCGATGCTCACGGCGTTGTCTCCTTGTTTGATGGAACGGGCGGCGGCCTACTGGCCGTCGTCGTCCTCGATGACGATGGCTTGTTCAGGACAGGAATGGGCGGCTTCGCGGACGGCGTCCTTCTGGTCATCCGGCACGATCTCGTTGACGGCCGAGCTGTGGCCGTCAACGTCGTCGAGTTCGAATGAATCGGGTGCGATCATTGCGCAGAGCGTGTGTCCCTGGCACTTCTCCTGATCAACCCAGACCTTCATCGTTCTTCCTTTCGTGCCGAATCGGGCTGTGCGGCAGACGATTTCTCGGGACGTCGGTCAGACGTGGTAGTCGTACCACTTCAGGTAGCCGCCGGCGTCCACTCGCAGCTGCATGCCGGTGACGTAGCGGGACTCCTCGGAGGCCAGCCACAGCACCGCGTTGCTGATGTCCTCGGGCTCGACGTAGTTGACCTTCATGGCCTGCTGCACACCGAAGACCGGCTCGGCGTCGGCGCGGGTGGGCTTCTCCAGGTCGGGCCGGAAGCTGCGGTACATCGGCTCGCTCTGCAGCATGTCGGTGTTGCAGTTGGTCGGGTGCACGACGTTGGCCCGGATGCCGCGCACGGCCAACTCGGTGGCCAGGTAGTGCACGTACTCCGAGATCATCCGCTTGGAGACCATGTAGCCCATGCCGCCCGGATCGCCGCCCGGTTTGGGCTTGTTGTGCGCGTCCATCAGCGCCGCAGCCGAGGCGGTCGCGATGATCGAGGCGCCTTCGTTCAGATGCGGCAGCGCCACCTGGATGGCGTTGATGGTGCCGATCAGGTTGATGTTGATGCCGTCGGACCAGGCCTGCATGGGCGGCTGACCCTTCATCGCGGCGACGCCGGCCTGGGCCACCACGATGTCGACCTTGCCGAACTCGGCCAGCCCGGCTTCCAGCGCGGTGCGCAGCTGGGCGGGCTCGCGCACGTCGGCCTTGGCGGTGACGATCCGCTGTCCGGTCTTCTCGACCAGGTTCTTGGTCTCCTCGAGGTCCTCGGGAGTGGCCATCGCGTAGCCAATGGTGTCGACGTCCTCGCACAGGTCGACGGCGATGATGTCGGCGCCTTCCTCGGCCAACCGCACCGCATGGCTGCGGCCCTGTCCGCGCGCTGCGCCGGTGATGAATGCGACCTTGCCTTCAACGCGTCCCATGGGCGTTCCTTTCCACTGACCGATCTGGGTCTAACTGGGGGTTTGGATCCAACAGCGTTCGAGTCGGAGTTCTGCCCGAACGGCGCCGTGCGCCGGCCTGGCGGCGAGCGCGGAGTCGGCCGTCTCGGGTGTCAAGAATCTCCCTTTCGATTGTGAGAACCGTACTCTCCGGGTCTCCCGTACCGCAAGGTTACTGCACTTCCAGTCTCAAAAGTCGCAGGTTTCCTGGGGTTTTCGGCATTCCTTGGTCGCGCTGTTGACAGCGTGCTGGAGGTCTTGGTTAGTTTCTTGAGTTCTCGCAGGCCGAATGTAAGATTCGCCGAAGAAGAGAATCCTGTTTTCAACTCGGAGGAGGACACCGGATGGCATCTCCGGAGACGGCTGCGGCACCCGAGGCGGCGCTCGCGACCGACGACGTTGCAGGCCATCCGGTAGATCGCCGCCTGCTGATCGACGGCCAACTGGTGGCCGGCGAGCGCAGCTTCGCCAGCCTGAACCCGGCCACCGGCGAGGTGCTCGGCTATGCCCCGGACGCCGACATCGCCGACGCCGAGGCCGCGATCGCCGCCGCGCGGCGCGCCTTCGACGAGACCGATTGGTCCACCAACGTCGAGTTGCGCATCCGCTGCCTGGAGCAGTTGCACACCGCGCTGGTCGAGCACCGCGACGAAATGGGTCAGCTGACCATCGACGAGGTGGGCGCCACCCCGGCCCTGCTGGCGGGTGCGCAGTACGACGGACCCGTCGACATCGTCCGGTTCTACGCCGAGCTGTTGAAGGACGCCGAGCTGACCGAGGACCTCGGCAACATCGAGAGCCGCGGCGCCCAGCACCACCGCTGGGTGGAGAAGGAAGCCGCCGGCGTCGTCGCCGCGATCATCGCCTACAACTATCCCAACCAGCTGGCCCTGGCCAAGCTCGCGCCGGCACTGGCCGCGGGCTGCACGGTGATCCTCAAGGCCGCGCCGGACACCCCGCTGATCACGCTGGCGCTCGGCGAACTGATCGCCAACCACACCGACATCCCGGCCGGTGTGGTCAACGTGCTCTCCGGCGCCGACCCCGAGGTGGGTGCCGCGCTGACCACCAGCCCGGACGTCGACATGGTCACCTTCACCGGATCGACCCCGACCGGGCGCGCCATCATGGCCGCGGCCAGCAACACCCTCAAGCGAGTGTTCCTGGAACTCGGCGGCAAGTCGGCGGCCATCGTGCTCGACGACGCCGACTTCTCCACCGCGGCGCTGTTCTCGGCGTTCTCGATGGTCACCCACGCCGGGCAGGGCTGCGCCCTGACCTCGCGGCTGCTGGTGCCGCGCGCCCAGCACGACGAGATCGTCGAGCTGGTCAAGACCAACTTCGGTTTCGTGCGCTACGGCGACCCCAACGAGACCGGCACCTACATGGGCCCGCTGATCAGCGAGAAGCAGCGCGACAAGGTCGACGCCATGGTGCAGCGCGCGGTCGCGGCGGGCGCGACCCTGGTCACCGGCGGCGAGAAGAAGGGCCCCGGCTTCTTCTACACCCCGACGTTGCTGACCAACGTCGACCCGGGCGCCGAGATCGCCCAGGAGGAAGTCTTCGGCCCGGTGCTCGCGGTGATCGCCTACGACGATGACGACGACGCCGTGCGGATCGCCAACGACTCCATCTACGGCTTGTCCGGCGCCATCTTCGGCAGCCAGGACCGCGCCATCGCGCTGGCCCGGCGCATCCGCACCGGCACCTTCTCGATCAACGGCGGCAACTACTTCAGCCCGGACGCGCCGTTCGGCGGCTACAAGCAGTCCGGTATCGGGCGCGAGATGGGCGCGGCGGGCCTGGAGGAATTCCAGGAGCGCAAGACCTTCGCGGTGGTGCTGCCACCCGAGGCGACCGAGCAGACCGAGGAGGGCGCCAAGTGAGCGGCCCACTCGACGGCATCCGGGTGCTCGAGGTCGCGATGTACGGCTTCGTGCCGTCGGCCGGCGCGGTGCTGGCCGAATGGGGCGCCGACGTGATCAAGGTCGAGCACGCCGTCACCGGTGACCCGCAGCGCGGCCTGCGCCAGACCGGGCCGCTGCGGGTCGAAGGCGACCCGAACCCGAACATCGAGCACGCCAACCGGGCCAAGCGCAGCATCGGCCTGGACATGTCGGTGCCGGAAGGCCGCGAGATCCTGCTGGAGCTGGCCAAGCGGGCCGACGTGTTCTTGACCAGCTTCCTGCCCGGCCATCGGCAGAAGTTCGGCATCGACGTCGACGACATCCGCAAGGTCAACCCGAACATCGTCTACGCGCGCGGCAGCGCGCTGGGCCCGCGCGGTCAGGAGTCCGACAAGGGCGGCTACGACATGACCGCGTTCTGGTGCCGGGCCGGCACCGCGGCCACCATCACCCCCGAAGGCGTCGACGGCATGGTGGCCCCGCCCGGACCGGCCTACGGCGACACCATCTCGGGCACCAACCTGGCCGGCGGTATCGCCGCGGCCCTGGTCAAGCGGGAACGCACCGGCGAGGGCTCGACCGTCGACGTGTCGCTGCTGGGCAGCGGCCTGTGGGCACTCGGGCACACCGTGGCGCTGACCACCCACCTGCAGCAGCGCCTGGTCGCGCAACCACCCGGCGTGCACGGTTCGCCGATCAATCCGCTGGTCGGTGTGTACCGCACCAAGGACGACCGCTACATCTCGCTGGTCATGATGCAGCCCACCAAGTTCTGGGCCGACGTCTGCCGGCACATCGACCGGGAAGATCTGATCGACGATCCGCGCTTCGCCACCGCCGAGTCGATCGCCGAGCACACCCCGGCGGCAGTCGAGATCCTGGGCGAGGTGATCGCCACCCGCACCCTGCCGGAGTGGAGTGAGCGGTTCGCCACCCTGGCCGGGCCGTGGGCGCCGGTGCAGGACACCCTGCAGGCCGCCGCGGATGCGCAGGTGCGCGCCAACGAATACCTGGTGCAGGCCGGTGAACTCGAGCTGGTCGCCAACCCGGTGCAGTTTGATGTGACTGCACCGCAGACCGGGCCGGCCCCCGGATTCGCCGAGCAGACCGATGACGTTCTGCTCGAGCTCGGGCTGGACTGGGATCGCATCATCGAGCTCAAGACCGCTGGCGCGGTCACCTAGATCGAAAGCACACCATGTTGTTCATCGCCGCGATTGGCACCTGTCTGCCCCCATGGGGTAGTGACGTGCGTCGCATTGCCGGCGATGACCAGGATGCCGTCACAGCGGCGGTTGCCGGGCCAGGTCGCGAGGTCGGAGCCGGTGGTACACGATCGGATGACGATGTTGCTGAGGTTGACGATTTCTGCACGGGAATCGAGCTGATCAGCTATGAAGACCTAGGCTTTGCTAAGCCTTTCGAGGCCTACGAGTTGGTGCAAGCGGACGAGACGACGATCGGGGGAGCCTTGCCGGTGAATCCCAGTGGCGGCCAGAAGTCCAAGGGACATCCGCCGGGCGCCACCGGCGTCGCGCACTACGTGGAACCCTTCGCACAACCCCGGGGTGCAGCCGTCGATCAGGTCGACGATGCGCGAATCCCGTTGGCCCACACGCTCGGCGGCCCGACCGCGGTGTCGGCCGTGACGATCCTAGAAGGACCAGGAGGGCCACGCTGATGGCAGTGAAAGGGCCAGAACGGTGGACGACCGGGATCGGATTGCCGAGCGGTCTGACCGGGGCGATGCAGGCCATTGGTGGGTTGTTTTCGATGGGGGCGGATGCTTTTCGGTTCATTTTC